>JAFQQQ010000001.1 GCA_017410525.1 Bacilli bacterium | reverse complement strand
ATTTTCTAATGTACTTATATTATCCATAAAACCACCACTAATAATAGTATATCATAAAAACAAACAAATGTTATATTTATCTTTCTAATTCTTGTTTTTTTCTTTCGTTAAATATATCAGGAAAGTCCCAACCATAATCTTTTTCTAGTTGCTTAAGCGTAATATTATTCTTTTCACAATAATCTTTATATTTATCATAAGCACTTTGATAATCTTCCATCATATCATTATCTTCTAAATCTTGTTTCCAACATCTTAAGTTATAATGACCTGCCATACTTATTTTATCAAAGGCAACTTCATCATTTGATAAAGGTCCCAACATATCTTCTTCTGCTCCTGTAACTACTGTAAAGCATTGTGTTGTTTCCCCATTTTCTTTTATGATGATATAATCATCACCATTTTGTGGTACAAAAAACTCTTGACCATCAGTTAAGCTATATTGGAATTCACAATCTAACTCTAACATATTAAGACGTATATATTCTTCTAAATTTTCTATTAAATCATTTACATCTTCAAACTTATATTCTTCCTTAACCTTTCCATTTGTAACCGAAAACTTTTTTTCATAATTATCTATATCTAATTTTATTTCCATCTTTCTTCCTCCTTTGTTCTATAATTTTTTCTATTCTATATATTACACATTCTTCCTCAATACATTTTTCTCTTAAGTTGCAATTTAAACAATGATTAGTTGTTTCATTTAAAACTTTATCTCTTATAGATTTCATAATTACTTATTCATACTATTACCATAATTAAATAATTCACTAAATTTTTCAGCAGACTGATCCATTTCATTATTAATATTTTTTATGGCTCGTTCCATTTTATACTTATTCGGCAACTTTGTACTTCCACTACTATTTTCAAAAAAGTTTGTTAGAACTTCTTTTCTTCTATCAAAATCATTTGTTCTTTTTTTAGTTAAACTATTTTGATATGCTAACTCTTGAATAATATCTTCAATAGTTATACGATCTAAATTCTTTTTACTTTTTATAGTCATACTTATCTTTTCATATTTATATAATGAATGATTAATAATAGCGTTTGAAATATAATTATCTATATATTTTTCTTTATCTTTTACTAAATCATTTTTTAATATATTACTATTCATGTTATTATCAGAATCTAATTTATTAAAGTATTCATTTAATTTATTTAAACTTTCGTTTACTTTATTTTTTTCATTATATAATAAAGAAGTTTCATCATTATATAAATAATTTTTTATATTTCTTGTTAATGATAATATCTCTTTTCCAAGTTCTGTTTTTCTAATAGAGTTATAATTCATTTTTTTACCTATCATATTTTTATCACTACGATATTGTTTTAATAACTCCCCTAACTTTAAAATATTTTCTTCAAATTGTATCTCATTAATATTTTTTAAAACAAAGTTTTTTTCATTAACATTAAAATATTTTTTTAAATCATCTATATCATTATTAACTTGTTTTAATAATGGTGTATACAATTTATCTCTTTCTACTGCTAATTGAACTAATCTCTTTAAATAATTTTTTTCATCAGATGATAACATACCTAATCTTCTATAACCTACTTTACCATTTCTATATACATAATTCGGTTTCTTTTCTAAAAAAGCCAAATGTATGTGATAGTGTTTGCTATTGGTGTGAATTGAAAAAACATAATCCATATCTTTCACATTTTTAAATCCACAATATTTCAAAAAGTTTGGCATTACTTCTTTCGCAATTCTTTGTTCTAAATTTTCAAATGAAATATTTTGATCTATGAATTCATTATTAAAAGAAATAATGCCTTTCCATATATTTGAATTCTTTATATATTTTTTGTAATTATTTTTTCTTTTCTCTACTTCTTCTTTTGTAGCAACACTACCATCTTCTAATATTAAATTATAATGTTCCCTTCTTGTATGTCCCATATAATAATCTATTAATTTTACAACACTCTTTTTAGGATTAGAGAAATAATCAAACATATCATCTACATCTTTATTTCTTCCACTTTGATAATTGTGTCCATATTTTTTATTAGACTTATTATTTAATCCTAGTAAATATTCACAAGCAAAAATTACATTCGGACTTTTTTTAATCATTGAATTTATTTTTTGTACATTCTTCCATTAATTGTTGATAACTAACTGACTCACTAGGATTTGCATTTGTAAAATATCCGTGATTAACAAAATGTTGGGAAGATACTTTGTAATGTATATATTGTTTTTCTTTTACTTCATCTAATAAATGTAAACACTCTTTCACATCTTTAGCTATTTGTTCTGTATCAAGTAATTCTTTAGGTTTATAAATTGCACTCCATAAAATTTCCATTACAATTTTTCTAAATGTTGTATTTCTTTCATTAGCCATTTGTAAAATTGGATAATATATATCATCATCAAACGTCATCGTTAATCTTTTCATTTTCTAACTCCTGCAAAAGTTGTTTTGCTTCGTTATATACTTCACTTAATTCTTGCAATGAATCACGAGTTAGTATTAGATGTTTCTTTGAAATTGCTTTATAAGTAGAACTATTATTATTAAAGAAATAATCTTCCCCAAACTTCTCGTATTGTTTTAACCAATAACAAATTCTTTTTTGTGGAGTTCTCTCGTGTATAATGTCCATATCAAAACCTGCTTCTTCAAAAATCTTTCTAGCAGTTTTGTCAGGACGTTCCAATCTTTGCATTACACAATGATATTTAAACTCTGGACTATACATTATTTGAGATTTATGTCTTATAGCAATTACATTTGGATTTTGTAAAAGTTTCATAATCTCATAATCATTAAACACTCTAATCTTTGCTATCATTTTTATCTTCCTTTCTAATTTTTTTATTCTCTCTTTTAAAATAATCATCATACTTTTCAAAATAAGTTTGTAATCCTATTTCTAATAAATACTCTTTCATTTTATTTTCGCTAACATTATTTTGCTTTGCTATAAATTTAATTTTAAAATCTAATCTTTCATCTAATCTTAATGTAGATCTTACTATTTTCTTCATCACTTTCCTCCTAACTTTTAAAATTCTAGTACACCAAAATTGATTAAATTAACCTTAAATATCACTATTTTTAAAGACCAATAACAATGGGCATAAGAGAAATGACACCAAAAACCAATTTACGCCTTATAAAATCGGCATAAATCGTGGTGTCTTAATTTTGGAACTTTCCAAAATTGGTGTATTTTCCTTTTTATTTTGGTGTACTATTTTTGTTTTTTCGTTGAAATATAAAGGTTTTTCAAGCATTAAAAAAACACCAACTTCAAAATATTTTGGTGTACTAGTTAAAATAGTCAATTTTTAATGCACCAGTATCTTTAAAATACTCATCATTTTTTATATTCATATCTACTAATTGCATACCATCAATTAAGTTCCAGTCTTTATCATATACTTGATAATGTAAATGATTACCAGTTGAATGACCAGTAGTTCCTACTCCTGCTATTTCTGTAAAATGGTCTACTGTGTCGCCAACTTTTACTTTAAAACTTTTAGGATATATGTGAGC
The DNA here is from genome assembly GCA_017410525.1 of Bacilli bacterium. Lineage (GTDB taxonomy): Bacteria > Bacillota_I > Bacilli_A > RF39 > UBA660 > UMGS1613. Next base: position 141,646 of record JAFQQQ010000001.1, on the reverse strand, counting down.
ATATACAACATAATAAGACTCGCCATAATCTTCATTACAATTAATAGTAATTGTATTACCTGTCTTATTACCACTCTGATCGTAAGGTATATTTTCATCTTGTGTTTCTACTATTTTTTCAACTACACCTTTGCATACAGAATATATTTTTGTTTGAGCAGGAGATGCAAAATCCCAACCGCTATGTCTATTTGCTTCGCCATATATAATTCTTTCCTCATTATAATAACTAGTTATTGTATAACTATCTACTAAAGGGAAATTAAAATATTGATTATCAATTTGTAAAAATTCTTCATTATCTTTTATGTTTGATTCCATACAAGCAGTTAAATGTTTTACTCTATTATCTTCACAAACACTTGAAATATCTTTCAAAGTTTTTGTTTCACTATTAATATTTAATTTATATATTTCATCAAAAGTTAATGTATCATCTTCTAAATAAAAATATAATATTCTTGCAAGTGGTACATAACCATTTTTAAAATTATTATTTAATGCTTGATGATAATCACTAGAATATTCGTAATTAGAATCAATAGTTGATACGGTAATCTTTGCTCCGAAAAAGTTTAAAAGCATTAATACACATACTGCAATTACTACAAAAAAAGAAGCTGTCAAAATGCTACTAGAAAAAATTATTTTTAATAATGTATTGCTCTTTTTCTTTTGAAACATATTAATATTTTTCTATATTATCATAGAAAACTTCGCTACCTTTATTAACAACTTCTTCTAATATTTCTTTTGGTATTAGAGATAATAAGAAAAATAAAAACGATTCATTTGGATCGTCTAATTCTTCACTAAATAATTTTTTAAATCTCTCTAATGCTGTCATACTCTTTCTGCCTCTCTATTTTGATTACGATTTAATATTTCTAAATCAAAACTATTTATAACAGATTGTGTTTGCTTATTCCTATCGGTATATGTACTAAATGTTCCAGTTAAACCTATTTTATCGCCAACATTAATCTGATTACCATATTCATTAAAAACATCACCCTCAAGCATTACTGATATTATATTCTTTTTAATTTTTCCTTTATATTCATAATTTTGTTCCACATCTATAAATCTTGCTTTTACTCCATCTTTCTTTGTAAATTCTTTTCCTATCTTTGTAACCTTACCATCTAATTGAACATAATTTTTATTAAGATCAATTTCTTGTTCTTCTTTTTCTTCAAATATTTTTGTAATATCATTGTTCTCATTTTTCTTTATATTAAATAAATTATCAAATGCTTCTTTTTGTGGGATAGTTTCCGCATCTTCTAAAAACAAATGATATTTACTACTTTGATTTACAAAATCTCTAAAAGTTTCAAATGAGTTTTTGCTTTCACATACTACATAAACATTTTCTTGCGCTAAATCAAAACACTCATGTACTGTTTCAATGTAAGAGTTTTTACTCTTATTATTTATGCATACTACATTACCCTCTTCACAAAAAGTTATTGTATTATATTTATTATTTCCTAACTCATTTTCTAATAACTTATCTATTGATATCATACCTTTTTGCGTTTTTTCTTCAATAGGTTTTATATAGGTGCAATCGCTTGTAACAATTGCACCTTTTACAAAACCACTTATTGTAGCATTAGTAATTCTATCATAATCTGGTGTTTTATATTTATTAACAAAATCTGCAACCTTATTAAATATCTTATCTTTTAAACTCATACAACTCTTTCACCCATTAATTCAATTTCCATAGGAACTGCTTTAACGTGTGTCCTTATTCTTAAATTATTTGAAACTGTCAAAAGGAAATTACCTTTTTGAGCTTTCAATAAAAACTCTTGTTGAGTTTCAGTAAGTGGGTTTTCATAAAACAAATCTAAATATGTTTTTAAATCATCACCCTTAAGCATACCTACTAATTGATACTGACAATTATTGAAGATTGCAGTTGCACTTCTAACTGATTCACTATCCCCTAAAAAGTCGTGAATACTTTGAGTGGCTGGCATAAAATTACCATAATATTTTCTAATTCTTCTTGCTAATTGTTCAAATGATAACATAACATCACTATCTGCATTTTTTAAATACAAGTGCATTTCATCAACTACTATTGATAAATAATGTATATCATCTTTTGTCTTATAGTTTTCATTTTCTATTTGATTTGCTACAACTATATTATTAAGATAAGTTAATAAATTTACTAATTGAGTTGTGATAATTCTTTTATTTTTTGAATAAAGCAAATCTTTAATATTAAATGCTATTAAGTTGCTATTAAGGTTTACTGATGTATAACCATTAAATAACATATTATCAATTCCAACTTTAAATCTATCTAATAATATTTCAACTTTATCTACTATTTTTAATTTTTCTTTATTGGTAATTAATTTTTTATATTCAGGTAGATAAGATATTAAATCACTAAAAGTTGGATAATCAGTATTACTTAATTTTTCTAATGTTGCTATTTCAGTTTTTTGAGTTATTCCAAATACTCTATATAAATGTTCTATCATATCTATCATAACTACTAATTCAGTTTCTTTAATATCTTCAAAAGCACATTTTAAAAATGTTTCTAAAGATCCTAAATGTTTAGCAAGTGGACAGTCATTATGATTAATTTTTTCTATTACTTTATCAGTTTTTTCTTCTTGGTCTGATGGTAAATATCTAACTTGTAATGGATTAATTATTCCACCACTAGTTGAGTATAAATCAATATACTCACCTTTATTTCTTTCTACTAATTTTTTATATTCACCCTCTGCATCAAAAATAAAGACACGATTACCACGTGCCAATTCATTAACAATTAATTTTTTTAATGTAAAACTTTTTCCACCACCACTAGAAGCAACTATTGCTAGATTACTTGATATTCTTTCATCATTTTGTTTAAACATATCAAAGAATAATGGTAAAGCTGTGTGAGAGTCTACTCCTAGCATATATCCTTTTTCATCATTGAAATATGAAATTGTAAAAGGAAATGCAGCCGCTAAAGTAAGCGTCGGCATATAGACATCATAATCTTCTAACATTTGATAAGATATATCAAATGACTGCCAACTTTCATATTGTCTTAATCGTGGTATCTCTAATTTTATTTTATTAACCATTGCAATTTTTTTCATTTCTTTTAACTTTTCTTCTCGTTGTTCTTTAGTACCACGAATAACTGCAATGATATTTACTTCTTTTATTTTCTCATCACCATTTTTAACTTGATTCATTAACTCTTGCATATTTGCTTTATCTGCTTCCATCTCGGTTGCCATTGATAATTTCCTAGTTGTTAGTCTTTCAGATAATAATGTTTCATAATTACTATCAATATTTCTTATAACACTTTCAGTATTAATTGAGTCTTTCATATGAATACAAAATCTTGTATTAGGAGTATTAAATAATTCTTCCAAAAACAATTCATCAACAAATGGTGGTAAGTTTTTTACTGCTACCACTTGTACTTCATCATCATCAAGTTTTAATGAACTTGGTGTTTCTTTAATATGTAGTGGTGCAATTAATTCTGTAAGATCACACCATAATAATTGTTCTATACTTGCATTAGACATATATAGATTAATTAAGAACTGGTATACTTCTAACTTGCTTTTAATTTCCTTTATATTCATTCTAGGAGTCATATTATAGCATTGTATCATAACATCTTCTGCTTGATGTTCTAATATCTTTTCATTATTAGATATTAACACAAAATAATACATACTTGTTGTACTTAAGTTTTCAGATTCAAGTAATAATATTTTTTCATACTTTTCTTTTAAAAACTTAACCTTATCTTTATCGTCTTTATATTTTTCAATTAATCTTAAATAATTATCTTTGTTAGCATTTAGATCCAACATATCATCTAACTTATACATTCTTAAATCTAAATCTTTAATTTGATATAAAAATTTTAATTGCTCAAAAAAGTTTTTCTTTTGTACATTACTAGTTAATGATAAATCTAATGCTTCTACACTAAAAACTTTTGCATAATGTCCTGTTTTTAAATGTATTAAACCATTCTCATCAACAAAATCTAAACTAAAAAAACTTTGTGAGTTTTTTATTTTTTCTTTTAAAGCACCTTTTGTAATATATTTATTTTTGTGCTTTCCCTTTTCTTTTTTACTTTTGAATTTCATAAGTAATTTATTTTGTTTTTTTAATTTCTTTTCTTCCTTTTTATTTGTTTCCAAAACTAATCACCTTACCTTTCTGTAAATCTTCTTTTGAATATATGTAAGTCTTTTTTCTAAACAAATATTTAAACATTAAAGCGATTACTTTATACATTCTATTTTTCTTACTAACACTTATAGGTAATAACATAAATATACCTATCATAAAAAGTACCAAAGCACCTATCTTAAATGTAGTGAAAATAAATAGTACTATACATATAAAAATAATAGGAACACCAATTAACAAATCATTAATTTCTATTCCTTTAAATCCAAGATTTCGCTTTAATGAATTCACTACTATATACATATATAACCTCCCTACATTATATTATTTCTTCTTCTATAATAAGAAGCATTATAACTTGCTCGTGGTGCTACTGTCCTAACTGCATTTGATATTGTGCTAGAGCCCATGTTCATCATCATATCACTTGCACTAAATCCTTTAGAACGAGATTTACTATTATTAAATCCCTGTTGACCTGCTACATACATTTTTGTACCTAAAGCACTCGCCATTTTTTGCATTCTACTTTGAGTTGCTCCACTTGATGAATCTACCGCTCCCATTGATCCTATTGCTAGACCTCCCTGTGTTAAAGCAGTATTCTTTGCAAAGTTAGCACCTTTCATTCCTAAACCACCTGCAAGTAATCCACCTCCAAGTGCAGCTGCTCCTCCTACTATTGCACCTGTTCTTGCAAGTCTACCATAACCTGATAGAGCCATTAAATGTTCTCTACCAGAGTTTGCACTTACATTACTTCCAATAAATCTATTAACTACTTGACTACCAGTTAAGATAAATGTTGCACATCCTAGATATAATAATGCTTTCATAATTATATCGTGGAAATCATTTGTAAAGAATGTTGTTGCATTTATCTCTTGCATAACCATTGCAGTTAAATTAACTATTAACATTATTACAGCACTTTGGAGTGCCAACGAAACTAATTGTTCTATAACTGCTCCTCGCCTTTGCTTATTACATACACTCGTTGCAAATACTACTGGAGCAATCGCAAATAAGAATAAGAATTCTATTTGTCTACGACCTAACATTATACCTGCAAAGAATAAAGCATATAAGAAAAAGCCACCTATCAATATTGCCATTATCCAATTAATTTCATACTTATAATCTTTATCATCAGAAAAGATTATTTTATTTTTGGTAACATATTTATCTAAATATTTTTCATCACTATTAAAACTACCACTACTTACTAATTCTGATATTGTTTTACTTTCTTCAAATTTATCACTACTCTCATAATCTGGATTATAATCAATAAACATAGTAAGCATATTATCAGCCATTGTAACATTAGTTGACGTTTCAAATAAATTACCAGTATAATTTGCTAACTTAATTGAAAAACTAGATACCTGAACAAATAAAAATGTAGATAACAAAATTAATAATCCACACTTAACTGAATCCATAACTATCATTTTAATTGTTATTTCATCATCAGGATCTAATATTTTCATTACAAATTTCCATATTATAAATAATGCAAACAGGGTTATAGCAATAGCTATAACTCCTGTATACAAGTTTTTAAAGACTTGATTATTTGATAAACTATCAATAATATCAATAGAATTAAGTTTCTTAATAATCATTAATAAATTATCTATCAAATCATAAATAAAATTAACTATATACCATAAGATTGATTTAAAAAAATCAAATACTTTAGTCATCATAATAAATCACCATTAAACAAATAGTCTTATCATAATGTTAACTAATGATATTGATAAAACGATTCCACCAATACCTAAAAGTACTTGTGTAATTTTTTGTCTTGCTCTTACTTTTTGTTCAACATCTACAACTGCGAATACAATAAAACCAATTACTAAAGTAAGTCCTGCTAAAGCAATACCAATACTTATTGCCCAATCAGTTACTGTCTTAATCGCATTTAAAACCGTATCTATGGTATAGTTGCCACCTTCTAATTGAGTGATTGCTAACGTATATAAATTATTCATATAATCATTCCTTTCCTTAATCTTCTATAAACAAAAAAAGACCCAACACATTAATAAAAAAATATGTTGGGTTTTTATTACTTAACTCTTTCATTAGAGTTATTTTCTAAAATCTTTCTTATTTCATCATCAAGATTAGCATTTACTAAATCTTTTGAAATAATTTCATCTTTTATATCTACTTTATCATTATTACCTGCAATAAAACATTTTCCTAAAAAACTATTATCTTTGTCTTTAAAACCTCTTTCAAATATAAGTGGTACATTCTCATCACAATTAGAGTGATATATTGCAAAGAAACCTTTTTCGTAGGATCTAAATTTATTATCAATATAAATCTTATTTTCTACTAAATATCCTATTACTTCATAATATTGATTAAACTCACTACTATATACTTGACCTCTTACTAATGGACCTATTTTTATAGGTCTTAATTCTACCTCATCAGTATTAGCATTTGATATAATGTCTAAACATCTTTTAACTTTTTCTTGATTAGTTGACTTTTCCAATTCTCTCATTGATTGATAATACCAAGTTGAATGTTCAATTAAATCGGATTTTTCATCTAATATATCTTTAATAAACAAATTGTTTTTTACTATATACTTTTGTTCTTTATCAGTCCATAAATCTAGATTTGTAAACATTATTTGATTATCATAATCATAACCTAAAAAATAATATTTACTATCATCTATACCTATAAATGCCTGACCTTTTTTTAAATCATCTTTCAAGTTCTTCACTCCTTTCGTTCAATAATTCTAGAATATATTTTTCTCTTTCATCTTTATCGTATTGCCAAAGTTTCATTCCTAAATCTACTACTTCTTCATACTCAAGATTTATATTTTCTGAATTAGCAATTTCAAATACTTCTTTTTCATTTTCATCTAAACAATGACTCCAATAAAAAACCATATCAAAACTATTATCAGTTAATATAACTTCTGCGACTCTTTCATCACTAGATATTGAATTAAAAATATCGTCCATATTATTTTTTACATAAGTAAAAAGTTCTTTATCAAAATCTTCTTCAAGATCATCTAAATTAATTGTGTAATTAAATTCTGATGTTAAATCTATACCCTGTTTTATAATATAATCTGCAATCAAATCATTATAAGACATAATTATCTTTCCATTTCATTTTTTGAATTATCAATAACTTGTCCATCAGATATATATGTTTTATTATGTGTTCTATCTTCTATTTCTTGTGCAACGAATTCCATTTCTTTTGTATTTATTGTCTTTCCATCTTTTTCAATTTTTTTAGGTACTGAATTAATATTTCCTTTAATAAATAACCAGTCCCCTTTTTGAATTTCTTGACCATAAGTTTCTACTAATTTAGTTGGCATTATAATTGAAAAGAATTGAGTTCCATTATTTCTATTTTGTGCTAAATCAAATCTCATTCTTTTCTTTCCATTAGCCGTTTCATAAGGCGTTCCTATATTAGCAACATTCCCTGAAAATATCCCCATTGCACTATCTTGATTTTTTTTATTTGTTTCTAATTCGTTATTATTCATATATAATTCCTCCTCTCGTAGTTCTATAATCATTTGAAGTTCTTTTAATACTTCAGCATTTAGATTTCTACCTTCTATATCTTTTACACTACAATCATTATCATTAAAAAATTTTAAAAACTCATAATTGTCGCTCATATATCTACTTATATTTTCCAAACTATGAATATAGACATTATTTATTTCATTATTTATTACACATTGTTTTAATCTATTTAATTCTTCTCTTTTATTTATATCTGTCCTTAAATCTACTGATTCAATAAATACTTTATAATCTTCTATATTATTTTCTTTACAATAACTTTGTAAAAATAATAATGGCTTGTCCGAATATTTTTTTAAACACACATATATTGCATTTTTCATAATCTATCCTACCTTTCTTCTATTAACTCGCAAATAACAATTAATTGCTTATTACTATTATGCTTACAAGTAATCAAAGTTAGAGTCGTTTTTTCTGCATTTCTCAAAATATGAGCATATCCATTTTTCTCTATTTCATAAGAATTAACCATACGATATACATAATCTCTACCTTTATAAGAAATAATTACGCTATCATTATATTCAAGTTTATTTAATTTATTAAAATAAGATACACTACTATTGCCACTATGACTCGCAAGTATTACATTCCCTTTTTCTTTATCAGGCATATCTGACTCAGTTAAAATTTGAATATTTCTATTAACATTGTTATAGTAACTATCCTTACTTGCTAATCCTTTTTCTAAACCAATTTTAGGTATTTTAATTACTGCAATATAATTAATCTCAACTTTTTTATTCTCTTTCTTTTCTTCTAATTGTTGTTCCTCTTGTACTATTTCTTCTTCCATAACAGGCACATCAACAATATATTCTTCGTTCTCATAATATTCCTTTATTAAACTCTTTTCATTTTGAATATTTATAAAGTTAATAATTAAGTGAATACTAATAACACTTATACCTAATAAGATCAAAAAAGAGCCAACTTTTATTAGTTGACTCTTATTGTTTTTTTCTTTTCTTTTTAGCATAAATAATTACCCCTAGTCCACTTAAAACTAATACTCCTGAAATAATTTCGTAAATATGATAATCATTTAATCCAGTATTAGGTACTTCTATAACGACTTTTTCGTTAACCATAGTTGCTTTAACAATTTCACCATCTTCTTTGATTTCAAAAAACATTTTTTCTTCATTTAAAATATAACCCTCTGGCGCTTCTTTTTCAATGATGTAAAATTTTCCATATCTTAATTCTTCTATAATAATCATTCCATTTTCATCAGTCTTACCTGAATAGATTAATTCATCATTTTCATTATAGATTTCTATCAAAGTATTTGGTAATGGCTCACTAGTCGATATATCTATTTTAGTAAATTCTAGTGTTCCAAGAATAGGTCTATTTGTCATTTCTGCTTTTACTATTTCACCATCTTCTTTGATTTCAAAATATACTTTTTCATCAGTAATAACAAACCCTGTTTCAGCTTCTTTTTCAATGATGTAAAATTTTCCATATCTTAATTCTTCAACAACGATCTTTCCGTTCTCATCAGTCTTACCAGAGAAAATTAATTCATCATCTTCAGTATATATTTCTATTAATGTGTTAGGTATTACATCTCCAGTAATTAAATCTGTTTTTGTAAACTCTAATGTTCCCTCTACAAACTCATTAACTACTTTTTCTTCTATAATTGCACCATTTTCTTTAACTTCAAAATATATTTTTTTATCACTGATAACATATTGTTCTAATGTAGAAATTTCTTTGAAATAATACTTTCCATATTCCAATTCAATTTCAATTAAACCTTCTTCGTTAGTAATTACTTCTTTAATTAAATTATCATCTAAATCATAAATACCAAACTTAACTCCAGATAATAATTTTTCTTCTTCATCTACTTTTGTTATTTTTAATGTAGATGTTATTTTTTTATTTGTCATTTCTGCTTTTACTATTTCACCATTTTCTTTAACTTCAAAATATACTTTCTCATCATTAGAAACATAACCTTCGGCAGGATTTTTTTCTACGATATAGAATTTCCCTACGGCTATTTCCTCAATAATGATTTTTCCATTTTCATCAGTCTTACCTGAATAGATTAATTCATCTTTATCTGTATAAATTTCAAATTCTACATTTGGTATTGGATCACTAGTACTAAAATCTTTTTTAGTAAGTTCTAGTGTTCCCTTTTTCAAATAGTTATATGCTTTATAAGTATCATATACAATAGCAGTTTTATTATCTTTTTGTGTAAGTTCAAAATGATATTCTTTAGTATCTAATACATAATTGTCTTTTGTTTCTACCTCTACAAGATAGAATTTCCCAAGTGGCATTGATTTGCTTTTTGCATAGCCGTTTTCATCAGTTATTATAGTTTGTACTAAATCACCTTTGTTGTAATATAAATAGTTTCCATCAGCCGATTTAATATCTTCATCTGCATAAATATTAAACTTAATTCCATTTAATGAAATATCTTTATAACTAAAAGTTCCATTTTCTACAACAAACTTTTCGCCATTTTTAAATATTTCAACTTGACCTTTAATTGGAGTATTATCAAACTCTACAACTACTATTGCACCATAAGTTGTATAATTGTATTCAGTATTCTCCCCAATAGTAAATTCTACTCCATCTTTAGAAAGTAAGTAACCTTTTGGACTTTCAATTTCTACTAATTTATAGTTTCCTGCTTCCATAGGTAAATAAGTTGTAAACACTCCATTTTCATCAGTCATAAAACTATCATAAACTTTACCGCCAACATATTGAGATACATATTGTTTAGTATCAGTATTTTGTATTTTGAATTTTACATTTGGTATAGCAATAGTCTTACCTGTTTCACTATCTTTTTTTACAACTCTAACATAAGCAGATATTTTATTATTTAAAATATTATAATACTGCTCTTTTTCACTATTTTCGTCCACAGTAATATAGAAATCATATATTTTTTCAAAACCAGTAGTTGTATTTACTTGATGAAATTTCCATACTCCATAAGGAATATTCAATGTTGCATAACCATTTTTATCAGTTTTTATTTCACCATATTTTGATCCATCTGGATAAAATATCTCAAAAGTAATATTTGCTTCAGCATTTAAGAATGTAGTATTACCATTAACGTAATCGTATTGCTTTAAAATGCTAATATAGTTTTTTATTACATCTTCCTTAACAGTAATATTAACCGTATCGCTTGAATTAACTGTCGCAGTATAAGTTGTATTATTTAAGTAATAACCAGTTGATGGTGATACCTCTTTGATAGTATAAGTTCCTAGTGGCATGTGTCCAGTTATAGCAGTACTATCACTTCCAATAGTTAAAGTGTCAACAACTTTACCACTAGAATCAATGACATTATATTTAGCACCAACTAAAGTTGCTTGTCCCTGTGGATTAGTTGTATTAGTTTCACTATCTACTTTTGTTATTTTTATTTTTCCACCAATTACATTAAGATTTAATGTTGCGACTACTGGATCTGAAAATCTAAAATATCCCATTTTTTGTGATAATTCATCATTCCCTTTAAATACTATTGTAGTATGATTATCATAATGTTTTCTTGCAACACTTAAACTTAAATTTCCAGTTGCTTTAGGTGTAAAGTAAATATCATTACCACTAATTCTAACGTCTAGTCCTTCTGCTTTATACAAAGCATACTCATTCATTAATCCATTTGTATCAGTTATTTTATATTCTTTACCAACAACAACTTCCATTGAACTACCATTAAAACTTGGTTTGTTGTAATGAGCATTTACTAATTTCATAATCTCATTTCTTTCGTAATTTAGATTAATAAAATCACCATTACCATATCTTTCAGTCCAGAACTCTATAATCTGTCCTCCTGTGGTTTCCCATATCAAAGATTGAGCTGCCATTCTATATCGCAATGTTTGATGACCAGGATAATCATAACCATAATGTCCAATTAACTCTATCTTTTTATTTGTTGCATCATCATAAGGTGAATTAATAAATCCATCTGCACCAGTATAATCATTAATTGTTATATCAACTCCTGGCTCAATACAATACACTACTTTTCCATTCATTGTATAAGTACTATATTGTGCAGACAAATAAGGTTTTCCTCCACCTCTACGAGTATAATAAATACCATCTTGTTTTGTATCTACCAATGTTTCATAATACATTTGAGCGTTTACTTTTGTAATACCTAAAATACTTATTATACTAGCAAAAGCAATCGCCAATAGTTTAATAAATTTTTTCTTTTTCACTTTATCATTCCTTTCAATTTTCTCATAAAAAAAAAGCAACTCAATGTTGCTTAATGTTAATCTTAATTTTCCATAGGGTTTGTATAATCTAACTTTAATCTATACCCTATAACTTTACCTTTATATGCAATATATGGGCAACTAAATCCTAATATTCCAACAGGATCTTTAATTGCTTCATCAAATCCAATTTCCATACATTCTTCATAAGTAGCATATTGCACTTGTGATAGTAAAGTTTCATATTCAGTATCTTTTTTTTCTTCAACAACTTCATCAACAATTTCTGTAGTAGAATTATCTTGTTTAGTTGTTTCTTCTTTTTCGTTTTTTTCTTGTTCCACAGGTTTATCATTATATTCCTTAATGATGGGTTGTTGCTCTTTCTCATTTAAGATATTAGAATTATTTTCTTTTTTAGAAGTTGATTGAGAATTTTTATTGTTTTCTTTTTTAACTTCCTCTTTCTTTTCTTCTACTTGCTGTTCCTCTTGAATTATTTCTTCTTCTATAACAGGATTATCTTTTGTAATTTCTTCTTCTTTTGTTATATTCAAAGTTTCTGTATTATCCTGTGGAATAGAAGTTTTAGTTGTTTCTTCTTTCATTGACTTAAAAGGATTAAATAGTATTAAATAAATTACTATTAGTATAACAACTAAAATTAAAGCCAATAACAAACATATTTTTTTCTTGCTCATAGTTGATTGCCTCCCTTCATTACTACTCTTAAAAGCGATAAAAAGCACAAATTATAAGATATTTAATCTATAATATTAATCGCTTAAAAAATAGGTTTTGTCAATGCTTTTGGAAACAATTTTTAATAAACCATATTAACCACCTCCTTTAATAAAAAAATTGGTAATCTTCATTACCAATCTTTATACTTTTTTCACAGCTCTACTTATTGCAAGAGCAATTTTTAAAATACAAGAGTTTTTAATAGGTTGTAATCCATTTTTAGATAGACCATTTAATATTCTTCTCGTAAATTCTTCTGAGTAATTATTTAATAAACAATAATCATAATACACTTTTTCTTTACGAGTAAAGGTTTTAAATAAATCTTCTAATATAGGTTTATAGAACTTTACAAATCTATCGGCATCAATTCTTTCATTTACTGAATCAGCGAATCCACCTTTATTTGATCGAACAGGAGAAAATATTTTATTAATGTCTAAATTAGTAGTTAGACCACTAGACTCAAGAGCATTTGCTTGAATACAAATTGATTTTTTCTCTTTGTATTCTCTAATAAAACTCTTTACTTCGCTAGTTGTTTTAACCATATCATATTTTTCCCATGTTACTTTTTCAATCATATAACTTTCTTCAGTAATGTTGTTTTCTTCTTTAAATAGTTCTACCTTTTCCATAAAAACCCTCCTCACTACGAAAAAAAGAGAAATTTAGGGGATATTAAGCCCTAGACTTCTCTTTTTCAAAATTATTAACGTCGTTAAAAGACATTGGCGATTTGCCACTCTCTGCATAAACCAGTAAGTTGTATTTGTTGAAATGTAATGACATTACATTCATAAGACCACCTGCCTTTAAAAAAAGAAGAGCAAGAAAATCCGTTAGAATGGTACTGCTCTTCTAATTACAAAAAATATTTTTTTGTTCTTTAGTGGACAAGCACCAAGAACTAATAATAAATTGTCATTTATTATAAACTAAGAAAAAAATTAAATCAATAGGTTTTTTGCATTTTCTGTCTTTTTTCTCAAGTTTACTATATTATATCACTTGACAAAAACATTTCAATAACATAGTTGGCTTAATTTTGCCTCAATTTGGACTCATTTTGGATTTTTGACCAAATTTGCAATTTTATCGCACATTTTCTATAATATAGTCCAACATTTCTGATATACTACTATTCTCTAGCCTCTTTTTTAGATCGTGATGTCTAGGTAGCAGTTCAGTAATTTCTTTACTTTTCTTAGACATAAGATTTGTATATACTCGTTCCTCATCATCTATGTCTACTACCATTATCATTAAACTATCGTATTCATCATAAGGTATTACAACGTCTTTAGGATATTTCAATAAGAACAAATATAAGTTTATACTACCATCATCAAAATCATATGTTTTAGTAACACTTTTTAAAAGAGTTTCTTCTTTTTCATAATTCTTTTTTTCAGCCGAAATATCAAATTTAGTATTGTCAGAAAATAAAGGAGTGCATAACTCTTTTATCTTCTCTAATCTATCTCTAATGGAATTCATATTTTTCACTCCCAAGTTTTATTTATATCTATTATATATTTTATTACAAAATTAGTAAACTATAAGTCCTATTAATTGTAAATTATTTTAATATTACTTTCTTCGTATTCTTCAAATGAACCAATAAATACAAACATAGGTATAAAGATACAAACAATTACACTACCTATATTATAAGGTATACCTGTTGTTATCATCGGATAAGTCCAGTAACCAACATCAGTTATAACGTATAAAAATAAAACACAAATTAATAATGAAAGAATACTAGCAATAGTCTTTTTGAAAATTAGCATTTCACTAATCACCTCCCTAATTAAATTATACCACACTTTTAGTTTATTACCCGACATTTTTAAAATATTTATTCATTTAATGGGAAAATTATAATTGAGGTGTAACATGGACTTAGAAAGATTAAAAGAAGCTAGAGAAGATTTAGAGTTAACTCAATCTAATATGGCTAATAATTTAAATGTCAGCAGATCAACTTATGCTGGTTGGGAAAATGGTATTGATAGTATACCATTATTAAAGTTTAATGATACTTGTAATTTGTTAAAAGTTAGTATGGATTATATAGCAGGATTAACAAATGTTAAAACATACAATTTTATTAATAAAGATATAGATTTAACAATTTTAAGTCAAAGATTAAAAGATACTAGAATAAAAGCAGGAGATTCACAAGAAGATGTAGCAAAAATAATAGGTACAACACAATCGCCATATTCTAAATACGAATTAGGAAAGAATACAATTTTAACCGTATTTATTATTGCTTTCGCAAAACATTATAAAGTGTCTATTGACTGGTTATGTGGTAAAATTGACTAATTTATTTTGTCGAACTTTGTCGAACGAAATTTGTCATAAAATGTCGATTTAATATTGAAAAATAATAATAAATATATTATAATTATTATGTCAGTTGGTAGTAACTGAAGTGAGTCAGTAATAACTGAGGTTCGGCTGATGTTGTACCCAACTTCTATAAGAAGTTGGTTTTTTATTGCATAAAAAAAATACCTAGTAGATTTCTCTACTAGGTATTTTTATTTAAGTTTTTTTAGAACTTCTTCATCTATAAATGGTTTATCGTAAGATTTAATATTTGTATTACTTATTTCTTCTTTTAATTGATAATATGCTTTAATTATTTCAAACTCTACAGTCTTACCTTTATAGTTTTTATAACTATAAATATTAGAATCCGCAGTTTCTCTTTCAAACTTAATATTGTCTAATCTTATAATTGCTTTATTACCATTAAAAATTAATTCAAAATTTTTATCTAAATCTTTTGTTATTACTATCTTATCTTTTGAAATATTAGGTTGCTTTAAATATTCTAATTCTTCTTTTACTTCTTGCAATGCCTTAACATAACTTGATGCTTCTTTTTTCTTTTCATTCATAATTTTTTCTTGTTTTTGAACATTAATTGCAGAATTAACCGATAATCCTAATGTTAGACCTGTCATAACTGGATCTGATGAATTGATAGTAAAATATGAATCATTTAAATAAACTAATTTAACAGCCCAGAAAGTGTTGTCTTCTTTTATAAACGCAATTTGTTTACCCCAATAATTTCTTTTTAATGATTTTATAAATTTAATCATTCCTAAAACCATATATACTCCCCATACTATCCAAAGCAAAATTACTAATACTTGCGAATTGATAAAAATGAAAGAAAATATATTAAAAAATAGAAAGAAAATAAGAATTGATAAATAAATCATAAAATATACAACTGGTGGCAATTTATAATCACATTTATTTTTTTTAGCTTCATTTTCATCATACAGAAATATTTTCATATAAAGTACCTCCTCATAAATTTTTTATATTTACTTTATTATAGTCTTCTACAATATATTCGGGTAAATCCAACAATTCCCTTAACATATCAATATAAATGTCTTTACCTTGTTGATCTAATACTGTAGGCATCTTTTCTAATTCTTTATCTTTTTCATTATGTGCTACTACTTTACCAAGTAAATTTGTTTCATTTTCGTCATAACTATAAGATACCCAAGAAATTGGTGATTCAGCACCAAGAACTACTAACCAAGTTTCTATTATTAATTTATCATCTTGTTTATAATAATTAAATCCAAATGTAAATCTTAATCCTTCATTGCGATATTTGTAATATCTTGCTAATTTTTTTGAATTATACTTTTTAAAGCCAGTATCATCAAGCCACTTATCAATTTTCTTCTTATAATATTCATAATCTTTATCTTTTAAATCTATTTCAAATTTAGTACGTCCACCATTTCTTGCTTTTTGCAACTTAATTGTAGGCTTAATAAAGATATATAAAATCCAAGCAACAAATAAAATAAATAATAAAATAACAATTCCTAAATAAATATATACGCCTGTCATATTGATTTACTCCTAATTATTCTGCTGATGCTCTATTAACTACAAATTCAATTGAATCGAAATCTATTAAAACATCTTCATCTGCTTTTTCAGATGCTTCCCAATCTTCTGGAATATCAATACTTTCAGTTTCAGATTCACCTGCTTCTAAATATGAACTAATACCATCTACATAAATAGGTTTACCATTTTTCATAAATAATACTGCAACGTCAACTGTGTATAATTCTACACCCGAATTATTTTTAATAGTAACATTTATTTCATCACCTGATTTAGTATAACTAGTAACAACTTTATCGTTATATAAAGTACCACCATCAACATAGTCTTGATATTCTTGATCTATTTGAATAGATAAATCAATCTTTTCAGGCACATAATTATTATAATCATCATCGTGTGGTAAATCTACTGTATATACATAATTACCACCGCTTACAAAATCTAGGAATGTGTTTGAATCATCACCTAAATTATTTCCATTTGCATCATAAAATTTTGCATCAACATCTAAACTTCCAATATTATAATCATTATTGTTTGTTAAATAAACAATTAAATAATCTTTATCGTGATCTACATATGTTTTTACATCAATGTTTTCAGATGCATTAACATTAATATCATATTTTTTTGAATCATCAGTAGATGATGTTCCACACCCTGTAGCAAGTCCTAAAACAAGACCACCACATAATAAACTTAATAATAATTTCTTTTTCATAATTACCTCACTTCTTTATTTAATTTTTTCTAAATATTTTTTATAATCTTGCATAGTTATATCAAAATTATAAAATGGAACAGGATTATTACATTTAGGGCAAGGCATAACTCTTATACCACTTTCATTTCTTGGTAAAGAATTATATTTGTCAATTTCTTCAAATTTAATTTTTACTTCAGTCTTGCAGTTTTGACATAAGAAACCAAAACTTTTTTTATAATATCCTGATTTAATTCTATGAATTTCAACTTGGCAAGTATCTTGCTTAATATACCAAACTATTGTGATTACTATTGTAATTATTATAGTTATTGGCGAATAGACAGGAACTCCGATTCCTAAAAGAATTGAAAATTCAATAGCGATTGCTATTAAAAATATAATTCCATATTTCAAACTTTGTTTTTGATAATATTTTATAACTTTTTCTTCATTATTTTGTGGCTTTAATTGATTTATTTCACTTTCAGAAAGGCCATCAAAACCATTATCAACTTTTTCATAAGCATTTTGCCAATCTGAAAATAATTTTTTCTTTTTAATTATAATAAGAAAAGCAATTAAAATTATTGTCATTGCAACCATAGAAATTGCCCCAAAAATTGCTCCCATTTCACCACTTATGGAAAAACCAATAGTCATAAATATTCCCATAGCAACAACAAGACCTATAACAAACCAAACTACCGTTTTCACCATTTTGTTATGTGATTTTAATGCTTTGTTTTTTTCTTCTTCAGTAAGATTAGAATGTTTGACCTCATTAACTTGTTTTTCAACTTCAGCCAAATTATTAACTGCATTTATGGTCGTAGTATACTTTGTAAACTTACTCATTAATTACCTCCTAAAATTGCTAAGCTGACATTAATAGTAATATAGTAATTAAAATTGAAATAATTGATAATACAATAGTTGCTATTGCTTTACCTCTTTTTTTAGTTTTCAATCCTTGTGAAGCAAAATAGAAATCCATTACATATACTAATAATCCCATTGCTACTCCACCTAATGCTCCTAACACACCTAATATTGAAAGCCAAAAACCAATTTCACATAATTTTTCTTTTCTCTTATTTGTTTCATCTTGGAATGTTTGTGCAAATTGATTAGCATTATTTTGAACTGGTTGTTGAAAATTGTTTTGATTAATTGGTTGTCCTGTATTAGGATCATAATTCATTTGATTATTATTACCATTTTGACTTGGAACTTGTCCATTAATTTCATTATTCATATTTATTCCTCCATTGTTTAATTTAGATATTTCATTAAATAAAGTACCTAATGAATTTCTATAATTAACTGCCATCATATTATTTTGTTCTAATTTAAAATCACCTAAAGCACCATCTAACCAAGCAGTTATCATCAAGTTTTGTCCCTGAAATGCATAAGTAAAACCTCTATATCCCTGCATTTGATCTCCTGCTCTATAATATTGTTCTCCTTTTTTTTCATAAAATTGAAATCCATTTGCTTGTAAATAAGTTTGTATTAATGTGTTCACAACATTTGGATCACAATTAAATTGAATTGTATATTCGCTTTTCCCTTTAGCCATAATCTTACCTCTCTCTTTTTGTTTTTATAATCATTACTTGTAGAATATTCCCAAGTAAGTTAGTTTAAGTTATATATATCACATATTGTCTTTAGAATTTTAATATAAATTTGTTTTCATCAACTGGTAAAGTTGCTTCATTTGAATTAACTTTTTTACATATTACATTCCCATTTTCAATGTTTAATCCTGAAGCAAAAGCATAGAATGTATTAAAAAGATTTTTTGCGACTTGCCAATTGCTTTCATTATATGGATTATTTAAATCTAATGTATCATCAAACCCATATTCAACATTTTTCCATACTACCCAACCTATAAGAGTTAATTCATCATCAGATAAATGTATTTTTATATATGTCTTAAAAAAATCTAGTTTTGTCATAAAACTATTATGTTTTAAAACTTTTTCATTGTTATAATCAACTTCTATAAATTTACAACTTTTTAAATAACTATTAATTATGTCATTAACCTCATTAATATCTTTATTAAATTTTACTTTTAAAATTTGTCTTGTATTTTCCATAATTTAAAACTTCCTTTCCATAATATTATAAAAATAATTGAATTGCTGCTATAAGATTTATAACATCAAATATAATTGCTAATATTCCTAAAAAGATCCACCAACCTTTTTTTTCACTTTTTTTAGCAATTCCAAAACATACACCTGTTACCAAAAGTGAAATTAATATTGATAACCAAGCCATTCCCTCTGAAATCAAATAAAAACTCAATCCCAACAAAAATAACCCACCTGTTGAAATATAATAATTATCTGAAAATTTTGTAAAAGATGTATTTTTCTTCTTTTTATTTTTTTTCATAATCTCTACCTCTTTTTTCACTTATTATTTAAATATTCATCTTTTGAATAATTTGACGCTACTGCAGAAAACGTAAGTTCACCCGCTTTATATATTCCGTGATCGCTATTATATCTAACAAACCCTATACTATATATTTTATCTTGAGAATCAAAGTATCCTACTATTGAAACTCTTGCACCTAATGTTTTTGTATAAGTTGTTGGATAATCTTTATTTGGATTTTTATAAGAATCAGTTTTAGTTATTTCATCAACATCTTTACTTATAATATGTATTTCTTCACCATTACCAAATTCTTCATTTATATAGTTAATCATATAATTCCATTCATTGTCTGATATATCCGTATTACCTCTACTACTTAATTTAATATAAAGACCAAAACCAATTATTCCTAAAACAATAGCACCTATAACACAATATAATATTGTATTAGCAATTTTCTCTTTTTTCTTCTTTGTGAGTTTTGCCATATAAATCTTCCTTTATTATTTCATTGTACAATGATAATTACCGCCTGGTAATGTTAATCTCATATAATTTCCATTATATACTTCCACATACCATTTTACAGAATCTTTGGCTCTATCTACGCCTTTTTCAACATATTCGCTAAATGATATATTTAAATCATAACGTTTAGTTTTTCCCTCACGTTCTCCAGAATAAACACTAATATCCATTTTAGAGTCTAATATTTTATATGTACCAACTAAATAATTGTCTTCAGGATTAGAATCTAATTCAGCTCTTACTTCACCATTTTCCTCGAATGTATATGTTCTACTTGGATCCGAATCTGTTTTACTACAAGACCAAGTAGCATTAAAATCATAATTTGGTACCTTATTATCTTTATATATTTTATTACAAACATAAAATCCAATAATTCCTACAATTAAGAAAATACCAATTATAATAATTATTTTATTACTTTTCTTTTTCATTTTGCCACCTCCTTAACAATTTACTTTACCTTCATTACCTTTTAAATAGGCTTTTTGTGGTTTTTTACTATCGTAAACAACTACAACTTTTCCACCCTTTTCACATTTTATTTTTGGAACTTTCTTTTGACCTATAGGTAAGAAACCTATTTTAATTGCCTTACTTTCAAGTTTTAAAGATTCTTGAATAGTATATTTTTTACCTTCTACTTCATATTCAACTATTGCAATAGTTGGCGAATCTATCCCTTTTACTTTTAAATCAATAACTATTCCATTTGTTTCTTTCATATTTATTACTCCTCTCTATTATTCATTATAACACATTTTTGGTCTATTTCCCCAAGAAAATACATATTTCCCCAAATTAATGGAAAAATTAATATGGTGAGAGTAAATGATTGTAAAAAGATTAAGAGATACAAGAGAGTCATTATATTTAAAACAAAAGGATTTAATACCCTTATTTGAGGTTTCTTATTCAACAATTTCTGGGTATGAAACAGGTAAAGATACTATCCCTTTAAAACAATTGATTAAATATGCAAATAAGTATAATTATAGTTTGGATTACTTATTTGGTTTAAAAGATTTTAATGAGTTGTATGAGCCATTAGAAATTGATCTAGAATTAATTGGTAGAAATTTAAGAACAATTAGAAAACAAAACAATAAAACACAAGAAGACATAGCACAAGTTCTCAATACTAGTTCATCTGCATACGCACATTATGAAAATGCAAGAAACTTGATACCTACAAACTTTCTATATAGTCTATCCTTAATATACAAAAACTTTTCTATAGATAAAGTATTAGGGCGAAAAAAAATAACCAAATAGGTTATTTTTTCTTTGATACTTTTTTCTTTTTGTTTTTCTTGCTTTCAGCATTACAACAATCAATTATTATTCCTATTAATAATCCAGGTGCTATACCATAAGCAAACCCCATATCAACTTCAAATATTAATGATAAAACCATTCCTACAACAGCACCTATCATTAAACCATAAATCGTGCCGTGTGATTCTACTTCTTTATTCAAATCTATTTTTTTATTTAAATCAATTTTCTTGTTTAAATCTACTTTTTTATTTAGAACATTTTTTGTTTTCTTTGCCATATATAATTCCTCCTACTATTTAAATCATAAACTATTTTAAAACTATATCAATATTTTTATCATAATAATCGGTGTATGTACCACTTTTAATAGCATTTATTGCATCTTTAAATGAATTACCATCAATATAATAAATATTCTCTAAATGAGGTGCTATATATAAAGCCGAATCTTTAGATCTATCAGCAGACGAACTTTCAGTAAAATTGAAAGCCAACATATAATCATTATAATTATATACTAAATAATAATCAGCATTTTCTTGTTTTGTATAGACTTCTGAATGTATATAAATTTCGTTTGGATTTCCTATAGTTTCTAGTATTAAATCAATATCATCTTTAGTATCATCTTCTGAAATACCTAATATTGTATTATAACCATATCCACTTATTTCTATATAAAATTTATGACTTTTCATCGCTTCAGAAATTGAAGAATTATTACTATCATAAAAATTTGTTGTCAAATAGCAATCACTACTATTAGTACACCAACGTATTTCTGAACTACTAACAACGGATGTTTCTAACCATTCATCAAAATATTTTCCCTTTTTTTCATAATAAGGTTTTAACTTTGAACTTAATTTTTCATAGGTAATAGGATATGTAGTTATCTCATTACCATTAAAATCATTTATACTTTTTAATGCTTTAGACTTATCAAATTTTTTAAGATCAATATCTTTAAAGGCAAAATAATATTCGAATCTTTCATCTATTGAATTTTTATTATTGGTTTGTCCAACATTCTCTTTATCATTATCATCTACTAGTTCTATTTTAAGATTTTCAAATATTTTTAAAGTTCCCTTTGTAGTTTCAGACTCTAAATCACAACCAGTACCAGGATTACAAGTAACTTGTATTTCAAAATAATGTGAATCATCTATATCTATAAAATATGTATATTTTTCTTCTCCCCAAGTTTTTACTGATGTTACTTTAGAAATAGTATTACTTATTTTTTCAACTTTTGCATTTTCTTTGGAATATTCATTTGCACCATTGCTATTTCCAAATTTAGTAGCTATATCGTGTATATTAGTAAAATCAGTTCCCTTTTTCTCTATATCTGTATTTATATAACCTGAATTTTCAACATTATGTCCTAAATTAGTTGTTTCTAGCACATAATTTTTTTCATTATCTAAATTATAAAAAGCAAACCCAAAATAATTATAATCTTTATCTACATTTTGATATGCAACTAGGTAATCAGTCATTTTATATATTTTCATATTAACTTCATTACCATTTTCTTTATATAAATTATATTTATGTGTATCACCATCTGCTAAAGTTAAACTATCAGAATATAATTTAACTGTGCCTTTATTTCCAAATAAACTACCACTATTTCCTTTTAAAGCAAAAGTTATACCTATTGTGGCAATAACTGCTACTGCACCTACAATACCAGCAATTAAACCTATATTAGGTTTCTTCTTTGGTGCTTGATTATTTACTGGTGGTTGATAAAAGTTGTTGTTCATATTTGTATTTGATTGATTATTCGTAAATGTGTTATACCCCTGTGTATTAAAATTGTTATTTTGATCCATTCTATCACTCCTTCTAAACATTAATTAAACCTAACCATTTTGCAACAAATCCTGCTATTACAAACGATAATAAAATACTAATTATATATATAACTCCAATAAAAGGTTTCCATTCATACTCTTCTTCACAAAATATCTTATTGGGAGAATTAAGATAATATAAATTTAAAACACGTGGTGGCTGTATTTCATCAGGAAAGAAAGTTGAATAATGATATTTCTTTCCATTAATTTCATACTCATACACACCTCTAAATGTTCTTTTTGTGCTATTTCTTTGATGTCTAATTTTAGTTTTAACTAAGATGCCTTTTAACACATTACCTTTTGCTTTCGCTTTCTCTACTTTTCTTTTTATATCTGTTTTATATTCCAGTTTTCCAAACAATTTATAAACAAGAATATAAAAGGATAATCCTAACACGACAAACACACATATCCATTTTAACCAACTTATTGGATTATCTCCAAATAATTGTGTCCAAGCATCTTTCAATGTTATTTCATTTTCCATTTTACACCTCTTATTTTACTTTAATAAATTAATAATAAGTATTCCCAAAGCAAAAGGAATAATATATATTAATAAATCTAATATAGATGATTTTTTATCTTCATAATGAAATACCTTACGTGGATTATTAACATAATATAAATTCAATATTAATGGTGGTTGCTTTCTACTTAAATATCTATATATTTTTTTCTTATTATTTAATGTATACTCATATTTAGCATGATACCATGAATCAACTTGAGTACCAGTTACATCATCATCATAATAAGAAATTCTTTTAGCTTTTATTTGATGATTTAATTTTACTGCTTTATCTAGTTTCTTTTTACTGTTCCCAAAATTCAAATATCCTTTACTGACTAAAACAAACTCTATTATAAATGTTGCAATAATTACTATTACACCTATTGCTATTACTGGATCAATATTTATATTTGAAATTAATTCTTGAAATTGTTTAAAACTATCCATAATACTATCCTTATTTATTTGTTAAATACGCTTTCATAAAACCATTAAGTTCGTCAAGATTTTTAACTTCATCATCATTATAATTTTGAATTTGAATTATTTGAACAACTCCATTATCTTTTATTCCATAAAAGTTCTCACTATCTTCTCTCATATATTGAATATTAGAATCTAATTTTTTTGCCCAATCAATTTTATTATAATAACCATCTGCACCATATTCTATAGTAATAAAGTCAGTAGTATCTTCTTTATTCAAACTAACTGAGCCATCTATATAACCTGTATCACTATTTATTATTCCATAGATATAATCAATATTTTTTATTCTCTTATTTAAAACAATAGGCACATTCATTATTTTGTCGTATATGTATGGTTCCTTGCCATCATCCTCTTTTAAACAAGTAAAAAACTCTTTAAATTGTGGTAGCAATAAAGCAAACTTTGTATCATTATAAGAAACAACTGAACTATTATAAGCATAATAAATTTTACTTCCAATTTTTTTAGCAAAATAGTATTCATAATTTGTTACTAAACCTTTATTAGTCCAAGATGCAAAAACATAGTCATTATTTGCCTCAACTATATTTACATTTTCTACTTCCCAAGTAGTATTTTCACTTAATTTACCAACTTTAAAATTATTTACAAATTCTTCTAATGTTGTTGCACTACTTTCACCTACATATATTTGTCCTACTGAAGTATAAATATCTTGTTTATATTCAAATTGAGCATTCCATAAATCATTGTGTTTTGTTTCTTCTTGCATAATATGTTCTAAAGTTGTTTTATCATTTTCTTCAAATATAAGTGTGCTTTCATTTACTTTAAATGCAAACTTACTTACCGCTTCTTTAAATGTATAACTATCTTTTAATTCTCTAGAGTTATCATAATATACAACATCTACTTTTTCATTATTAGAAGATCCACCAGTAGAATTATTTGTATCGTTATCTGATAAAAGTTTGCCACCAAAAACAACGCCTACAATAGCAACTATTGCAACAACAACAATTCCAGCAATTAAGCCTATATTAGGTTTCTTCTTTGGTGGTTGATTATTTATTGGTGGTTGATAAAAATTATTGTTCATATTTGTATTTGATTGATTATTTGTAAAATTGTTATACCCTTGTGTATTAAAATTATTATTTTGATCCATATTATCACTCCTTTTAAAAATGAAATCCCAATATTTTCATAATAAAATATGCTACCAATATAGGTATTATATATATTAACACTATTAATGGATTACTCTTCTTTCCATATTTACTAAATACTTTATTAGAATTTTTTTCATAATATAAAGATATAGTACGAGGTGGCTCCATACTAGTAGAAACCACTTGATATTTTTCTGTTTTTCCATTCAATTCATATTGGTAATGTGCTATATATATCCTATTGATAGTTTTAGTTCCTGGATTTCTATTTTCATATCTACAACTAATTCTTGTTGCATTTAAAACTCTACCATCTTTCTGTGCTTCTTTTACTTTCTTTTCAAAACCATTAAATATTATTTTTTTCTTTACCAAAATAATTTCAATTACAAAAACAACAATAGCACCTATCAACCCAAACCATAAAGATGGATCATAATCTAGTATTTGTTCCCAAGCTTCTTTTAATGTTATTTCATTTTCCATCTTATACCTCTAATAAATATACCACCAAGCAGAAAAACCTGTTAAATTATATTCTTCATCATGATACAAATAATTCAATACAATTGGCGAAGATTTTTCATATAAAATAATAAGGTCTGATGGATTAGTTCTTCTTATATCAAAACGATAATTTGTTTTATTTATTATGTACTTTTCCTTTAATTGTTCTTCTAATATATTATCTCCTATATTCAAAGTACCTATGTATGAATCCTTATATTGTATTTTTGTTACATTATTATCAAAATCTGAGTTGGTTGTAACTTGGAAAATTACATTATTTGATTTTAAATAAGTCAATGTTATTTCATTAACACCATCTTTTAAAACAATTGCTTTGTTTACTTCTGTTGAAAATGATGATTCTTCATAATTTTCCCATTTGCTACTTTCTAGAAAATCATCAATAGTAGTTTTATTCAAAAATATCTCATTACCATTAATAATAATTTGCATTTTCATTAATTCATCATAATTTATAGTAGAATCGTTACTGATATCATTATTTTGTACATTATTATTTATATTATCATTACTATTATCTGTACTATTATTACCACTATTTAAAAATAATTTACTACCAAAAACAATGCCCACAACAGCAACTATTGCAACAACACCAATACCAACAATTAAACCCATATTAAATTTCTTCTTTGGTGATTGATTATTTACTGGTGGTTGATTAAAATTGTTATTCATATTTGTATTCGGTTGATTATTTGTAAAACCATTATACCCCTGCATATTAAAATTATTGTTTTGATCCATATTATCACTCCTTTTTTTGTTTTTTATTAATTATCTAAAATATTAGTAATATATTCTTTACTTGAAATTTTATCAAAATAAAGGAATTTATAGTTTTCTTCATCTTTCAAATTAATATAAACATTTATATTAGTACCATATTTAAATGGAGCTTCATTTTTTAACTCACTAATCGCATTATATAGCGCATCTACCATTTCAGCTCTACTATAAAATTCTTTTTCATATACTTCAATTGAATTATAAGAAATATGTAATTTGTTAAAAGTGTTTAATTTAGATTTTTCTTCTAATGCAGTCGAAACATAATCATTCTTTATTCCAAATTCACAATAGATAGAATTAAAGTTATAAGAATCTTCTACATTAAATTCTATGCCTGTATTATTTGATTTTACTAACCAAGAATTACCCACAAATGTATCATCTCCACAATTACTATGAGTAATATCAATTTCTTCATTACTAATTATTTCAAAAGTTTCATTAGGGTAAGTATCTTTTAAATAATTTAAAACCGATTTTTCATCAATTAATTTTGGTTTTTGTGTGCCACAACCAGTTACCACCAACAGAATAGATAGGCAACAAAATATACTTAATAATATTTTTTTCTTCATAATTTTTCCTTTCTTTCTATTTAAACTATTAATTTTAAAACTATTAAACATAATCCAATTACTACAAATATAATTCCTAACAATTTAAAAACATTTATTATTGTATTATTTGTTTTTTTGTTTGTATACGATTCATTAGGATTATTAGGATTATAATAAATTGTTATGTCTTTTATATCTACATCTTTTATATGATAAGCACCTTTATTCCCTTTACAATAATAATCTTTTCCTTTAACATTATATTTAAAAATAGGATAGTAGCTTCTCATATCATTTGTATCATTTAACCCTAATCTTTCAGATACTTTATCAAATTTACCAATGGTAGATTCTGTGCAATTATTATATAATTTTTCATAATGTTTTTTTATTGTGATAGATACACCAATAAACACAACTCCCATTATTAAAAGTATTATTCCGATAAATATTAAAATAGGAAAATTCATCTTTTATCACTTCCTTTATTTTTTTGTACTAATTCTTTTAATGTATATTGAAATCCACATTTAGAACAATTAAATAAGTAATGATAATGTTTAACTTTATCTCTACCTTGAATATATAGAGGTGTAGAAGCAGAATTAAAAATTGACCCATCTACAAGTTCATATCCTTTTGATTTTATCATCTTATTTTGACATTTAGGACATTTCTTTTTATTAAAAAGATAGTACTTTAATTCTTCCATAGTAAATTCATATCTAAATGACTTCATATTATCACTCCTAACCTTTATACTTCGTAATATGTGATGACATTTCATCCATTATGTTTTTAATAGAAATTGTAGAATCCTTCATTGGTATACCAACAAGATATACTGGCATATTACCATTATCTCCTGCTAATAAATAATAAGCCACAAATTCAACTTCTGTATTATCTCTAGTATTTTTAAATACACCTTCTGCACGAAGCATTTCTATTCCATTTTTAGTTGTTTTAGTTGTTTTTTCAGTTATTTGCTCTGTACTATCAAAATTAAAAAGCGAACGAACTTTATGTTCTAATGTTGAAAGCACATATTCTTCTACTACTTTTGGAGCGTCATTTATATTAGACACTTCTTTTAATATCCCAGCAGTTGATGGTGCTTCAACAATTACGATATATTCACTTGTTCCAAGCAAATTACCATAATCTGATGAATTTTTTCCTGCATCACTTGGATAGCTAATATCGTAACCCATAAATGTTAATTTATTAGAAAAATCAGTTTTACTATTTTGATTTTCTGAATTATTTAAATTATCATTATTTTCAGTTAAATCAGTATTATTAGAATTACCACATCCAGCAAGACCTACAATCATTATTGCACATAATATACTTAATAATATTTTTTTCATTACTTTTCACCTCACTCTGATTACTATTCATCTCTTGTTTTGTCGATCCAACTTATTTCTAATTGAGAAATCACATCATTTTTAGTAGAAATTTGAAATGAATAATTTGTACTCATTCCATATTCAAATTTATCATACCTATATGTGGAAGCACTAAAATCATCATACTTACCAAATGTTTTTACTAATTTATCTTCTGTCATTTCTATACCTGTATATAATTTTTTAGAAGTAAATTTAATATTTTTATCAAAATACGTAATTGGATCAGTTAAATTACCAACTCTTACTCCAACAACTGTACAATCTTCGTTAGGTAAAGTTGCATCTGTTTCATTTTGTAAAGTGAAATATAAATAATATTGTTCAAAAATTGTATCACCATATTGATTTAAATAGTAAAATTCTTCTCTTTCACCTGAAATTAATTTATCATCATCAATTCCAGATCCATTATAAAATTTTTCTGATTTTCCTAATTCATAATCACTATTTTGAGTAATTAATTTATTAAACTCACTAAACTTCATTGGTAATTCTATTTTATAGTCATTTATATAAAATGTATAATCATTCCATCCACTAGATTGATTGTTGCCTTGATTATCATCACTATTTTTATTTGAATTACTACAACCTACTGCAACTCCTAAAATCATTACTCCACATAACAAACTTAATAATATTTTTTTCATCATATCACCCTAATTTTTTTTAATATATTTTATTGATTCTTCCATATAAGATTTTACTTCACTATAATCAGAATCAACCCCAAATCCTAAATAATATACTGGTAAGTTAACAATACTACCATCTGTATCTTTGATATTAGCAATCATATAATAAGCAACAAACTTTTCTTGCCCTATTAAATTCCTATTAGTGTCCTCAAAGTACCCTTCTACTTTAACCATATCTATTCCATTTATAGTTATCTTTTCTTGTTTAGAAATAACCTGATTTAAATCGCCACTATAAACTTGATTACCCTTTGGATCACCCATAAGAGTACTATAATAACCAAATGATTTTATTAATTTTTCTTTGCTCTTTTCAACAATATTATCTAATGTTATATTTTCATTCTTAACTTCTGCATTAGTCATTTGAGCAAATGGACTAGATATTGCAGTCATATAATAAGTAGTTCCTGCATTACCTTCATATTTTTGTTTGCTTATATAAGCACCACCATAAAAATTGCTAACATAATCATTTAATAAATATCCCGTATGATTATTTTGTGCCGTAGCTAATTCATTAGGATAATAGAATGTAAAACCAAAATATGTATACTCTTCTGTAAATTTTAATTTATTTTCTTGATTATTATGATTTGTTCCACCATTGTTTTGTATATTATTGTTATTATTATTTTCATTATTAGTTTTATTTCCACAACCTGTCGCAAGTCCTAAAACAAGACCAGCACATAATAAACTAAATAATATTTTATTTTTCATAATCTCTACCTCTCTTTTTTAATTAAAGAACTTATTTAAATATTCATTAAAGTTGTTTTCAGTTTCAATATTTTCAGACTTACTTATACTAAACATTTGAGTATTATTTCCATCTTTTATTCCAAAGAAATTATCTTCATCACTATATTTGATTTTTGAACTTAAATTTTTATTCCACTCAACTTTATTATAAAATTTGTCTGCATCATATTGAACTACAAGACTCTTATTATCTGCACTATATAAATTAACAGACCCTTTCATATAATTGCGATAGTTAGCAGTTGATGTTTTAGGATGAACTAATTGAATAGTATCTATAAACTTATAATCCTTTATTTGTTTGTTTAAAACAACAGGTACATTTATAATTTTATCACTTATATAAGGCTCTTTATTATCATCAGTAGATAAAGCATTAAATAGTTCTTTAAACCCTATTAACATTTCAGTTTTTTTATTGTCATCTAATTCATTTAAATGACGATCACTATAAGCATAGAAAACCTTACCACCTATTTGTTTTGCAAAATAATATTTATAAGATGAATTTCCTGATTCTTGACAAGAAATAAAAGCATACTCTTCATTTGATTCTAACATTTTGATATTTTGGAAAGTCGTTTGTCTTTTTCCACCACCTAAAATACCATTATTAAAATTTTCTACAAATTCATTAATACTTGAAGAGCCACTTTCTTCAAAATTGAAAGTATAATAAGCAGAAGCATTTTCATAGTAAAAAGAAACATTACTTATATTACCTAACTTTATACTAGAAAGTTTTATATTATTATTTTGTTGAAAAATCAAAGTTGTTTCATATTCTTTAAATGCAAATTTACTTGTTGCCTCATCAAATGTATAAGTAGAATTAATACTTCTTGAACTATCATTGTATACAACATTAGAAGAATTATTTGTTCCACCATTATTTTGCATATTATTATTTGGCTCGTTTGATGGCTTATTAAATAATAATATTCCACCTATTCCTACAACTAAAACTGCACCTACAATACCAGCAATTAAACCTATATTAGGTTTCTTCCTTGGTGCTTGATTATTTACTGGTGGTTGATTAAAATTATTGTTCATATTTGTATTTGATTGATTATTTGTAAAATTGTTATACCCCTGTGTATTAAAATTGTTATTTTGATCCATACTTACACCTCTCTATTTTTTTATCATATCAACTGTTAATTTAGATAAATCTAAATTATATTTTTCCTCTAACATTCCTTTTAAATCATTTAATAAATAATTTAATTTAGTCTTACCTGTTTCATTTTGATATGAAATTACAATTGATATTTCTAAAGCGTGAAATTCATCACCAACAACTGTATCACCAAGTGGTGTTTTCACTGCATCTTCAATTTTAGCAACTTCTTTTCTAATCTCTATATGAAGTTCATTTAATTCTTCACCAGTTGATGTTTGAGTGTCTTTTTTCATATAAGCATACCAATATCCATTATCGTTTCCATATAAAGTCGGACTTCCTGCTGTCTGAGTATATAATAAATTACCTGTAGTACGTTCTTTTATATTTGCCCAAGCAGTAGACGCATATTTATCAACACTATAATGAATATAAATACCAAAATCATTTGTTTGTGCAGTTGTTGAATCAACTTTTCTATCTGCCTTACATTCTTTATCATATTTAACATTATATAATTTACCTGGTTCATTCATATACTCTGGTTCATAGTCTTTTAAGAAAGTATATCTATTCCAATTAGGTAAAATATACTCATAAGAATAACTTGCTTTATCACCATAAATTGCATTACCAACTAAATTACAAGTTAGGTATTTAGAAATACTCTCATCAATTGATAAATTAACATTATTTGTTCCACTATTAGAATTATTTGTTCCGCCATTAGAATTATTATCAGTATTTTTATTAAACATTAAAAATGCTCCAATTCCTACTGCAATAATTCCCACAATAATACCAGCAATTAAACCTATATTAGGTTTCTTCTTTGGTGCTTGATTATTTACTGGTGGTTGATAAAAGTTGTTGTTCATATTTGTATTCGGTTGATTATTTGTAAAACCATTATACCCCTGTGTATTAAAATTATTATTTTGATCCATATTATCACTCCTTCAAATTAAAACTAAATATTCATATTAATCAAACATATAAAAGCTATTAACCAGCATATAAAACATATTGCCATAAAAGATTTAAACCACGGAGAGCGTTCAGTTACATAAATTTCTTTTGCAAATGATGCCTTCCTAGGGTTATTTAAATAATAAAGTGTAATCTCTCGTGGTAATCTGTTAATACTTATTGATCTAAATTTATACTTGCGACCATTAACTTCATACTCATATACACCAATTTCTTTTCCAGTTGTTCTACTAAATTGCCCACTATGATCATATTGGTCATAATGTTTTATTAATCTCGCTGTAACTATATTACCTTTTGCTTTCGCTTTTTCTACTAACTTTTTATTTATAAAAGGTCCGTAAAATAATTTCCTTAAAAAGATAAAGATTGGAGTAATGACTATCGCACCTACAATACCAAATGCTATTGCAGTAATTGCTTTTGCTATTAATTCAGTACTCATTCTCTTTTCTCCTTAATATTTATTTTTTCTATATATATTTTATCTTTCATATTTGTTACTCCTCTCTATTATTCATTATAACACAAAAAGGTGATATAGCCCATAGTTTCGGTGATATTTTACGTTTTAATGGGAAAATTAACATTAGGTGAGCGTAAAATGTTTGATAATAATTTAAAATTTTGTCGTGAAGAATTAGAAATGACACAAAAAGAGTTAGGATTTGTATTTGGAGTATCAGACAAAACAATCGCTAATTGGGAAAATGCTTACGATAGTATACCTTTACCTAAATTAATAAGATTTTGTAATTTATATAATTATTCAGTAGATTATGCACTAGGTTTAACAAAAAGAAATACTTTATATGACACAAAAATAGTTTTAAATAAAAAAGAATTAGGTGCAAAACTACGCAAAATCAGAAAAGAGTTACACTTAACACAAAAAGATATAGCAGATGAATGCTCTATATCAAGAACTACTCTTACTTATTATGAATTAGGTAAAAATTTGATTACTACAAGAAGTTTATATATATTTTGTAAGAATCACAAATTATCAGCAGATGATATATTAAGAAATAAGGTTAGCAATGACTAATCTTTTTTAATTCCACAAATCATTAATATCAAAATTTAATCTTTTTATATTATGAATTATTGATTGTTTCATATATCCAAATTTATTACTTATAATATTACCATCTTCATCTTTAAATCTATTTAATTTTACTCTATTTAAAATATAATGAATAATACATATTAAATCTATATAACTATTTTCTTTTAATAATTCTTCAAAAAGTTCGTCATAAAAATACAACTGAATATCATTCTTATCTATATAGTTTTTTTCAATTAATTCTAATGTTAATCTATTATGTTCTTCGGCATCAAAAAAAGAAGATTTAGTTTTATCTTCTTTATCGTTTAGTTTATTAGTATTTATTTGTGTGTCCTTTTCTATATCTAGATTTTCAAGATATAGATTTTCAGTATCTTGTTTTATTTGTGGTAATTCATATATATTATAAACATATTCTATTCTTCCACTTTTAGTTTTATTTGGATATATTTTATCTATAATTAAATATCCATTTTCTTTTAATTCTTCTAACGCAGTTCTTATTGCTGTTTTATTTTCTTTACTAATACTTACTAGTCCGCTCAATGAATAATCCCAATCTTCTGGTAAACTTAACATAAATGATAATAAACCTCTTGCCTTATGAGATATGTTTTTATCTCTTAAATGATAGTTATTCATAACTGTAAAATTATTTCTTTTTTCAACTTTAAATACTGCCATATAATCACCTCCAATAAAAAAGAACTACACCTGTAGTTCTACAAAATAATTTTTCAGTATGCTCTGCGCATAATACATATCTTCTTCACTAGTTATAATTAATTTTTTATTCATTGGTTTTCTACTCTTCTCTGGCACATCTTCCATTCTTTCATTAATATCAAATCTTTCAATATTTGATAAAGTATATAAGTTTATATAATCTTTCTTTATAGAAATTGTTACAATACTTTTTGCTTTATTCTTTTTATATACTATTTCTTTCTTTGTAACACGTCTTGTTATGTTATCACTAGATCCTAATATGAAATCATTTAATAAATTAAATCTATTAATATCAATTTCTCTTTTATTACTAGTATGGATTTCTAATGGGTATAAATCTCTAATATGGATATCTTCATCATAAGTCTTATTTTGGAATCTTGATACTTCACTCTCATAATAATCTTTATATGCTAAATCATTACATAATGAATTACTACCTCTCAAGTCTTTCAACAATACAAACTCAACTTCGTAAGTATATTCTACCTTTTTATTATTATATAGGTTTTCACTATAATTACAGGTTTCTCTTGCTAACAATGTTTTTATAAACTTTGGTGAAATTTTGTTTTTCCCTTTATTTTCAAGGGTTTCTTCGCTTGTCTTGGTATCTCTAGCTCGCAACTCGGGTTACAAGAGTTTTCTACTACTTGCAAATAAGTTTGATTACCATGTCCACCATGTTTCCAACAGTGTAATGTAGCTCCTCCAACAGTTACTGCTCCTCCATCAAAAAAATTATCACTTTCTAAATCAACTATTTTTTCTTCTAATGAAGCAGCAAGAGTTATTATTTTAAATGTACTTCCTGGTTCATATGTCATCCATATAGGAAGATTTCTATTTATTTCTTCTACTGTATAATTTTGATAATTACTTGGACTAAATGTAGGTCTTGATGCAATAGCAAGTATTTCTCCTGTATTTGGATTCATCGCAATACCTAAAGCTTGATCTGGATTATATTCAGATACTGCTATATCAAGTTCTCTTTCTAGTGCTTCTTGTAATTTATAATTGATTGTTAATGTCATATTAACTCCACTTGTAGGTTGTTCATATATTTGTGACATAGAAAGACTATTTCCTTTCGCATCACTAAAATATTTTATAGAACCATCACTACCTGTTAAGTAATCATCATAAATAAGTTCAAGTCCACTTAATCCTTGATTATCTATTCCAACAAATCCAATACTATGAGATAACATTGTATCATATGGATAATATCTTTTTGCTTCTTTAACAAGATACACTCCATCATAACCTAAGCTATTTATTTTATCTGCTATTTCATAACTAAGATTTCTACCTTCTGGGTGTACTCTTTCTATAGATGTTTTTTTAGATACATGTTTATACATCTCTTCATAAGTAACATTCAATATTTCACTTAAATCTTTAGCAACCTTCTTTTTATCTCCTATTTGATTAGGTATTAATACTAGTGATGTTGTTGTAATATTTCCAGCAAGTTCTATTCCATTAGTGTCGTATATTGTGCCTCTATTAGCAGCAAGTGGTAAATTACGACTCCATAAACTAGTCGCATATTTATTTAATTTTTTATAATCTATTACTTGTATATAAAATACTTTACCTATAATAACTATAAATAAAAAAACAGTTACTAATATTATTATTTTAATTCTAGTATGTATATTTTTAAAAAACATAGTATCACCAATTAATTATATTAAAATAATAAAAAAAATAGTATTTAAACTATTTTTTTGTTTATATTATTACAAATATAATTCCATCATTAATAAATAATACTCTATCTTATCTCTATCTGGTATTATATTTAATTCTTCATAAAATTTAGATATATATTCTTCTCCATAATTTCTTTTAATAGATTTTTCACAGATTGCTAAATCAAACCATTTATCTGCTATGCCACATTCGCCAACATCTATAAAACCAGAAAATTTATTATCTAGTGCAAATATATTAGGTAAACTTGTATCACCATGAGAAAAACATTTTTCTTCAGAAAATTTATTTATTTTTAAGAACTCTAATATATTTTCTAAATTTCCAAATTTATTTAATGCTGATTCAGATAATTGTGATATATCTATTAATTTATTTTTGACATTATTTTCAACTAATTTTAATTTATAGTCAATTGAAACATCAAAAGGACAATCATTAATATCTACTTCTAATATTTTTTTAAATGCTTGCGCTATTACATTTAATCCTAACATTGGATCTTGTATATATTTATCAGAACAAACCATTTCTCCATTTATAGATTCTGTAATTAAAAATTCCGTTACATCATCTTTATCATATAAAATAACTTTAGGAACATCTAATTTATTATCTAACCATTTTAGTTTTTCATATTCAGAAGTTATCAATCCTAAACGAGCTATTTTTAAAAAATATGTGCTGTCATTTTTTATTATTTTTATAACTTGTGAATCAGAACAACCAATATTAATTTCTTCTAATACACAATCATTAATAAATTTTTCAATAACCTTAGATAATTTATATCTATATTTCATACTATCACTATCTTTTCTCTTTTTATTATTTATATTATTATCTATCCATCTTTTTAATTTTTGCTTTACCAATTTTTACATTATATAAAGTCCCTACTTTTTCAAACCCTATTTTTTGGTATGCTCTATTTGAAGCAATATAATCGGCATCTGCATATAACATAGGTGTTTTACCTTCTCTAATTAATTCTTCACATAATTCATAACATAGCATTCCAGCATATCCATTGCCTCTATCTATTCTATTAGTAAATACCATACTTACTCTATTATCTATATATCCTGCAGTAGCAACTATTCTATTGTCTACTTTCCATACATAAAAATTAGGAATATCTATATGTCTTTTTGCAGCATTAATTAGTTGTTCCTCTGTTACTTGTTTTGCATATTCTTCTCTTATTGTATCTTCTACATCACATTTTTGAAAATAAGTAAGTAAATCTAAATCGTTATAAGTGGGTCTTTCTTTATAACCAATTATATTTTTAGGTTTTATTAAATTATTACATTCATAAACTCTCATTTGTAAATAGTTACCTTTTTGCATAAAATAATTATCTACTACTATGTCTTTATATTTTTCCATTAACTTTTTAAATATAATTTCTTTAGATGTTATTTGAATTACTTTCTCATCATCTAACATACTATCTAATTTTATTAATATTTCATTTACTATATCTTCACTTATACCATCTTTATTCCATACCCATATAGGGGTATTTGGATTAGATCTACATATTAAATAATTTTCTCCATCAGTATAATACTCTAAAGTATCTGAAGTTATGATAAGCGAAATAATATTAAATGTAGTTCTTTCTTTTTTATATTCTTCACTATTTAATACTTTTTCAAGCATATTATCACATCCCATTCTATTTAAATTATAACATAATTAATAATAAAAAGACACAAAATCACTCTATAAAAGTGACTCTATGTCCTCACTTGATTAAATATTTATTATTTTATCTTTTGTTTTTTCATATACTAATTTTTTAGATCTACAAATTTGAGTACTTGTTAAAGAATCTAAATAATTAAGCGGATTCTCATTTTTACAGTTACCAACTAATAACTTACTAAATATATCTATTAGTTCTTTATTAACTCCTATAGTTTCTAAGTAATTCAAATATTCATAAAAGTTTTCTATACCAATATTACTTATTTTACCTCCATATAAATAATTAAGTATTATCATAGAATAACAGTATAAATCTGAATCTGAGTTGGGCGCTATATAACCATTACTATGTGGATCATTATTAACTTTATATTTATCTACTTCATTCACCATAGATACAGGGGTTAAAAATCTAGCAGCAAAAGGTTCATTAGAACATATCTTACAACTATCTAAATCTATTACTTTTAATTCTCTATTATTATTATCTACAATAAAGTTAGATTCGTGTAAATCGTTTATATAAATACTATTTAATGGAGTATATTTTCTTATGTTGTGTAACTGATTTAATATTTCACCAATTTTTTTCAAATAATATACTTGTTCTTTATAATTTATAGAACTATCATTTAGTATTGTAGAAAGATTAGTACCTTCTATTTTCGGAACAGTAAAACCTATAATTTTACCTTCAGATGCACATAAATAATCCGGAATATAGAAACTACTAGGTAAATATTCTTTATTACTATCAAGCATCTCTATTGTATATAATTTATTAGCAAACGTATAACCATTTAATGTATATAGAGTTTTTAATACTTTCTTTTCTCCTCTATATTCAAAGTCATAAATAGTTCCTTCAGTATTAAATATTTCTCTAGATAAATCTATTTTCTTTAATTCTTGTAACTTCTTTTTTGATATATTTATTATTTTCATACAAAACCACCCCTGATTTGCTGTGTATTATAGCACCAAATCCATTAAAAATCAAATTAAAAAAAAGGAGATTATTCTCCTTTTCTTACTCTTGCACCTAATTTATTTTCTACATCACTTATAATTTTATTAAATACTGTCATTACTTCTTCTTCAGTAAGTGTTTTATTCATATCTTCAAATTTTAAATTATAAGCAATTGATACTTCATCATTACTTATTTTTTCACCTGTATAAACATCAAATACTTCAATATTAGTTAAGAGTCTTCCACCTGATTTTTTAATTACATCTACTATTTCTTTATTAGTAATATTTTTCTTAACTACAAAAGCAACGTCTTTTTCCATACCTAAGAATTTAGGTATTTCTTTAAATTTAATATTAGAAGTTCTATTTTGAAGTAATTTATCTAAATTAATTTCAAATACAAATACATTATTTTTTGTAATTGATGGATGAAGTTTACCTATTATACCTATTTCTTTACCTTGTAGGATTATAGAAGCAGATACTCCTGGATGAAGTTCACTTGGAACATTTCCTGGTAATATACTATATCTACCATTATATCCTAAGAAATCTAACAATTCTTCAACAATACCTTTTACAATATAGAAATCTACATTAGTATTATTTATATCTAAATAATATTTACCAGTCATAAGACCTGCAAGTTTTAATTCTTCTTTATATTGATCATTTTCTTTAAAGAATCCTTTACCTATTTCAAATACACAAGTATCTTTAAAATTACGAGCTTTATTAAATTTATAGATTTGTTCTAAAGAATAAAGTAAACTATAACGAAGAGTTTTTCTATCTTCACTCATAGGGTCAGCTAAATTGATATGAGTAAATTCATCAGTTGTATATTTATGAACTTCACTTTCAGGAATTAAAGCATATGATAAAGCTTCATTTAATCCCATAGAAATCATTTTATTTTTTATTTGTCTTCTAGTTCTATCTAAAGAACCTTGTTTTAAAGGTAATACTAATTTAGAACCTTTTATTTTATCCATTCCATAATATCTACCAACTTCTTCAATTAAATCTTCTTTAATAGAAATATCTAATCTTCTAGTTGGAACAGTTACAATAAATATATTATTTTCTTCTTTAACACTAAATCCTAATCTTTCAAATATATCTACTACTTCTTGCTTTTCTATATTTGTACCTAATACTTTATTTATTTTTTCTAAAGAAAGAGTTATTTCTTTATCAGTATTATTTGTATTATCTATTACTTTCATTCCATCTACTATTTTAGCATCTGCATATTTTTCAAGTAAGTTACAACATCTTTCAATAGCCATATAAGTTCTTTTAGGATCAATACCTTTTTCAAATCTATTAGAAGCTTCACTTCTAAGTATTTTTTTAGCAGTTTTTCTTATTTTAATACTATTGAATATTGCTGCTTCAATTAAGATATTTTTAGTACCTTCTTCTATTTCAGTAGAAAGTCCTCCCATTACACCAGCAAGACCTACTGCTTTATTTCCATCAGTTATAACTATATCATCTTTAGATAAAGTTCTTTCTTCATTATCTAGTGTAATTAATTTTTCTCCATCTTCAGCCATTCTAACTACAATAGTATTACCTAATGTATCATTATCATAGAAGTGTAATGGTTGACCTAATTCTAACATTACATAGTTAGAAATATCAACTACATTATTTATAGGTCTAATACCGCTAGCAATCAATCTATTTTTAATAAAATCTGGGCTTTCTTTTATTGTTACATCTTTAACTTGTTTAGCTAAGAATAAACTACAATTGTCCGTTTCTATATTAAGATTAAAATCTATATTACCACTAGCATTATAAGTAAGATCTATATCTTTAACTTTACTTCCATATATAGCACCTACTTCATAAGCCATACCTAAAATACTTAATAAATCTCCTCTATTTGAAGTAAGTTCAAAATCAATTACTTCATCATCAAGTCCTAAATACTTAATAGGATCTTCTCCTACTATAGCATCACTACCTAGTTCATATATTCCTTTATAATCTTCTTCATTTAAGAATTTAGAATCTAATCCTAGTTCACTTAAAGCACATAACATACCATTGGATTCTACTCCACGAATCATACCTTTTTTAATTTCTCCACCTGGAAGTTTAGCACCGTTAAGAGCAACTATAACTTTTAATCCTTTACGACAGTTAGGAGCACCACAAACTATATTTAATACTTCAGTACCAACATCTACTTTACAAACATGTAGGTGATCACTATCTGGATGATCTACACATTCAACTACTTCACCTATTACTAAGTTTGTAGCAGGTATTAATTTTTCACAAGAATCATATTCATTACCTACATTAGTCATATCTTCTGCAAGTTGTTTTGTTGTTACATCACTTGGAATATTTATATAATCACTTAAAAACTTTCTACTTAGTTTCATGTGTTTCATCTCCTTTCGTAAATTGATTTAAGAATCTAACATCATTACCATAAATTGTTCTGATATCTGTTATACCAAATCTAAACATAGCAAATCTATCTAATCCTGTACCAAAAGCAAAACCTTGATATTTTTCAGGATCATATCCACTCATTTTAAGTACATCAGGATGAACCATACCAGCACCTAATACTTCTATCCAACCAGTTTGTTTACATAGTGGACATCCTTTACCACCACATTTAAAACAAGTTGCATCTACTTCAACACTTGGCTCAGTAAATGGGAAGAAACTTGGTCTAAATCTAACATCTGTTTTTTCTCCTAATAATTTTTTACAGAATGTTTCAAGTGTTCCTTTTAAATCTGCCATAGATACATTTTCATCTATAACAAGACCTTCCATTTGCATAAATTGATGAGAGTGAGTCGCATCATCATCTCTTCTATATACTTTACCAGGGCAAACAACTCTTATTGGTCCTTTTTTTACATCTGCTTCCATTACTCTTACTTGACCAGTAGACGTTTGACT
Source organism: Bacilli bacterium (assembly GCA_017410525.1). Classification (GTDB taxonomy): domain Bacteria; phylum Bacillota_I; class Bacilli_A; order RF39; family UBA660; genus UMGS1613. The sequence continues at coordinate 99,997 of JAFQQQ010000001.1, read as the reverse complement.
TCTAAGTAAATAGTTTTCATATTCATTTTCTAAATAGAAAGTATCTTGAGCATCTCTAGCTGGATGACCTATTGGTAAATTTAACTTTTGGAAACAATTTTCATCAGTTTCTATTTCAGGACCATCATAAACATCATATCCCATAGATAAGAATAAATCTTCTAATTCTTCTTGAATACGAGTCATTGGGTGTTTTGAACCTTGTCTTATTCTTTTACTAGGTAAAGTTACATCTATTTTTTCACTTTCAAGTTTTCTATTTAATTCTTCTTCTTGCAATTGTTTCAATTTCTTATCAAATGATTCATTGAAAGTAGTTCTAACGATATTAACTTGAATACCATATTCTTTTTTATCTACAGCATCTTTAATACCACTTTGTAACTCAGTAACTATACCTTTTTTACCCATGTATTCTGCTTTTAATTCAGTTAAATCTTTTAAACTCCTAATATTACTTATTTTTTCTTCAATTTCTTTACATAACATTTCTACTTTTTCTTGCATACTATTCCTCCTAACAAAAAAACTATTATAAAATATAGGGGCCTAGTATAGACGGTACCACCCTATTTCATAATAGTTAAATACATATTATCTTTAAATGATATAACGCTCATCACTCGTTTACTATTAATAACGCTAGAAAGTGAATTCATAAGAATTTATTAAAAGTTTTCACCAACCACTTTTTCTCTAAATAACAATTAGACTTACTACTACTCTTTCGTCTTTGCTTTAACGTATAAATTATAACACACTTTTTAATAAAAATAAATACTTATCTTACTTTTATTTTATTATCTAACAAATTATCTACGTGTCCAATTTTTAATATATTTTTTCCATCTTTTGAACTGCCATAATAATTATATTTTATTAACTTCTCTTCTTCTATATATTCTTCTTTAGTTATAAAACCATTTTCTAACATATATTTTAATTCATCTATTTCTTTATCATATCTAGTTTTTAAAATTATAGGTAATAATTGTTTTATATTTAGACTTAAACAATCTTGATCACATAATATAAAAGGTGAATTAAATATATCTCTTAATACACTTGATTTATAAGAATGTTTTCTGTCTTTATACTTAAATCCATAATTGCTTTTTACTTTTAATAAACGAAGTATATCTTCTTCAGTTATAAAACCATTTGCAAGATACATATTTAAAGTAAATCTTGCTGTTTCAATTCTTTTTAAATTTATTTTCTTTTTCTCTGTTAATGTCATAGTTCTCCCTTTAAATAATCTTTTCTTTTTAATAAATATTGAACTTGCGGGATAATATTACCATCTAAATCAGCAAATGTATTATCGCATTTATAACCCTTATATAATTTAAATCCACAACCTTCAGCCATTTTTCTAGATTTAATATTATCTTCTCTTATTGATAAATGTATACTTTTATTATTTTCTTCTTTAAAACAAATGTCTATTATATTTTTTAAAGAATGCTTACCTATTTTTTTATTTCTATATTCACTCTTTATACTAATAGATATTTCTAATCTACTTGTATCTTTATAATAATGTGGGAATATACTTATTAAACCAATAAACTCATCATTATTAAATATTCCATAATTATCAGCAACCAACATAAATCCAATAATTATATCATTAAAATCTTGATAGTCGTGGTAACAAGTATGTTCATCATCAAATAAAACACCTTGTATTATTAAGTCTTTATTACCATTAATATTTACTAATTTTATATTATCCATAATATCACCCAAAGTAGTGATATTTTAACACACACTTACCTTTTAGTCAATTTCTTTATATAAATAAGTACTGTTACCATGACCCGGATATACATTTATACCACCATAATATTTCTTTATTTTATTTAAACTTTTCTTCATATCTATAGTACTACCACCTTCTAAATCCACTCTTCCTATAGCACCTTCAAATATGAAATCTCCTGTAAACATGATACTATATTGTTTAAAATAAATAGTAATTGCATCTTCTTTATGACCTGGAGTATATATAACTTCAAAAATAAAATCTTCTATATTGTATTCTTTTTCTTCTAAATTATTTTTATCTAATATTAAATTCTTATCAAAATAATTTAGTCCTCCTATATGATCAAAATGATGATGAGTAACAATAACACCAACAATTTTTTTCTTATCTATTTCTTGTTTTATTTTATCTATTTCATCTCCTGGATCTATAACTAAACATTTATTATTTATAGTTAATATATAACAATTTGTTTCGAGTGGACCAACTACCACTTTATTTACTTGCATCTACTACCTCTTTTACAGGACCATAACTTTTTCTATACCCATCAATTAAACCATATTTATTTATAGCTTCTATGTGTTTCTTTGTTGGATAACCCTTATGATTTTTAAATCCATAAATAGGATATTTTTCATCTAATTCATACATTTCACGATCTCTAGTTACTTTAGCAATCACACTAGCAGCAGCTATACTAATACTTTTAGCATCCCCTTTAATTATTGAAGTTGATGGTATATCTAAATCAGGAAGCGGCATTGCATCAACTAAAACATAATTCAAATCAATTTGTTTTCTAACTTTCTCTATAGCAATCATCATAGCTTTACGACTCGCTTCATATATATTTATTTTATCTATTTCTTCAGGACTTACTTTACCTATACCATAAGCAATACAATTTTCTATTATATAATCATAATATTCATCTCTTTTTTTCTCAGTTAACTTCTTTGAATCATTAAGCCCATCTAATTTAAAATTTTTAGGAAGAACACAACAAGCAGCAACTACATTACCAATTAAAGGTCCTCTACCTACTTCATCTACTCCACCTATATATTCTATACCTTTTTTATAAAGTTCTTTTTCATACATCCATAAGTCCATACTATCACCAATTTATATTATACAAAAAATAAAAAGAATTAACAATAATTAATTCTTTTTACTTGTTATAATCACATATCTATCATAACCTTGTAAATCTTGTTTTACAATAGTATTACAAGTCAAATAAGTATGAGCAAGTTCACAAACTTTTTGGCCTTGATTATAACCTATCTCAAATAAGATAACATATTTATTATTTAAATACTCTTTATAATTTTTCAAAATACCTTCATAAAAATAATATCCATTGTTATCTGCAAACAAAGCTAAATGTGGCTCATTATTTTTAACAATATCCATTACTTCTCCACCATAAGGTAAATAAGGTGGATTACTTATTATACAATCATATTTTTTATCTATAGGATATAACATATCTCTTTCATAATAGTTTATTTCTACATCATTAAGTTTTGCATTTTCTTTTGCCAGTTCCAATGCATCACTACTAATATCAACCGCATCCATATTTATATTAGGTAATTTCTTTTTTAAAGTAATTGGTATACATCCACTACCTGTGCCTAAATCAATTACATTTAAATTATCATTCGTTAAATAACTTAAAGCAATCTCACATAATCCTTCAGTTTCAAATCTAGGTATTAATACTCTTTTATCAACCTTTATAGTATTACCATAAAAATCAACATCTCCCACTATATATTGAACAGGTTCACCAGCTTCAAATCTTTTTATACCATCTTCTATATTGCCTTTATAATATTTCTTTAAATATTCTATTCCTTCCATAAATCCCCCTTAATTTAAAAGAAAAATATTATTCTCCTCTTAATTTGCGTGCTTGATCTTCAGTAATTAAAGCTTCAATTATATCATCAATTTCCCCATCCATTACTCTTTCTAATTGCATAGTAGAAAAACCAATTCTATGATCTGTAACTCTATTTTGAGGATAATTATAAGTGCGAATTTTTTCTGATCTATCTCCAGTGCCTATTTTGTTTCTTCTCTCGCTTCCAAGTTCACTTTCTTGACGCTCTAATTCCATTTGATATAGTCTAGATTTTAATACTTCCATAGCCTCTGCTTTATTTTGTATTTGACTTCTTTGATTTTGACAAGTAACAACTGTATTAGTTGGTAAATGTGTTATTCTTACTGCTGATGGTGTTGTATTAACTCCTTGGCCACCATGTCCAGACGCACAGTAAGTATCTATTCTTAAATCACAATCTTTAATTTCAATATCAATATCATCTACTTCAGGCATAACAAGTACAGTAGCAGTTGAAGTTTGTATTCTGCCATTTGATTCAGTTGTAGGTATTCTCTGCACTCTATGTGAACCACTTTCATATTTAAGTTTAGAATAAACATTATCTCCTTTTATTTTAAACTCTACTTGAGAATATCCTCCAGCTTCACCAGCCTCAGCATTTATTTCTTCTACTTTCCATCCGTTTTTTTCAGAATAATAAGTATACATTCTATAAAGATCTCCTGCAAAGATATTAGCTTCATCACCACCAGCTGCTCCTCTTATTTCAACAATAACATCTTTTCCATCATTAGGATCTTTTGGTAATAACATTATCTCAAAATCTGCTTCCATTTTTTTTCTTTTTTCTTCATTTTCTTGATATTCTTCTTTAGCAAATTCTCCCATTTCAGGATCTTTCATTAACTCTTTAGCAGCATTTATATTTTCTAATACTTTTTTATATTCTTGATATGCTTCATAATTTTCTCTTAAACTAGATTGTTCCTTACTTAATTCCATAGTTCTCTTAATGTCGCCAAGTACCTCAGGTTTAGTTATTTCTTCCATTATTTCGTTATATCTTTTTTCTATGTTTTCTAATCTTTCTATCATGAAAATCTCCCTTTCAAAACATATAAATTATACTATAATTATATTATATTTACAAGTCTTTATAATTATTTTATATTCAACACTATTATCCACTTATAAAAAAATATACAAAAAAAAGAAGACTACATATCATCTTCCATTTCATCATCACTTACTATTGATAATTCTTCTAAATCATCTGAATCATCTAAATCTATTTCATCATCTGTTATTTCTATAGATTCATCATTTTCTTCTTCTGATTCTTCCCTATCTTCTATTTCTTCTTCATCAAATACTTCTTCATCATCTTCGTCTAAAACAATTTCTACTTTATGTTTATCTTTTAAATCCCATTCAGCAGTATCAAGAAGCAAGAATCTTTTATCAGTTGTTAAAGATGTGTAGTAATCCCCTATTTTAGAAGAATATTCTTCTTCACTTAATTCAAGTAAATCACATATTTTCTTAAATATATTTGCTGTATTCATTGGTTTCTTATTTTCTTTTAAAATCATTTCTGTTAAATCTGTATAAGAAAGTACTTCTAACTCTTCTTTTTTCATATCTTTTAATTTCATAACAATAACTCCCTCCAACTACATTTCTGTAGGTATATCTATTATAAGTAAATTTAACATTTCTTTTATTATTTTATTAGCAAGTTTAATGACACTTACCCAATCACTTAAGTTTTCTTTATCTTCTAGATTAGATATGTGATTGTTTTGATAGAATGAATTCATAAGAACACATATATTATATATATATTCAGCTATATAATTTGGTTTAAATTCTTTAAATGCATTATTTAAAGAATTTTCTAAATCAATTATTCCTATTCTTAAATCTCTATCATAATTATTATATATTTTATTACTTAAATTATTTATATTATTTTCATATTTTTCAACTATTTTATTCATTCTAAGATAAGTATATAAAATATATGGCCCTGTTTTACCTTGAGTATCACTAAATTTATTTAAATCAAATATGTAATCTCTATCTCTACCATTTTGTAAATCAGCAAATTTTAATATAGAGTTTACTATTTTATTTATATCTTCTTCTTTCATATCTTTATTAGATTCTTTTTTAGATATAAATATTTCTTTTACTTCATTAAATAAGTCATCAAGTTTTGGAGTTTCTCCACTTCTTGTTTTATAAGGTTTACCATCCATACCATTTATTGTACCGTGTGGTAAATGAAGTAATTTTGTATCTTTTGTCATCTTACTTAATTCACAAACTCTAAATACTTGTTCAAAGTGCATGGCTTGTCTTTGATCTGTTACATATAAAATATAATCTGGATTAAAGTCTTCCATTCTTTGATATATTGTTCCTAAATCAGAACTTTCGTATAGGAATGCGCCATTACTTTTTTGAAATATTAAAGGTGGATATTCTATTTTATCTTCTTCTTTATTTATAAATACTACTTTAGCACCTTGACTTTCTTTAAGTAATTCTTTTTCTTCTAAATAATCTTTTACTTTAGGTATATAATCATATGCATCAGATTCACCATACCAATAATCAAATGATATATCCAAATACTTATAAAGTCTTTTTATATCAAGATTTGATATTTCACATATCTTTTTCCAATAATCTAAATAATTCTTTTTATCTTGTACATCCTTAATAATAGAAGCACATTTTTCTTTTATTTGTTCATTTTCTTTTACTATAGCACTCATTTCAGGATATACTTTATTTAAATATTCTAAAGTTATTTGATTTGGTAATACATTATCTCTAAGACATGCATATATAACTTCTCCTATAGGAAGTCCAATATCTCCTAAATGAACATCTGATATAGTTTTATGCCCCATATAATCTATTAGTCTTTTAATAGATTCACCTACTACAGCAGGTCTCATATGACCTACATGAAGTGGTTTAGCAACATTTGGACCACCATAATCAACTACATAAGTTTCTACAGTACTTGGAACTTTTATATTAAACTTAGCATTATTATCCATTAGTTTTAATGAGTCATTTATAAACTTATTACTAACTGTTATATTTATAAATCCTGGTTTACAAAACTCTACCTTATCAAAATAATTATTAAAATGTTCTATTTCATTTATTTTATTAACTATTTCTTCTCCTATTTCTATAGGTGATTTATGATATATTTTAGTTAATTTAAATACTTCATCACATTGGTAATCGCATAAATCTGGCCTATTAGATTTAATAACTCTTAAATATTCATTATAACCTAAAGTGTTAGCTATATTAGTTATTATTTCACTTAATTTTTCTAGTATCATAAACCCTCCATTTCTAATGAGTAAAAGAAATGATTTCCTTCTAACTCATATTCAAGTTCTATTTTATTTTCTTTTATAATAAGCTTTTTAGTTTTTGTTTCTAAATCAAATGTTTTTGGCATACCAAATACTTGATAAGTAGATATAGTTTTTTTATTCTTTTCAAAAACTAAATTAATCTTATATTCATTACAAGCTCTATTCATTTCTATTCTATTATTTTGAATTAAAATAGTTACTGTAATATTATTTTCTTTATAAATAATTTTATTACTTGTTTTTATACCAGTTGTATCAATGTTTAATATTTCGTCTGGAGATACAAGATTTGCTTTTAAATTAATTTTTCCCATACACATCCCAAACATTATAGCATACTTTTTTCTATTTTGCACTCATATTTTCATATTTTTTTACAATACTAATTTTAGAATGTAGGTGAAAGTGTGAAAAAGATAAAAAAAGGTATAAAAATAGGTATATTTTGTATAGTATTTTTTATGTTTATATATCTTGGTATTTATCTAATTGCTTCAATGACTAATAAACTTGATATTAATACTTCTAATGGATATTATCTATATGATACAAAAAATAATTTAATAAATGGTACTAGTGATCAATGGATTAAATTAAAGGATATTTCACCTAATTTAATTAATGCGACTATTTCTATTGAAGATAAAAATTTTTATAAACACCAAGGATTTGATTATTTAAGAATAGCCAAATCTCTTTACATAAATGTTGTAAATAGGAAGACTTTACAAGGAGCATCTACTATAACACAACAATATGCGAAAAATTTGTTTTTAGAGTTTGATAAAACTTGGGAAAGAAAATTAAAAGAAGCATGGCTTACTATAAGACTTGAAAGTCAATATAGTAAAGATGAAATACTTGAGGGCTATTTAAATACTATAAATTATGGCGGTGTTTATGGTATTGAAAATGCTAGTTACTATTACTTTAATAAAAGTGCTTCAGAATTAACTCTTGCTGAAGCAAGTATTCTTGCTGGAATACCTAAATCACCTTCTAACTATTCTCCTATTTTAAATTACGATAATTCTAAGAAAAGACAAAAATTAGTTCTTGAAGCAATGGTTAATAATGAGTTTATAACTGACGAAGAAATGGAAAGTGCTTATAATGAAAAACTAGAGTTTTATGGTTATTTAGAAAATAACAATTTAAAAACATTAAGGTATTTTCAAGATAGTGTTATGAATGAGCTTAAGACATTATCACTACCATCTTCATTTTTGGAAACAGGTGGTCTTAAAATATATACAACATTAGATATGAATGCTCAAACAATACTTGAGAAATCTATTAAAAATAATTTCACTAACGAAGAAATGGAACTTGCTAGTATTGTAATGGATCCTAATACATTTGAAGTAATCGCTCTTGCAGGCGGCAAAGATTATAACGTTAGTCAATTCAATAGAGCCATAAGCGCGAAAAGACAAGTTGGTTCGACTTTAAAACCATTTCTTTATTATGTTGCTTTAGAAAATGGTTTTACTGAATCTACTACTTTCACTAGTGAAGAAACAACTTTTGTTTTTTCTAATAATAAAACTTATAGTCCTTCTAATTATAATAATAAATATGGTAATAAAAATATATCTATGGCTGCCGCTATTGCTTATTCTGAAAATATATACGCCGTTAAAACTCATTTGTTTTTAGGTGAAGAAATGTTAGTTGAAATGCTTAAAAGAGTTGGAATAACATCTAATTTAGAAGCAATACCTTCTCTTGCTTTAGGTAGTGAAGAAATATCTTTAATTGATATGGTAAGCGCATACGGAACACTTGCTAGTAATGGTTTTAGAAGCACTCCTCATTTTATAAAAAAAATAGAAGATTCCAATGGAAATGTTTTATATGAATATAAAAGCAAACAAGAACAAGTATTAAACTCTAGTTTAGTTTATATTACTAATGAAATATTAACTAGCACTTATAATTATAATTTTATAGATTATAATTACCCTACTTGTTATGACTTAGCAGGTAAACTTACCAAAAAGTATTCAGTTAAAACAGGTACTACAGATACTGATCATCTTATATTTGGATACAATAAGGATGTCGTTGTAGGTATTTGGAGTGGATATGATGATAACAGATACAGTGAAACTGCTGAAGGTAAACAAATAAAATATATGTGGGCAGAAATTGTTGAAAATTATACAAAAGATAAAGAAAGTACATGGTATGATTTACCTAGTAATGTAGTTGGTGTACTTGTTGATCCTATAAGTGGTGAAGTTGCTTCTAAAAACACTAAAAAACCTACTATGTTTTATTATATCAAAGGTACTGAACCTACATATAAAAATGATTCTTTAGAAGATTTAATACCAACAATCAAATTAGAACAATAAAAAAATCACTTCAATTGTGATTTTTATTTTCCTTCTTCTATAATAGCATCCACCACTTTACCCTTTTTTAATCTTTTTAATTTTTTTTCTTTTTTTACTGGTTTTTCTATTATTTCTTCAAAATCTTTATTTTTAACTTTAAAGTAAATATAATTAACAATCTCTATAACAGAATAAACTATTATAAGTAAACCAATTAATTTATCAAATACTCCTGTTATAATTACTATACCTAGAGTAATCATCAGAAGTGAAGTTATTAAATATACTAAGAAACTTTTTTTATCTATAGCACACATTGATATAGCAAATATTACCCTATTTATTCCTGAAAATACTACCCATATCCCTATAACTGTTCTAATAGCAAAACTAAGTGTTCCTGATAAAAATATAAGTAACATTCCGAAACTAATAAATGATAATGAAACTATTAATTTAGAAAGACTATACTCTCCTAATTTACCTTTCATATAAATATATATTATCGCTTTTATAATACCTATAACTATTAATACTCCACCTATTACCTTTGATATTATAGTTATTAAATCCTCTGTACTAGTTAAAAGTATTATACCAAATACTAAAAATAATAATGCATAAATTAAATTATTAACTGTTATTCTACTTTCTTTGTTCATAATTACCTCCAATACAATTATACAACATAATAAAAAAAAATAAAAGTTAATTATTAACTTTTATTTATTGGTTGACCAAATATATCAAGTTCATTTGATGATTGTTGTGGGGTCGCAGTTAATCCTGGATTAGTAAATTCTTGTACAATTGGATTTACTGGTTCACTTATACTTGATAAAGGAACGGTTGCAACGCCTTGATTCAATACGGCTTGTTCTTGTGCTATAGGTACCTGTTCAACCATATTAACAGGAGTAATTCTAGACTCTTGTACTGCAGAATTAGTTAGTTGTGAGAATTCTTGTAGAACTGGATTTACTGGTTGACTGACTGGTGTTTCTACCACAAGTTGTTGTTCTACTAATGGTACGTCTTGTACTTGAGTTTCTTCGAATATTGGAACATTGAATTGTTGTGATACCTGATTTAATGGTTGATTTGTATTTTCAACTTGAACTTGTTCTATAATAGGTTCTTGTATAACTTGATAATTTTGTGTTGGCATTTCTTGAAGAACTGCGTTTACTGGATTTTCTTCTATAGTTTTTTCTTCAACCATTTGTTCAACAACTGATTCTAATGGTTGAATTGGTAAAGGTTGAACTACATTATCTATAGGTTGAATTGGTGACATTTCACTTTGAGGAAATGTTTGTTCATTATAAAGTTTATCTATTTGCTCTAACATAGACTTTTCTTCTGTTTTTTTTATTTCTTCTGATACCATTTCTCTTTTCTTTGTTTTTAGATTAGTTAAAAATGCCATTATTCCTGTTAAAAGCGCTCCTATAACTAAAAGATAATAGCCTATACTTAAAGAACCAAAAGCACCTTGATCTAATATGTCTATTGTTTGAATTATGACAAAGAAAGCTATAGCACCCACACTCATATATGCAAATTCTGTTTTTACATTTAAAGAAAAGAATATAACACCTATTGCCCCAAACACTATTATCATTATTGGTAAATAAAGCGAATTTGTTAATTCATAAGTTTCCCATAAACTTGGAGAATATCCTGTAACACTTACAAATGGTACAAATACAGATACTATAATTAAAGCGGATGCTAAAGCACCTAATATTCTAAAAATTAATTTATTTTTCATATTACCCCTACTTTCTACTATTTAATTATACTATGCATAACAAAAAATTACAACCTTAAATAAAAAAGAAATGAAAAAACACTTCTTTTAGAAAAATACTCTTTGTATACTAGGATCATTTATTAATTTCATGTAATAGAATAATGACACACAGAATGCTACTATAAGTATAAAAACATACCAAACCATTGATCTTACTCCCCATTTTGTCATATAAATACCTCCTAAAATAATATTTTATCTTCTTTTATATCTTTAAATCTATAAAGTTTTGCTGGCCTACCAGTTTTATTAGAACTTATTTTATCTAAATCCTCTATAACATCCAGTTTAATTAATTTTTTTCTAAAGTTTCTTCTATCATATTTTTTATTTAATAATTCTTCATACATTCTTTGTATTTCTGGTAATATAAATTCATCTGGATATAATTTTTTTATTGTACTGTTTAAAACTAATTCCTTCTTTAAACATTCAATACTTTTTTGAACAAATATATTATCTTTTAGTTCTTCTATTTGTTTAAAACTAAAGTTGTTATTTAATTTTATATTTTTATAATTTACTATATCAATATATATGATAGTTAAGTTTAATTTGTCTTCTTGTTTTTTGCTGAGTGTAAAACATTGTTTTAAAATTAAATTTTTTATATCAATATTGTTTTTTATATAATTACTATTAACGTAATCTAATTCATCTAAACATTCTATCTCTATTAGTTTATTATTATTAACTAATAAATTAATTTTTCCATCTATAATGGTAAATATGTTTATTATGCTTTTTACATTTACTTCCATAACAGCCCTCTTTGTGTTCAAAATACAGTTGTATTATAATATGAAAAGTTTATTTTGTCAAATCATAAGATACTCAATTAATTTATCTATTTTTTCGTCTTTAAATACAATATCATATATTATATTTATTGTTGGAATTTCTATCTTTTTATTATTTATTAATTTATGTATACTTTTTAATGTATACAAACCTTCTACAGTTATATTATTCTTATATTTCTCTATTTCTTCCTTAGAAGCAGTAGAACCTATTAATTTACCAAATGTATAATTTCTACTCTTCTCACTTGTACAAGTAAGCAAAATATCTCCAAAACCTGCAAAACTAAGTATTGTTTTTTTTGAACCACCTAAAGCGTGTATTATTGCTTTAATGTCATGCAGGGATTGTGTAATTAATAATGCTTGAGTTGATATTGGATAACCCATCCCATCTATCATGCCAGATGCGATTGCAATTATATTTTTAACTGCGCCGCACACCTCGATTCCTATAATATCATTAGTTGGATGTAATTTAAAATGATTATTAGAAAATGCTTCTCTTATTATATTTAATGTTTTCTTTGATTTAGAAGCAACGGCTAATCCTACAGGTACACTTTTAACTAAATCAACTGCAAAACTAGGTCCAGATATCGCTCCTATATATTTAGTTTTTATCTGTTTTTTTATCATATCATGTATAAATAAGCAAGTACCTTGTTCTATTCCTTTACTTGCTATGCAAATATGTTGATTAGTTTTAATATATTTTTTTAAACTTTTACACACGTCGGTTACAAAAGCAGTTGGAATAGCTATTACAATTAATTCACTCATTTTTATAGACTCTTCTAAATCAGTAGTTACAAAAACACTATCATCTAATTTAAAGCCTTTTAATTTAGAACTTTTTTTAGTTTCTAATAATTCTTTCTTTTCACTTTCAAAAGTAGTCCACATTACTACTTCATTTTTATTTTCTACAAGTATCTTCGATAAAGCTAATCCATAAGCACCCGTTCCTAAAATTGTTACTTTCATTATATCACCAATATAATTATACTACATTTTTAATAAGAAAAAAAGATAGATTAACTATCCTTGAGTATTCATTACAATTGCATCCTCTGTAAACTCTTTAACTTTGTCATTTAAAAACGATGTCATACCAAGAACTATTGCAACACCTACTAGAAATACAAATAAATATACAAAAGCTAAGTCTAATTTTTTAAACAATAAATTCCCTTTTTGTTCATTATTTTCCATGCTTTACCTCTTCCCTACACTACATGTTAATCATAGCACATTTCTAATATTTTTTCAAATATTTTTCATAAAAGCTCATTTCTTGTTATTATAAAAGTTTTGTTATTAGTATAAAAAGCATAAAAAACTTCATCTATCTCTAAATTTTTTTTCTTTAAACTATCTATTAACCAATTATAGTCTTTTTTTATCTCTTTTAAAGTATTATAATCAATTACTCCATCAAGTATTAGAGGTAATGGATAATCACTATTATCATTAAATATAGATAAATCACCGTTATTTTCTAACACCGCATATTTTACTTTATCTATACTCTTAACTCCTTGTAATCTTAACTGTGTTAATAAATCATCTAGTGAATATCTAAGTTTAGACATCTCAGTAAAATTAAGTTTACCGTTCTTTATTATTATTGTAGGTTTTCCGTCTATAATATATCTCAATTTATCGTTTTTTAAAGTTATAAAGCTTATAAGAATTTGAACACCTACAAGAACAAGTATAGGTACTACTGATATAAATATACTTTTACTGTCTTCTTGTATTGATAAAGCAATTAATTCAGCAATAAGTATTGATACAATTAAATCTACAATACTTAATTGTCCTACTTCTTTTTTTCCCATAAGCCTATAAACAAATATTATAAAAAAATACATAAATAGCGTTTTAAATATTAAGGAAAAATACATATAATCACCTATATTATATTGAACCATAGAATATTCTTTTATACAAACGAATAATTTTTAATAGGTGATTTTATGAAATATTTAAAAAACTTAGGTATATCTTTTTTATATATAATTGGATTTATTTTAGTTTTAACATTTATAACTACTCTACTTAGTTATTTTAATGTGCTGAATGATAAGGTTACTTCTATTATAAAAATAATTATACCTATTATTTCTATGTTTGTTGGTGGATTTTATATAGGAAAAAGATCTTTAAAAAAAGGATTTTTAGAAGGTTTAAAATTAGGCTCTATATTTTCCATAGTACTTATTATTTTTAATTATTTAGGGCTTAATAATTCATTTAAATTTAAATATTTGTTATTTTATATTATACTAATTATTTCTTCCATACTAGGAAGTATGATTGGAATAAACAAAAAGAAACAATAAAGTTTCTTTTTATTTTGCTTGATACCAATTATCTCCATATTCTATATCTACTAGAAGTGGTACTTGAAGTTCTATTACACTTTCCATAACTTCTTTCATAAGTTTTTTAACTGTTTCAAACTCATTTTTTTTACAATCTACAACAAGTTCATCGTGTACAGTAACAAGTATTTTACTTTTTAAATTGTGTTTATTAAACTCATTAAATAATTTTACCATAGCAATCTTAATTATATCTGCAGCAGTACCTTGTATTGGTGTATTTAAAGCCATTCTCTCAGCACCACTTCTAATCATATAATTTTTATTTTCTAATTCCGGTATTGTTCTAATTCTATTGAACTTAGTTTTAACAAATCCATCTTTATGCGCTTGTTTAATACTTTCTTCTTTGTAAGCCTTAATACCTGGATATGTTTCATAATATTCGTTTATAAACTTAGTTGCTTCTTTTGTATCTATATTTAAGTTTTCAGAAAGTCCAAATCCACTTATTCCATATATAATACCAAAATTAACTGCTTTAGCCATTCTTCTCATATCTTTAGTAACTGCTTGAATAGGCACTCTAAATATATCACTAGCAGTCTTAGTATGAACATCTATGTTATTAAGAAATGCTTCTTTAAGTGATTCGATATTAGCCATACAAGAGAATATTCTAAGTTCTATTTGAGAATAATCTGCACTTACAATAATACTATCATCACTTGGAATAAAGGCTTTTCTAATTAATCTACCATATTCATTTCTTATAGGAATATTTTGAAGATTTGGTTCTATACTAGAAAGTCTACCTGTACGTGTTAGTGTTTGTGTATAAATTGTATGTATTTTATTATCTTCATGAATATAGTTTATTAAACCTTCTATATAAGTACTATAAAGTTTAGTAAGTAATCTATATTCTAAAATGCTTTCTATTATAGGATGTTTATCTCTTAATTTTTCTAGTACATCAGCAGCTGTTGAATATCCATTTTTACCTCTTTTACCATGTGGTAAATTAAGTTTTTCAAACAATACTTCACCTAATTGAATTGGTGATGAAATATTAAACTCACATCCTGCATAATTATAAATAGTTTTGCTTAAAAGCTCTATTTTTATTTTTATTTCTTCACCCATATCAATCAATTTAGACTTATCTATATTAAAACCAGTATATTCCATATCAGCTAATACTTCACTTAAAGGAAGTTCAATGTCTTTAAATAAAGAATACATTTCTTTATCTTTTAATTCACTTTCAAACTTTTCTTTAGTTTCATAAATAAATTTTGCTTTTTCAATTATAATTTCTTTAATATCTAATTTTTCTTTTGCTATATCAGTTTTAAATGGTATTTTATAATCTAATTGATTAGATAGATATGCAATATCATCTTTTAAATTGTATTCTAGTAAATAAGCAGCAATAGCAGTATCAAATATTACATTAGATATATTAAGATTATTTTTCTTAGCTGTTACTAAAAGTTTTTTATAATCATAAGTATATAAGTTTATTTTATTTAAAAACTCTGGATTTTGCTTTAATATATCACTACTTATATATAAGGCATTATTTTTATTATAAACTCCCATACCTATTATATTAGCTTGGTGATAATTATCATTATCAAGTTCTAAATATATAGCAGTTTCTTCATCTATGTTTATTTCATCTATACTTTTAATTTCTTTATATTGTATTTTATCTTCTTTTAATTCTTCTTTCTTTTCAACTTTTACATTTCTAAGTAAAGAATAAAATTCTAATTCTTCATAAAGATCTATAAGTTCAGGTTTATTTCCTAAATATTTTATATCTGATATATTAATATCTACAGGAACATCTCTATAAATAGTTGCAATCTCATAACTCATATACGCATTTTCTTTATCTGTAATAAGTTTTGTTTGTAAAGCACCTTTTATTTGATCTATATTTTCATATATACCATCTAGTGTTTTATATTCGTGTAGTAATTTTAAAGCAGTTTTTTCCCCTATTCCTTTAACTCCTGGAATATTATCACTAGAGTCTCCCATTAGTGCTTTTAAATCTATTATATTTATAGGATCTATACCCCATTCTTCTTTAAAATTATCTATATTATATCTAATATAATCTTTAGACTTTAATAATTTTACTTGAACTTGTTTAGAAATTAATTGAAGTAAATCTTTATCACTACTTACTATTAATCCTTCATAATCATCATCTGGAATATCACAATATTTAGCAAATGTTCCGATTATATCATCTGCTTCATAATTGTCTATTTCATAATATTTTATTCCCATAGCATCTAATAACTCTTTTGCTTTTGGAAATTGAACTTTCAATTCTTCTGGAGTTTCAGATCTTCCATCTTTATAAAAATCAAACTTTTCATGTCTAAAAGTTTTGCCTTTATCAAAAGCAACCAATATATAATTTGGTTTTTCTTCAGCAATTATTTTATTTATCATATTAGTAAGTCCAAATAAAGCATTTGTAGGAAACCCTTTGCTATTTTTCATAAAATTACCGTTATATGCCGTTGCATAATAACTTCTAAAAAGTAAGTTATTTCCATCTACCATTATTATCTTTTCCATAACATCACCACCCTTATTATAACATAAAAAAACATGTTATTTCTAACATGTTTTAAAATCTATTATATTTTGCATAACCCATTTCGGTTAACTCTATAGATTTATCAATTATATATTCTCTTTCTTGAATTATGGTTTTATATTTTATAGTATTAACTATTTCTTTTATTTTTTCAACACTTAAATTATCTTCTCCTAGTTTACAACTGTCTATAAATAAATTATTTAAACCTTTATCAGAACATTTTAAATAATTTCTAATATCACACTCTCTTATATTATATAAATATGATAATAAAAATATTAATAAATCTTTTAATTCTCCATAATCTAAAGTAGTACTTTCTTTTAACACTAAACCATCTATATCACAAATCTTAATATCATTAGTTTTACGATTTAATAAAACATTACCTAAATGACTATCAAAAAAAGATATTTTATTTTGTGATAAAACTTGAACTGATTTAATTATTTTAAAACAATCTTCTTTTTTTAAATTTAATTTTCTTTTTTTAAATTTTGCCAAACTTTTATAACCTTTATAATTTTTCATACTATATCCAACAATTAAATTATGATTATAAATTAATTTTCTTATTTCAACAAGTTCTTTTAAATTTAATTCTCCAAGATATTTTAAAAGATTATCCAAACCTCTTTCTTTAATAAATGGAATTTTATGTATTAAATCTTTATCAAAATATAATTTGCTATTTGTATTTATATCAAAAGGAATATATCTTTTATATTTTTTTATATTTTTATATTGTAATTTTTCTAACATAACATCACCTATGGCAATTATTATATCACTAATAAGTTAAATTACAAGATTATATAATTTTTTTATAAAGCAAAAAACTCGATAAAACCGAGTTTAATTTAATTTTTGTAGATTATCATCTAATATAGAATAAAGATATATATTTACTTTCTTTTCAGTTATACTTTCTATATATTCTTTATACCCATTTAATTGTTTTAAATAATTTTCATCTGTTATATTTTTCATCTTATAGTCTATGATATTTATAGACTCTTGATATTCTAACATTAAATCTATAAAACCATGTTTTATTTCATTATCTTGTTCATAAATAAATTCATACTCTTTAAAACAATTTATATAATTTAAATCTATATGTTTAATAAAATTTAATATATAAGAATTATTACTTGTTTTAAAATCTTCTGTTTCAAAGATGTAGTGTAGTTTAACTCCTTCTTTCATATTATTATATTCATCCTTAGTTATTAACTTATTAGTAACTTTAGAAAATCTAGATTCATTTAATACTTCATATTGAATATTATTTTTTCGTTTTTCTATTTTTGTATCTAGATTTTTTAATTCTTTTTTATAATTATAAGATTTAATTTTTTCAAAATCCCTAGTTAATATAACTTTATTAAAATCTATATCTTTTACATAAGGCAAAAGTACAGGTATAATAGATTCTAGCATATCACTAATTTTAGTATAATTTAATCTGATATTATTTGGTACTAGAGTGTTATAACCATCATTTTCTTTATTCAAAGGACAAACTATAATAATTCTTTCTCTTGCACGAGTAAGTGCGACATAAAAAAGTCTTATTTTTTCACTTATACTTTCTTTATTTTCTATATCAAGTAATAAATCTTTAAGTATAGTTTGTTTTACTCCATTATCTGTATAAGGAGTAATTATATTATATTTTGAATCTACAATAAACTTAGCTTTTTTATCTTCATCATTACTTCTTTTAAATAATCCAGAAAAATAACAAATACTATATTCAAGCCCTTTACTTTTATGTATGTTTAATATTTTAACACTATTACTGTTATCACTATTTAATGAATATTCAATAGAGCCACTATTTATCATATCACTCAAGTATTTAGCAAAATCAATAGGTGTATATCCAATATTAGATAAATTAACACTTAAATCTTTTAAGTAATCTATTTTTATCATAGATTCATTTATATTTCCTATAGTAATTAATTTTTCATAATAATTAAACTTATCTATTATTTGATTCAATAAATCTAAGTTAGATATTTCAAATATATTTATTTCCTTACACTTTTTATAAAGTTCAGTTTCATAGCATTTATTACTTTTTATTATATCAAATATTTCTTCATCATCCGTTTTAAATAAATAAGATCTTGATATACTAGTAAAATAATATTTAAAATCATCATCTATTTCATTTAGATTTATTTTTACTATTAAGTTGATTAAATTTTTTAAAACAGTTAAATCATCCCCTAAAGTAAGTTTTTCATTTTTTATTTGAAGAATAGGAATTCCTACATATTCAAATATTTTTTTATATAAATCAAAACTAGTACCCCTATCCATTATAATAGCAAAATCGCTATATTTACACGCTCTTAAAGATTTTGTTTCTTTATCTACAACTAAATACTTATTTTCTATTTTTTCTTTTATGTCATAACAAATAGTGAATGCTTCTACTTCATCATTAGAAAAATCTTCTATATCTTTAGGGTTGTATGTAAGTATTTCCATATTATTATTTTGATCTGTTTTACATTCTTCAACATAACTTTTATTTCCAAAGTTCATTTGATGAGATTCTTTATACTGAGCATCACCTATATTTTCATCCATTATTAAATTAAATATTAAATTTATATTATTTAATACTTCTTCTCTCGATCTAAAGTTTTTAAGCAAATCTATTTTTATTCCATTATTACACATAGAATAATCTTTATACTTATTTCTAAATATATATGGATTAGCATGTCTAAATCTATAAATAGATTGTTTTATATCCCCAACCATGTAAAGATTGTTATTAGCAATTAAGTTTATAAACTCTTCTTGTATATCACTTGTGTCTTGGTATTCATCTACCATTATTTCATCAAAACTGTTTTTTAATTCTTCTTTAATATCTACATTTTCCTTTAATAAATTTATAGCCATTAAAGCGATATCTACAAACGTATATAAATCATGATCTTTCTTATATTTATTAAACTCTAAATCAAATTTATTTATTATATTACTTATCGCAATTATATAAGGTTTAGTAGAAAGTAAAGATTCTTTCATTTCTTCTATACTTTCAAATCTAGTTAAATCTTTTAATTTTTTTATAATACTAGTTATTTGATCTTTATATATTTTATAATCTTCTAAACAATCTTTATTTTTTCTAGGGCTTCCTACTAAAGTAATATTAGTTTTTATCTCATCATATGTATTTGAACTTATTAAAGGTTCTAAATTAAATGTTTCTATAAACTTATTATCTACTCTGGCAATTAATTCTTTATATGGTTCATTTATTAATTTTTTTACTTCACTAACAATATTCAAATATTTATTTATTTTATTATCTATAAAATTATCATTAAAATGTGTATCTATATAATTTTCTAAATAAACTTTTTTTTCAGGTATTAAATCTAATTTCTTTGATATTTCTTTAACTATTTCTTTTATATTATCATCACTTTTAATACAAAAGTCATTAATCAATTTATCAAAATTAACATCTCCGTACATACTTTCAAATATATCATCCATTATTTCGTTTGTTTTAAGAATTTCAATAGAATTATCCATAATAGATATATTGGGTGAAAGATTTAGGAGTGTTGAATACTTTTTAACGAGTGATAAAGCAAATGAGTCAAATGTAGTTATATAAGCAGAATCTATATAATTTAATTGTTCTTTCAATCCTGCTTTTTTTATAGCCTTTCTTATTCTATCTTTCATTTCTCCTGCCGCAGCATTAGTGAATGTTAAAATAAGTAATCT
Organism: Bacilli bacterium; assembly: GCA_017410525.1. GTDB lineage: Bacteria > Bacillota_I > Bacilli_A > RF39 > UBA660 > UMGS1613. Next base: position 79,267 of record JAFQQQ010000001.1, on the reverse strand, counting down.
ATTAATATTGCCACCATTTAATAATTTTCTAATAGTTCGTTCTGTAAGTACTGCTGTTTTACCTGAACCTGCACCAGCAGATACAATTATATTAGTACCTGACTCAGTTATTGCTTGTTCTTGTTCGATTGTCCATTTACTCATCTTCATCACCGCCAAATACTTCACTTGACTTAATCTTAATGAAATCATATTCTTTCATAAAACATAAATCTTTATATTTACAGAATTCACATCCTATATTAGCTCCATCATATTTAGGGTTTATATCAAATCTGGATTCTAATATATTATTCATAGTTTCATCTATCTTCTCTTTTGTTATATCAATGACTTTATTTATCTCTTCATCATTTAACATGTGTTTTAAACTATTTGCACTAAAACTTCCATCATTATTTACTTTTATTCCGTCAATAACACCACTATCCATATAGTTACTATCAAATTCTTTTAATATATTTTTATCAGTATTTGTATACCCTATAAGTTTTAAACTTTTTTCTTTATCACTTTCTGACTTATTGTCAAGTGTGATGTTTTGTAAATAGAATCCTGCAAATCTTATATTTTTAAAACTATATTTAGAAAGTAACATATAAGTTGGAAGTTGTAATCCAATACCACTATCTATATATTTTAAACTTGGTTTCTTGACATAAGTTTTATAATCAATTATAGCAGCTATTACCATATCATTTAAAGTATTATAAACAATCTTATCTATAAATCCTACAAAATTAATATTATCTTTTAAAGGTATTTTAACAAATTTTTCTGTTTCTATATTTTTTAAGTTAGAGAAACTATCTTGTTTTTTTAATACTTCTATTACATATTTTATATTTTTAATTGTTCTATTTAAGAAGAATTTATTTGAATTAGTTAAAACTATATTATTATCACTTATATATTTATAAACTTCTTTTTCTACGTCTATACTACCTTTAATTGCTTTTTCTAATACATCGTGATAAATATTACCTATAGTTACACTAAATAAATCTATATTATCTTTTAGGCATAATATTTTATCTATATAAAATCTAAAAGCACATCTATTATAATTATCCATGAGTGTATATGATAAATTGAAACTTTTTAAAGACTTAATAAACTTATTTAATTTATCTTTACTTATCCCTGTAAATGCATGTGAATAAGTATTATAAGGTATATCATAATTAGAATTTAATAAGTTTAAATTAGTATCAATAGATCCAAATTTAATTAAATTATCCAACATATTAGTTAAAGCTATTTTATCACTTATTTCACTATAACTAGTTTTATAATCAAGTTCTGTTTTTTCTATTTCACAATTTAATTCATCTATTAAATTAGATGGATAAAAAGTTGTGAATGAATTTTTTAATTTATAAGTTATAGTTAAGTTTTTAATATTTTTAATAGACTTAATTACATCTTCTTTTTCCTTTTTATTTTTCTCTACGGTGTTATCTAAATAATCCGGTTTAATATTATCTGATATATAATCCTCATCTTTATAAAGTTTAGGAATTATACCTTGATTAAATCCTAACATAAATACATAATCATCTTTAAAATCATAATTCTTATAATCTACTACTTCTATCATATTTGTATATTTAGTATTTTCTATATAAGTGTGTTTTAAATCATATTCAAGTAATATTTTTAAATCATTTATATCACCACACCAAATATATTTATTACACATACTAACTATTTTATTATAAGTATCAGTAGTATTATATTTTTCTATTGCTTCTATAGCACTTTCAACACTACTTAGATTTTCAAAAAATGTTTTACCTATTACAGTGGATATTATTGGTACATTATTAAACTTATTTATTTTTAAATTATAAAAATTAAATATTTTAGTTATTATATTTATATAATCACTACTAACATTAGTTAATTTAATATTATTTATATCTAGACCACTATTTATAAGTTCACTTATTTTTCTAGCTACATATTCTATTTCTTCTTCCATAGTATTAAACTCATAAATGGTATGAATGTATTTATTTGTTTCTTTTTCTATTATTTGATAATCTAAATCTCTTAATATATATTTTTCAAACTTACTTAATGAATAATTATAAATGATTATGTCTTTATCTTTTATTAAGTTTTTAAATTTACTATTAAATATAAGTAAATTATTATCTACTAATTCTTTTTTTAAATTAACTAAAAAATTTAATTTATCTTGTATATATTTTTTATCTTCAATATATATTAAATTATTTAAATATTCTAAAGCTGTATCATATTTTACGTTATATTTTTTTATTACATAAAGAATAGTTTTTTCATCATAATCAAAGTAGTATGATTTTATAAACTCATCCATACTCATAAACTTAATATTAATTATTTTTTTTATATCTTTTAATATTTGTATTTTGTAATTATTATTACAAATTATTATAGTATTATTTTTTATTGTTTCTAACATACTACCACCTACTTAATATTATACAATAAATGAATATTAAAAAAAAGAGATTTTCATCTCTTAATTATCCTTCAATTTTTATAACGTTATAATTTCCATTATTATATTTTAAATGGAATGTTAAAAACTTACCAGTGTATCGTTCTCCTAGATTATCATATTCAGAATACTTAACAGTTACGTTTTCCGCCTTATAAGTTACAACAGAATCTTTATATCCATAAGAACCACAACCAACTGCTTCCCAATTAAATTTATACACATTATCTTGTTTTGTAATTGTTGTTACCTCATTAGGTTTTGTTTCTAAAACAACATCTCTTTTATTAAAATATTTATATATTAACGCATCTACATCTGATACATTTACCTTATAACCACCTTCAACATCATAACCAACAAAATTATAATATCTTGAAACAAAATTACTAATATCTTTATTAGAAAAATTTTCTGTATTTCTAGAAATATAAAGAGCACCATCGCAACTTAAAAAAGCTTTAAGATACTCATTAAAATAAGTAGAATCTTTTTGTTCAATTAAAAATTCATTCATTGGTTCTTTTTGAGAATCCTTTATTTCTTCTTTTCCTTTTGAAACTTCATTGTTGTCAATAATTTTAGCATAAACCAAAAATCCACCTAAACCTAATACTAACATTGTAAGTATTATTATAACTACATTCTTCATATTAATCCTCCTTTAATAATAATATTACAATTCTATTATACCTCAAAAAAAAGTAGTTTTTTACAAAAATATACTTCTTCGTGAATTATTTTAATTACTTAATAAATTATTTTAATTACACATTCTTTTACACTAATACTTTTTTAATACATCTTTTAATATGGTTGCTGCGTTTTTAGAAGATGATTCTAAGAATTTTTCAAAGTCTACTTTTGATGAGCCATCAAGTTTATCAGTAATAGATCTAATTACTAAAAATGGTATTTTATCTAAAAAACAAACTTGAGCTACACTAGCACCTTCCATTTCTATACACATTGCTTTAAAAATATTTCTAATGTTATCTTTTTCTTCTCTATTAATTATAAACTTATCTCCGCTAGCAATTATTCCTTTTTTAACATCCATTTCATCAAATAAACTTAAAAGTTTATTATCTATTTTTATACTTTCACCAATATTTTCTATTTCACCTAATTTTCTTCCAAAAGGAGTTACATCAAAATCATGTTGAACAAGTTCTGTAGCAACTACTACATCCCCTATCTCCATACTATTATCTACGCTTCCAGCAGTTCCTACATTTATAACAAGCTTTATATCAAAATTATCTATCAAAAGTTGCGTTACTCTCGCACTATTAACCTTACCAACATTACTTTTAACTAAAACAACTTGTTTTTCTTCTATATTTCCTATATAAAAAGTTTTTTCATAAATATTCTTTTCTTTTATATTCTTTATTATTTTTTTTACTTCTATTAACTCTTTTTCTTCTGCGACAATTATGCCTATCATATTACCACCTACCTAATTATAACACACATTAACATTTTTCTGTATAAATTTGGTAAGAAATGTGCTACAATAATAATGGTGATGATATGAAAAGAAGATTAAAAATTAAACCGATTGTTACTCTACTCTTTGTAGTTGCATTTATTATTTTTTCAATTATATTTGCTGTTAGAACTATAAACTACCACAAAACCTATGAATACAAATTATTAAAACTTGGTTATTCTAAGGAAGATGTTGTAGAGATACTAAAAATGAAAAATAAGACAAAAGATTATTTAGTATCTATAGAATATAATAAGAACGTTATTCCTTTATTGAATGAAAAATATTTCTTAGAAAAGAACTTAAAAAAATATATAGAATATTTAAATGAAAATGGTAGAGATTTAGCAGATACAATTGCAGTTATAAATGTTGGATCAGATAATGAGTGGTACACTAATACTAAAAAAACAGATATTTCTAAAAATGAATTGATGCTTACTAATAAGTTCTATAGTTTAGATAACTCTTATAATTCTGATAATATGGTTAAAATTAGTAAACAATACAGTTATGGTAATAATCAAATGCTTACACAAGAAACATATAATGCATTTATTAAAATGTTTAAAGCTGCAAAAAAAGAAGATTTGACTTTAATAATTAATTCGTCTTATAGAAGCTATGAAGATCAAGAAGAAATATATAATGAATATTTGGATAATCGTGGTGAAGAAGCAGCAAACAAAATAGCAGCTAAAGCCGGTTTCTCAGAACACCAAACTGGTATGGCTATAGATATTCAAACTTATGGTTCTAATGCTAAAACATTTGAAGAGTTTGATGAATTTAAATGGTTAAAAGATAATGCTCATAAATACGGTTTTATATTAAGATATCCTAAAGACAAAGAATATTTAACTGGATATGAATATGAGTCTTGGCACTATCGTTATGTGGGTATTGAAGTCGCTACTTATATTTATGAAAATAATATTACGTTCGATGAATATTATGCATATTTTGTAGAAAAGGGGTAAACTCCTTTTTTTTATTTTATTTTTATTATATAATTATCATGGTGATGATATGAAGAAAAGAAAATTAAAAATTAAAAACATATTAATATTACTTCTTATTGTTATAATTATAATTTTTACTTTATTGGTTTTATTTAATAAAAATAATAACACGTTAGAAAAAATTGGTTATAATAGTCTTGAAATTCAAGAATTAGAAAAATTAAGCAAAGAAGAATTAAATACTATATATAAATATGATTACAATAGTAATTTAATTTATATAGTTTCAAGTGAAAACTACAATAAAGATAGATTAGACTTATATATGGACTATACTTTAAAAAATAATGATATTGATTATTTAAAAATATTTAATATTATAAATCATGAAAATTTTAAAGAAGAAAATATAGATAAATATATTACTCATTTAAAAAAGTTTGATAATATAGATGGAATTATAAAATATGTTAATGAATACGAAAATAGTAATGTTAAATTAAACTCTACTACCCTATCACTTATAAAGGAAAAATATTTTATAATTGATTTTTTGGATAGATATTTAAATTATTATGAAAAACATAAAGATTTAGAATATAAAGAAATAATTACCAGAGTTAATTCTAATTTAGATTATCAGTTTTATACTGACTCTAATAAATCTGATTTAACTAAAGAAATGTATACACTTGTTAACAAATATAATTATTTAAACAAAGATTATGTGCCGGATAATTTAGTAAATGTTACAGGGATGTATGCTAGAGATAAAGCCGAGTTAGTAAACGTTGCTTATGATAATTTTGTTAAAATGGCAGATGATGCCAGAAAAAGTAATTTAACTATAAAAATTACAACTGGATATAGAAGTTATAACTTTCAATCTACTCTCTATAATAATTATGTTAAAGTGGACGGAGTTAAGAATGCCGATACTTACTCTGCTAGACCAGGATATTCAGAGCACCAACTTGGATATTCCGCTGATTTAACGAACGCTAAAAACGTTGCATTTGATGACTTTGAAAATACAGATGAATATAAATGGTTAAAAGATAATGCTCATAAATACGGTTTTATTATGAGATATCCTAAAGCTAAAGAATATATAACTGGATATATGTTTGAATCATGGCACTATCGTTATGTTGGCATTGAAATTGCTACTTATATTTACGAAAATAATATTACATATGAAGAATATTATGCTTACTTTTTAAGATAGTTTTTACTATCTTTTTTCATATAATATAGTGGTGATTATATGGAAAAAATTATTTATATACTATTACTTATTATACTTGAAAACGATTTTTATAAAAATATAACTACAATACACAACCCTACTTCTTATGATTTTTTAGTTAATAAAAATAATAAATTGACTAGTGATTATATACCGGATGACCTAGAAGTTGTAGATATTAAATATTCTTGCAAAGATAAATATTTAAGACACGAGGCAAGAATAAACTTTGAAAAGATGGCTATGGATGCTAAAGAAGCGGGTTTTAATATAATTGCAGTTTCTACTTATAGAAGTTATTTATATCAAAAAAAACTTTATAATAATTATGGTTTAAATAATGGTTTTTATTATGCTGATATGGCAAGTGCTAGAGCCGGCCACTCTGAACATCAAACTGGTTTAGCAGTTGATGTCGCTGATAAAAGTTTAGATTATGATAATTTTGAAAGTACTAAAGAATTTATTTGGATGAAGGAAAACTGTTATAAATATGGTTTTATACTTAGGTATCCTAAAGGTAAATTTCATATAACTGGCTTTAAATATGAACCTTGGCATTATAGATATGTAGGCATTGAAATAGCAACTTATATTTATAAAAATAATTTAACATTTGAAGAGTATGTAATTACTAAAAATAATTAAGTGTATAAAAAAAGATTGAGGTTAATCAATCAAATTCGTATATTAACAATTTCAGGTGAAAATATATTTATTATTCTAAAATGAATAACTTTAATACCTGATGATATTATAATATTTGTGTTATTTATTTCTAAGTTACCATAAGCGTATTTAGGGAATAATGTTTTATTTGGACTTATTAAACCATTGTTCTTAAAAATTTTTCTCATAAACTTGGGCACTATTCCACCATGCATATGACCACATAATATTAAATCTATATTTTTATTTTTCAAAACATCCTTATTACATATATTTATGGGTGAATGACATAATAATATATTATAATATTTTTTATTAATTTTTAGATTGTTTAAATATTTAGAAAAGTCATTTATTTTATATGTTCTTTTATAATAATCCATAGGAATAGTAAATCCTATAAAGTTAATATCATCTACTATTACATTCTTATTATCTAATATATGTAGGTTTTCTATATTAGATAATTTTTTTAACAATTCTTTATTTAACCCATATATCTTTCTATATTTTTTTATATAAAATTCATGATTACCTAAAGAAATTATTACTTTAGATATTTTGGATATTTCTTTAAACCATTCTAGTAATTCATTTTCATCTTTTATAAATGTTTTATGTGTTATATCCCCTGGTATACATACATAATCAGGTTTTATAGTTTTTATATTATTTAATATATTATTTAAAACTTTAATATCTTTTTTATCTTGATAATGTATATCTGATATTAAAACTATATTTTTATCTAATTTATTATTTATATTATAAAACTTATTTATTATCTTCATTTTTACCACAATATTTCTTTATAAATTTTTCCTTATATTCAAGTATATTATCTTGTTTTATAGCTATTCTTAAATCTTCAGTTAAGTTAGTTAAAAACCTAATATTATGTATAGAAAGTAATCTTTGACCAAATGTTTCATTAGCAACTATTAAATGTCTAATATATGCTTTTGTATAATGTTTACAAGCATAGCAATCACAATTTTCTTCTATTGGAGTAAAATCTTCTTTGTATTTAGCATTCTTAATATTTATTTTTCCATTTGCAGTAAATGCATTACCATGACGCGCAATTCTTGTTGGAAGTACACAGTCAAACATATCTACTCCCCTAATTACGCCTTCTATAATATCTAGTGGATCTCCAACGCCCATTAAGTATCTTGGTTTATCAGTTGGTAAATACTCTATTGCATAATCAATCATTTTATACATAGTATCTTTACCTTCACCAACACTAGTACCGCCTATACCATATCCATCAAAATCCATTTTAACAGTTTCTATTGCACTATATTTTCTTAAATCTTCATATTCTCCACCTTGAACTATTCCAAACAAAGATTGTCTTTCATTATTAAATGCATCCTTACCTCTTTTTGCCCATCTTAAAGTTCTTTCTGTTGAAGCTTTAACATATTCGTGAGTAGCAGGATATGGTATACATTCATCAAAACTCATTGCAATATCACTATCTAATTTATTTTGAACTTGTATAGATTTTTCAGGAGTTAAGAATAATTCCCTACCATCTATATGACTTTTAAATCTAACTCCTTCTTCAGTTATATCCTTCTTTTTATTTTTTGTTAAACTAAACACTTGAAATCCACCACTATCTGTTAGAATTGGGCCATCATAATTCATAAACTTATGAAGCCCTCCTGCCTTTTCTACTATATCTTCTCCAGGTCTAAGCCATAGGTGGTAGGTATTAGAAAGTATTACTCCACCACCAATTTCCTTTATTTCTTCTGGAGATAATGTTTTTACTGTTGCTTGCGTTCCAACTGGCATAAACATAGGTGTTTCAAAAGTACCATAGTTAGTGTGCAAAAAACCATATCTAGCTTTAGTTTTAGTATCATTTTGTAATAATTCATATTTTATTTTCATGAGTCACTTCCTTTTTCATATTTTATTATCAATATATTGCATCATTTCTTTTATTAAAATGGTTGGCAGAGCTATTTACAAACACATTTATTATAGCATCTTCCCTAAAATAAGTAAATAATTGACTTTTTTTTGTTTTTTAGTATAATAGTTACCTACCAAGGAGGAATAATTCATGAAAAAAACATGTATTGCAGATAAAGATTTCATTGAATATTCAAAAAAAATAGTCCAAGAATTTTATAAAGATTTTAAAAATATTAATTTTAAAAACGTAGACAACGAAAAAATATCGATACTGAAAAAAAACGCTTTAAATTTGCTTGAACAAGAAAACATAACTTCTAATAATTTTGTAAATTATATAAAAAAAATGAAGAGACTCAACATCAATCAAAAAAAATATAATGTAGATTGTATAGAAGAAAAATATATATTATTTATGTTTTCCGTAGATCCAACTTTTGAAGCTGTAAAAATATATGGTGAAAGTAATCATGTAAATGATATAAAAAGAAAAATGAAGAATGTTTTTGAATTATATGATCATAGATTAATATCTATAGAAAAAGAGTTTATACAATATTTTTTGTCCGAAAACCACAAAAAAGAAATTAATGAAGAAATTGAAAAAAGAGTGTTTAAATAATACTCTTTTTAGTTTGTCATATAATCTACAAATTTATCTAAATTCATTCTTCTGGAACCCTTTACATAAATATAACAATTATCTAATTTTTTATGCCTTATATATTCTATAAACTCATCTACATTTTTAAAATTAATACCTCTAATATATTTAGAATTCACACCTATAGTATAAATTTCTTTATTTTTTAATTTTTTTATTTCTTTATTTATTTTTTTATGTATCTTTTTAGAGTGTTTACCAAGTTCTAATATATCACCTATTATTAATATTTTTTTTTGACTTATATTTTTTAAATAATTAATTCCAGCAACCGTGGATTCTAAACTCGCATTATAACAATCATTTATTAATATATTATCTTTAATTTTTACAAGATTCATTCTCTTATCAGTTAATTTAAAACTTTTTATTTTATTTATAATTGTTTTTATTTTTATCTCATAATTTAAAGCACACTTAATAACCAATAATATATCATTAATAAAATGTGTCCCTGGGTTATTAAATATTATTGTATATTCTTTATCTAAATATATATTAAATATTATATGATCAGTATATTCTTTTATATTATAAGCTTTTAAATCATTATTTTTATTTAATCCGCATTTAAAGCTACATAATCTTTTTAAATATTTATCATCACCATTAACTATTAAATTCCCATCTTTCATTCCATCTAATATACTTATTTTTTCTTTAAATATATTTTTTCTCGTTTTAAAATATTCTAAATGCGATGATCCTATATTAGTTATTATTCCTACATCTGGTTCACACATCTTAGACAAATAACTAATTTCCCCTAGATGATTAGTACCTAATTCCATAACTATTATTTCATGATTTTTATTTAATTTAAATAATGTATCTGATACACCAATTATATTATTCTTACTGCCATCATTTTTTAATACTTTATATTTACTACTTAGCACATGATAAAGTAAATCTTTTGTAGTCGTTTTACCATTTGATCCCGTAATACCAATTAAAGGTATATTATATTGTTTTCTTATATATAGTCCAATTAAAAATAAACATTGTGTAGTGTCTTTTACTTGTATACATTTATCATTAATGCTTTTTTCCACTACACAAGCGATAGCTCCTTTTTGTATCGCAATATTAACAAAATCTTCTCCATTATATTTTTTGCCTTTTAAAGCTATAAATATATCTCCTTTATTTATCTTTCTAGTATCAGTTTTTATTTGTTTTATTCTTTCTTCACTATTTATATTAGATATACCATTTATAACTTTTATAAATTCATTCAAAGTCATAATATCACCATTATAATATATGAATAAAACGTATGTGAAATACGTTTTATTTTAAATCTTTTTTTAATTCATAGATGATGTTAAAAGCTTCTATCGGTGTTATATTCATAGGATCTATTTCTTTTATAATTTTTTCTATTTTTGATTCTTCTTTAGGCATTACTAAATCCAAAGGAAGACTTTCTTGTATTTTTATATCTCTTTTCTTTTCTTTGGATTCATAAACTTTCAATATATCACTTGCTCTTTTTATTAAGCTATTAGGTAGATTGGCTAGCTTGGCTACATGAATACCATAACTTTTATCAACACTACCATCTTTTATTTTATGCAAGAATGTTACTGTGCCATTTTCTTCATAAGCACTAACGTGTATATTTTTTAAATATTTAAGATTATTTTCTAAATCAGTAAGTTCGTGGTAATGTGTTGAAAACATCATTTTACACTTTATATTATCATGAATATATTCAATAATTGATTGAGCAAGCGCCATTCCATCAAATGTAGCAGTTCCCCTACCTAATTCATCAAATAGTACTAACGAATTGTTAGTAGCATTTTGAATAGCATTATTAGCTTCATTCATTTCTACCATAAATGTAGATTCTCCACTAACTAAGTCATCACTAGCACCAATTCTAGTATATATAGCATCAAATATAGGCATTGTAGCACTTTTTGCAGGAACAAAACATCCTATTTGAGCCATTATAACTGTAATAGCCAGTTGTCTCATATATGTACTCTTACCTGCCATATTAGGTCCAGTAATAAGTAATATATTTTTATCTTTAGGCATATATATATCATTTGATACATATTCACTATCTAATACTTTTTCTACTACTGCATGTCTATTTTCTTTTATATCTACTACTCTTTCATCAGTAATAGTTGGTCTAATATAATTATTTTCTTCTGCTACTATAGAGAAAGATTGTAATACATCTATTTCGCTTATTACTTTAGCAATCTCTTGAAGTCTTGGTATATATTCTTTTATTTTATCTCTAACGCTTATAAATAAATCGTATTCCAAATTTATTATTTTTTCTTCTGCATTAAGTATCATAGATTCTTTTTCTTTAAGTATTGGACTAATATATCTTTCACAGTTACTTAAAGTTTGTTTTCTTTCATAACCATATTCATCTTTAACCAAATTAGTCATACCTTTAGATACTTCTATATAATAACCAAATACTTTGTTGTAACCTACTTTTAAAGTTTTAATACCAGTTTTTTCTTTTTCTTCCGCTTCAAAACGTGCTATAAAATTTTTACCATTAGTTCTTATGCTTTTTAATTCATCTAATTCTTTATTAAATCCTTCTTTAATTAGATAACCTTCTTTAATAGTTATTGGAGGATTTTCATATATAGAACTTTCAAGCAACTCGTATAAATCATTTAATGTTTCTATATCTTTAAACTTAATCGCATTTAATATATTTTTTATATCAGGTAAAACCTTTAAAGAGTTTTTTAATTGCAATAAATCTCTAGCGTTGGCATTACCAAAAGCTATTCTGCCAGAAAGCCTTTCTAAGTCATATACTTCATAAAGTAATGTTTTCAAATCTTCTTTTAATATAAACTCTTCAAGTAATGTTTCTACTACATCGTATCTTTTATTTATTTCATTTTTATCAATTAATGGATTTTCTATATAATTCTTTAACATTCTGGATCCCATAGCTGTTTTAGTTTTATCAAGTAACCATATCAAAGAATATTGCCTTTGTTTAAGTCTTAATGTCTCTGTTAGTTCTAAGTTTCTTTTAGTATGGATGTCCATCTTTAAATAATTTTTATTTACTTTTATTATAGCTTTTTGTAAATGACTTAAACTAGTCATTTTTATTTTAGTAATATAAGTTATTAAATGTTTAATTGTTTTAACTAATCTTTCATCTTCTATATCTTCAAATACATTTTTACATTCTTCTAATTCTTCTATATCATCAGATATAGATATATAAGTTTTAAATTGATTTTTAAGTATACTTGTAATACTTTTATCAAATGTAGAATTAACTATTACTTCTTTTAGTCCTAAACTAACTATTTCACTAACTAAATTGCTTGGATTATGGTTTATAAGAGTTACATAAACTATTCCTGTTGTTATATCTGTATAACAGATACTATAACAGTGATCAAAGTCTATTATGTTTCCTATATAGTTAAATTCATTTTCTTTTAAAGAATCACTATTCATAATAGTACCTTTACTTATTATTTGTGTTATTCCCCTTTGAACTATTCCTTTGGCATCTTTAGCATCCTCTAGTTGATCACAAATACCTATTTTATATCCTTTTTCAACCATCTTTTCTACATAAATATTTACAGCATGGTGTGGTACTCCACACATAGGTACTCTTTCTTCTAATCCTGCATTTCTACCTGTTAAAGTAAGTTCTAATTCTCTTGAGGTTATAATTGCATCTTCAAAGAAAACCTCATAAAAATCTCCTAATCTATAAAATATTATTACATCAGGATAGTCATTTTTTACACTTATATAATGCCTCATCATAGGAGACACTTTATTTAAATCTACATCTGACATCTTCATACTTATTCACCTAATAAATATTTTATCAAATTCATTAAAGTAAATCTAGTTTTTAAATAAAAAAACTAGTTTTTTCTAGTTTTTACTATTTAAATAATCTATAACTTCATTAAATGTAGATACACCAAGTATTTCTATATCATAATTGTTTTCTTTTTTTAATTTAATTGCCTCTGCATAATTTTCATCTTTAGGTACTATAAATAAATCAGCTGATCTTTTTACAGCACTCTTTAATTTATATTCTACCCCACCTATACTACCAATATTCCCATCTAAATCTATTGTTCCTGTGCCCACTATTTTTAATCCATTAGTTATATCTTCTTTAACTAAAGAATCATAAATTGATAAAGCAGTAATTAAACCACCACTTGAACCAGATTCATTTTTATCGACAATTACATTTACTTTGGGATTAGTTTGATATTCTTTTAAATTACTAATTAAAATACCTATTATTTTATTATTATCTTCTTCAATTATATAGGCATATCTGTTATATTCTGTGTTATTATTTTTAACTTTAATATCTATTTTGCAACCTATAGGTAAATCATTTACTATGTTTGCTACATTTTCTTTACTATACACATATTCATTATTTATAGATATTATCTCATCTCCTACTTTTAAATCCGTATTTGAAGTGTCTGTTATATAAATAATAACCAATTTATTAGACAATTCTTTTATGTATCTATTTGAATTTTTAAAAGCAACATATACGGCATTACTAATGGATTCATCCATTAGTATTTTATCTCTAATTTCATAGGCTTTATAATCTTCAGTATCCAGCATAACTTCATCTTGTTTAATTACTTTCCAATCTTTGTTAAACAAAGAAAAAATTAATGTAGGAATGGTAGCCCTATATTCTTTTACATAAGCTAGATTAAAACTGCCTTCACTTTCATAACCATTTATTTCTATTTTTTCACTCACATCAGTTATTCCACCAGGAGCATCTATATAATATGGAAATCTAATTGAAAATACTACTAAAATAAATATTATACTTAATATAAATTTATAATTTTCTTTTAAATATTGTTTCACTTTTTATCACCTATTATATATCTATGATAGCACTTATAATTTTATTTAGCAAGAAAAAATAGGAACATTAATTCCTATTTTACTAATTGTTTTTCAGTATTTTTATTTACATTTGGACTATAACGTAATATTCCATCTGCTTTTGTGTATACCCCATCTAAATCTAACATACCATTTACATAGTCCTCATAACTAATCCATATATTTCCATAAGAATCAGTATATGTTCCGTTTGTGTTTACTTTACCTTTGTTTGAAGTCGTTTCTTGTTTTGATGAAGTATCAGTTATTGAACTTGTTTCTGTTTTTGAAGGTTTGGTTGTTGAAAAGTTTTTCTTAATATATTCTAACTTCTCTTTACTTACTCTATCACCCTTATTTAACAAAATATTTCCTTCTTCATTATAATAAGTAGCATCCGAATAAACATATCCTTCTGGTAAAAGTTTTCCTTCTTCTACTTCCTTATAACCATCTGGTATATCATCACCATTTTCAATAACTTTGCCTGATTCATCCTTAATTTCATAACCATCAGTTTTATCTTTTACTTTCCCATCTTCTACTACAAGTGAATCACCTTTAGTATCAACTGAACTAGTACCTACTTTATCAGATTTATCAGCACTATCTTTATCTTTATAGATTTTTCCATTTTTTTCTACCAATTCATTTGCATCAATATTTCCAGTAGTTTTTCCATATTTAGATGTATTATTTTCTGAAAGTTCTAATTCAGTTCCCATATCATCTATTTGAACAATACTATTATCTAATGTTTTTGGAACATCATTATTTTTCTTTTTGAAACAGCTTACTAAGGTTGCAACAAGTGAAGTTAAAGTAATTGCACTTGCAGCAAACAAAGCAATTGTACCAACTATAAACTTTTTATTCCTTTTAGTTCTTTCGTCTTTTGATTTAATTTTCTTTGATTTAGACGCTTTTACTGGTTTTGTTGTTTTCTTTTTGCCATGTATACTATCTAACTTTTGATCTAATGTTTCATAATTGTTTTTCATACCATAACCCTCTTTCTTTCTTGAAAAAATTTTTCTTTTCAAATCTATGTCGTATATACTAACATAAATTTTATACTTTGTCAAATTAAAAGCAATACTATTCAGTATCACTTTTATAATCACAACTACTACATTTAATTGTATTCTTTTTTTCTGTTAACATACTTCCACATTCTGGACATTTTTTACCAATTGGTTTATCCCAGTATGCTTCTTTACATTTTGGATAATTGTTACATCCGTAGAATACTTTTCCTCTTTTACTCTTTTTTTCAATTATTTTGCCATCGCATTTTGGACAATTACATATTTCAGTAATTTGCCTTTCATCTTGTTTAATATATTTGCATTTTGGATAATTACTACAAGCAATAAACTCTCCATATTTACCTTTTCTAATTACTAAAGGGTTCCCACATTCTGGACAATCTTCTCCAGTTTTTTCTGCTTCTTTTTTAGGCATAGCATCAAACGCATTTTTAACACTTGGCTCAAATTCATTATAAAACTCTCTTAATACTTTAACATAATCTTGATTACCTTCAGCAATCTTATCTAAATCTGTTTCCATATTAGCAGTATATTCTACATTTATTAAATGACTAAAGAATTCTTGTAGTTTATCAGTTATTTCAAACCCAATATCAGTTGGAATAAACTTTTTCTCAACTAAATTAGCATAACCACGTTTTTTTATTATATCCATAGTTGTGGCATAAGTACTAGGTCTACCAATACCTAACTCTTCCATCTCTTTTATAAGTTTAGCTTCTGTATAACGCGCTGGAGGTTGAGTAAAATGTTGCTCCTTGTTTATTTCTTTAGATACTAATATTTTAGAATTATATTGATCTAGGGGTGGTAAAAGTTTATCTTTAGTATCTTCATAATCTTTATAAACTTTTAAATAACCATCAAAATCAATTATTTGTCCAGTTACTTTAAATTGATAATTATTATTATCAAGTATAACTGTCGTATTGATAGTTGTAGCATTCTTCATTAAAGATGCCAAAGCTCTATAATAAATCATTCTATATAATTTAAATTCATCATTACTTAAGAAAGGTTTAACTGATTCTGGAGTCCTATTAATACTGGTTGGTCTAATACCTTCATGAGCATCTTGAACATTTTCAGTTTTCTTACTTTCCTTTACATGACCTATATACTCTTTACCATATTTAGCTTCTATATATTTATAAGTTGAAGCAATAAAATCATTAGATAATCTTATAGAATCGGTACGCATATATGTAATTAAACCCACTGTATCATCTTCAAGTTCTATACCCTCATAAAGTTTTTGAGCAATTTGCATTGTCTTTTTAGCATTAAAGTTTAATTTACTTGATGCATCTTGTTGCATAGTACTTGTAGTATATGGTGATTTAGATTGTTTCTGTCTAGTCTTTTTATCAACACTCTCTATTTCAAAAGTATTGCTTAAAGAATCTAACACCTCATTAGCTTCTATTTCATTATTTATTTTAAAATCTTTATGATTATAGTTAAAAAGTTCTGCAGTAAATTCGGGAAATACAGCTTCTATAGTCCAATACTCTTCTGGATTGAAAGCACTTATTTCTCTTTCTTTATCCACTATAAGTTTTAAAGCGACACTTTGGACACGTCCAGCACTACTTCCATCTGTTTTAGATTGTATTAATCTTGAAAGTCTAAATCCTATAATTCTATCAAGTATTCTTCTTGTTTCTTGACTATTAACTAAGTTTTTATCTATCTTTCTAACAGACTTGAAAGCTTCTACTACAGCATTTTTAGTTATTTCATTAAATACAACTCTATCATAATCGTTTTCTTTTAACCCTAAAACATCTTGTAAGTGCCAAGAAATTGCTTCTCCTTCACGATCTGGGTCGGTTGCAAGATATACATGATCACATTTTTTTGCTTCACGTTTTAATTCATCAATAACACTTTTTTTACCTTTCATAGTAATATAATCAGGTTTAAAATCATTTTCTAAATCAACACCTAATCCATATTTACCATGAGTAGATAAATCCCTTACATGACCTTTACTAGATAGCACCTTATAATCACTACCTAAATATTTTTCTATTGGTTTTGTTTTACTTGGAGATTCCACTATAACTAAACTTTTTGACATAATAATCACCTTTTCTCTATAAGTTATACACTATTTAGTTTTTTTTGTCAACTATATAATAATATTACAGTTTTAGAAAAATATAAGAATAAATAAAACAAATTTTTAATCCTATTAGTATTATACATAATATTTTTTTGTTTTTTTATGAAAAAACTAATAAGCATTACTTATTAGTTAATTTATCTATAATATCTTTAGAAACAGTCTTACCTTCAAAGGCTCTTAAAATTTCTATTGGGAGTGCGAATATTATCGTATTTGATTGATCTGATGACACATCGTTTATTGTTGATAAAGTTCTTAGATGAAGTGCACCTGGAGATGAACTTAATGTTTCAGCAGCCTGAGCTAAATTTTTAGATGCTTCAAGTTCTCCTGCTGCTTTAGTAATCACAGCTTGTTTTTCTCTTTCTGCTTCTGCAACTTTAGCAATTACTCTTTTCATTTCTCCTGGAAGAGCTACATCCTTAAGTTCAACATTTTGAACTTTTATTCCCCATCCATCAGTTGCTTCATCTACTATTTTACAAATGTTTACAGAGATTTGTTCCCTACCTGTTAATAATTCATCTAAAGTTACAGAACCTGCAATATTTCTCATTGTAGTTTGAGCAAGTTGACTAACCGCATAATGAAAATTTTCTACAGCAAGCAGTGCTTTTGATGCATCAAATATATTATAATAAATAACTGCATTTATTTTTACAGATACATTATCTTTAGTTATAACTTCTTGCTCTGGAACATCTATAACTTTAGTTCTTATATCTATTTTTTTAAATGATTGAAATATAGGTAAAACAAGTCTCCATCCTGGTTCCATTATTTTAGTAAATTTACCACAAGTAAATTTAACTCCTCTTTCATATTCGCTAATTTGTTTAATTGATCCTAATAAAACTATAGCAACAACAAATAATAAAAATATCATAACATACCACCTTTCTAATTTAATTTTAACACACATTTTTTCTCTTAACAATAAATTATATGAAAAAAGAATTAATTTTTTCTTAATATTAATTCTTTTACTTTTTCTTCTAAATATTCTTTTTGTTTTTCTTTTTCAATATTACCTATATTTATAGGTTCTCCTATATTTAATTTTAATTTATTTCTTTTAAATTCTCCACCTATCCCAAAAGGTACAATTGGTACATTTGTCTTACTAGCAATACTTGTAACACCTTCTTTAAAAGGTAATAAAATATTATCAGTTTTATTTCTAGTTCCTTCCGGAAATATACCTAGAACTTCACCACTTTTTAATATTCTAAAAGATTCTTTTATTGCTTTTATATCATTACCATTCCTATCTACAGGGAAAGCTCCCATCTTACTAAAAATACTATTTAATATTTTTACTTTAAATAATTCTTTTTTTGCCATAAAATGTATTTCATCATCTATATTAGTAATTAGTATTACTACATCAAACATATTCTTGTGATTACCAGCAAGAACATATGGTTTATCAGGTAAATTTTCTAATCCAGTTACTTTTGTATTAAAAATTAATTTCATAGGCATAGTTAATAGTTTTTTTATACTTTTATAAAATTTTATATTGTATTTATTCATTTCAAAACCACCCACTTAATTATAGCACATTTTTTTAAAATATATCAAAGAATAAAACTTCATATTATACACAGTATATTACTGGAGGTTTTTATGAAAAAAGATAGACAAACTATAAAATGTGATGTATATGATTGTAGACATTGTGATTTAGAAGTTGAGTGTTGCAGTTTAAAAGAAATTAAAGTTAGTAACTGTAATAAAAATAAAGAAAAAGAAGCAACTATGTGTGATAGTTACAAACCTAGAAAAGACTAATAAGTCTTTTTATTTACTTTTTTATATTTTTGTAGTAAAATTATAGCATGAGATGTGATATAATATTTATCTCAAAGTTTAGGTGATTTTATGTATATAAAAGAATTAAATAATGCTGAATTTAATTTATTCACAGATAATTATCCACAATTTTCTATATATCAAACTAGCGAATATGGATTTATTATGAATACTCAAAATTATACTTCATTATTTTTAGGTCTTATTGATGATTATGAAAGAATAGTTGCAGCTAGTCTTATTTTAATAGAAAAAGAAGGTATTTTTAAGTATGCATACGCACCTAAAGGATTCTTAATAGATTACTCAAATAAAGGATTAGTAGAACAATTCACTATCCTTATAAAAAATTATCTAGGTAAGAAAAAAATAATGGCTATTAAAATTAATCCTATGATTATTAAAAGTTCATATGATTATAATACCGATTCTACTAGAATTAACCCTGAGTTTCAAGGTCAAATAGATTTCCTTAAATCATTAGATTATTACCACCTAGGTTACAATAACTTGTTTGAAGCATTTAAACCTAGATATGATGCAATTATAGATTTAAATAAACCTACAACTACTCTATTTGGTAACATGAATAAAAACTTTAAAAATAAAATTAAGAGCGCAGATAGAAACGGTGTCAGAGTAATTAAAGGAAATAGTGATCAATTAGATTATTTATATGAGCAAGTAAAAAATAAATATCCCAGAGATAAAAAATATTTTGAAGACGTATTATTCTTCTTCAATAAAAGAGATATGATTGATTATTATTATGCTAAACTTGACACAAACGCATATTTAATAAATATACAAAAGAAATATCAAAAACAAATAGATTTATGTAATAAACTAAACAACAAACTATTTAAAAATGCTGGTAAAAATAATAACAAATTAATTACAAATAAGATATACGAAGAAAATAAACTTAATGAAGTTAAAAATGAATTAGTATTTGCTACTAAATTACTTAAAGAAAATCCTGAAGGTATTTTACTTGCTACTATCTTAATTGCTAAATATAGAGATGAAGTATATATATTTATGGATGGATATAACAAAGATTTTAAAAAATTAAATGCTAAACATTTAATGACTTGGAAATTAATTGAAAAATACTCTAAAGAAAAATATAAAAGGTTTAATTTAGGAGGTATGACGAATCCTTATATAAAAAATGATAAATATAAAGGATTAAATGAATTTAAATTAAGTTTTAATGCAAGATGTGTAGAATATATTGGTGATTTAGAACTAATAACTAATCAAAAATTATATAACTTATATAGAAACTCTAAACCAATTAGATACATACTAAAAAGAGACAAATAAGTCTCTTTTGTTTTACAAAAAAACTTGAGATAGTCTCAAGTTTTAATTTTTTTTAAGTTAATTATTTGATAATTTCTGAAATAGATCCAGAACCAACTGTTCTACCACCTTCACGGATTGAGAATTTAGTTCCGTTTTCAATAGCGATTGGAGCTATTAATTCAACTGTCATTTCAACATTATCTCCTGGCATAACCATTTCAACACCTTCTGGTAATTCAATAACACCAGTAACGTCTGTAG
Organism: Bacilli bacterium; assembly: GCA_017410525.1. Taxonomy (GTDB): domain Bacteria; phylum Bacillota_I; class Bacilli_A; order RF39; family UBA660; genus UMGS1613. The sequence continues at coordinate 58,318 of JAFQQQ010000001.1, read as the reverse complement.
TTCTGAAATAGAATTGTGGACGATAGTTTGAGAAGAATGGAGTATGTCTTCCACCTTCTTCTTTAGTTAAAACATAAACTTGTGCTTTAAACTTAGTATGAGGTGTAACTGTTCCTGGTTTAGCTAATACTTGACCACGTTCAACATCTTCACGAGAAACACCACGTAATAATACACCAGCGTTATCTCCTGATTCAGCATAATCAAGTGATTTACGGAACATTTCGATTCCTGTAACAACTGTTTTCTTAGTTTCTTTTAAACCAACTATTTCAACTTCATCATTTAATTTTAATTGTCCACGTTCAACACGTCCTGTAACAACTGTTCCACGTCCAGTGATTGTGAAAACGTCTTCAATTGGCATTAAGAATGGTTTTTCAGTATCTCTAGCTGGAGTTTCGATCCAAGCATCAACTGCATCCATTAATTCTAAGATTTTAGCTTCGTAAGCAGCATCTCCTTCAAGAGCTTTTAATCCAGATCCACGAACGATTGGAGTATTATCTCCATCGAATCCATATTCACTTAATAATTCACGAACTTCCATTTCAACTAAATCTAATAATTCTTCATCTTCAACCATATCACATTTGTTTAAGAATACAACCATACGAGGTACTCCAACTTGACGTGATAATAAGATGTGTTCACGAGTTTGAGCCATAGGTCCGTCTGTAGCAGCTATAACTAAGATAGCTCCGTCCATTTGAGCAGCACCAGTGATCATGTTTTTAACATAGTCAGCATGTCCTGGGCAGTCTACGTGAGCATAATGTCTATTAGCAGTTTCATACTCAACGTGTGCAGTATTAATTGTAATACCACGTTCTCTTTCTTCAGGTGCTTTATCGATATTTGCATAATCTTCGAATTTAGCTAACCCTTGTTTTGATAGAACACTAGTAATAGCAGCTGTAGTAGTTGTTTTACCGTGGTCTACGTGTCCAATTGTACCAATGTTAACATGTGGTTTTGAACGATCATATTTTGCTTTTGCCATAAATTTTTCCTCCTTTTATTTAATTACAATAATATTTTATATCAATTAGCAAAAAATATCAATAGTTTTTTGTTTTTTTGTTGTGAAATAAGAACTAAGTCCTTATTTCACACAAAACTAATTTCCATTTTTCTTAATTACTTCTTCAGCAATATTTCTTGGAACTTCTTCATAATGGTCAAATACCATTACAAAGTTTCCTCTACCTTGAGTATTACTTCTTAATGAAGTTGCGTACCCAAACATTTCTGAAAGTGGTACCATTGCATCGATTGCAAGAGCATTTCCACGAGATTCTTGTCCCATAGGACGTCCACGACGAGCAGTAATATCTCCCATAACATTTCCTAAATATTCATCTGGTACAACAACTTGTACTTTCATGATTGGTTCAAGAAGTACTGCTTTGCATTTGTTTTTAGCATCTTTTAATGCTAATGAAGCAGCAACTTTAAATGCCATTTCAGATGAGTCTACTTCGTGGTAAGAACCATCATATAAAGTAGCTTTAACATCTATCATTTGGAATCCAGCAAGCACACCAGTTTTAAGTGCATCTTGTAATCCCTTATCAGTTACTGGTATATATTCACGAGGAACTACACCACCAACGATAGCATCAACGAATTCATATCCTTTACCAGGATTTGGTTCGAATTTAATCTTAACATGTCCGTATTGTCCACGTCCACCAGATTGTTTAATGTATTTACCTTCACATTCAGCTTCTTGAGTGATTGTTTCACGATAAGCAACTTGTGGTTGACCAATATTTGCTTCAACATTGAATTCTCTTTTCATACGGTCAACGATGATATCAAGGTGTAACTCACCCATACCAGCGATGATTGTTTGACCAGTTTCATGGTTTGTAGAAGCTCTAAAAGTTGGATCTTCTTCAGATAATTTTTGTAAAGCTGTAGCCATTTTATCTTGGTCTGCTTTCGATTTTGGTTCAACAGCAAGTTCGATAACTGGTTCTGGGAATACCATTGATTCTAGAATACAAGGATGTTTTTCTTCACATAATGTATCTCCAGTTGTAGTATTTTTTAACCCTACTGCTGCAGCAATATCCCCTGTCCATACTTCACTAATTTCTGAACGGTTATTAGCATGCATTAGTAAGATACGACCAATTCTTTCTTTAACATTCTTTGTAGCATTTAATACATAAGAACCACTTGATAAGTGTCCTGAATAAACACGGAAGAATGATAAACGTCCAACGAATGGATCTGTCATGATTTTGAATGCTAATGCTGAGAATGGTTCTTTGTCATTTGGTTTTCTTTCAATTTCGTTTCCATCTAAATCAACACCTTTAATAGATTCAACATCTACTGGACTTGGTAAGTAATCAACAACTGCATCTAGTAATAATTTAACACCTGTATTTCCTAATGCAGTACCACAAAGTACTGGGAAGAATTCAACAGCAAGTGTTCCTTTTCTAATTGCACGTTTGATTAAATCTACACTTATTTCTTGTCCTTCAAGATATTTTTCCATTAATTCATCATCAAATTCTGCAACAGCTTCAATTAAGTCATTTCTTCTCATTTCTGCTTCGTCTTTTAATTCAGCAGGAATTTCAATAATTGTTGGTTCTTCTTGTTGTTTTCTATCGTAATGATAAGCTGTCATTGTAACTAAATCTATAATTCCATCGAAATCTGCTTCTGCACCAATTGGCCATTCAATAGGTTTAGCGTTAACTCCTAATCTTGAATCAATTGTAGATAAACTGTATTCAAAGTTAGCACCCATTTTGTCCATCTTGTTACAGAAAATCATTCTTGGAACTTTAAATTCTGTAGCTTGTCTCCAAACTGTTTCTGTTTGTGGTTCAACACCTGCTTGTGCATCTAGAAGTGCAACTGCACCGTCAAGTACACGAAGAGATCTTGAAACTTCAACTGTAAAGTCTACGTGTCCTGGAGTATCTATGATATTAAATCTATGACCTTTCCAGTAAGCAGTAGTTGCAGCTGATGTAATTGTAATACCACGTTCTTGTTCTTGTTCCATCCAGTCCATTTGTGCTGCACCATCGTGAGTTTCACCAATTTTATGGATTTTACCAGTATGGAATAATATACGTTCAGTACAAGTAGTTTTACCTGCATCGATATGAGCCATTATTCCCAAGTTACGAGTATTTTCTAGACTATATTCACGAGCCATACTATATTTCCTTTCTTATTACCATCTATAATGAGCGAATGCTTTGTTAGCTTCTGCCATTCTGTGAGTTTCTTCACGTTTTTTAACTGCTGCACCAGTTCCATTAGATGCATCAATTATTTCATTAGCTAAATTATCAGCCATAGAGTGTCCTCCACGTAATCTAGCATAATTTATTAACCAACGTAATCCTAAAGCTTGTTTACGATCAGCTTTAACTTCAACTGGCACTTGATAGTTAGCTCCACCTACACGGCGAGATTTAACTTCTAGTTGAGGCATTATATTTTCTAAAGCTTTATTTAAAACATCCATAGGTTCTTGGTTAGTTTTTTCTTTTACTATATCCATAGCACCATAAAAGATTTTTTGAGCAGTTCCTTTTTTACCATCTATCATAATTGTATTAATGATTTTAGTAACTAATTTTGAATTATATATAGGATCCGCTAAAACGTCTCTTTTAACTGCACGTCTTTTACGCATTTAATTTCCTCCTTTATTAATTATTATTTTGCTGCTTTTGGTTTTTTAGTACCATATTTACTACGTCCTTGACGACGTTTTTCGATACCTGCTGTATCTAATGTACCACGAACAATGTGATAACGAACACCGATTAAGTCTTTAACACGTCCACCACGTATTAATACAACACTGTGTTCTTGTAAGTTGTGTCCTTCTCCTGGAATATATGCTGTAACTTCCATGTTATTAGAAAGTCTAACACGAGCATATTTTCTTAACGCAGAGTTTGGTTTCTTTGGTGTCATTGTTCCAACACGAGTACATACACCACGTTTTTGTGGAGCTGTTCTATTAGTTTGTACTTTATCTTTACTATTATATCCAATGTTTAAAACAGGTGATTTACTCTTTTTAGTTTTTTGAGTTCTTCTCTTTCTTACTAATTGGTTTATTGTTGGCATATTATTCTCCTTTCTTTCCACACCTCCAGGTGTTTCATTTTTATCCTAATTAATGATTTGCACTAAGCAAACCAAAATTAAAACCTTAAATAATATAACATTTAATATTATGTTTGTCAACACTTTTTTAGTATTAAAAAAGAAAGTTTTACACTTTCTTAATAATTATTTGCTTTTCTTTCAAAATAGCTTTGTGGGTGTTCACAAACTGGACAAACTTTTGGAGCTTTATTTCCTACTACAACGTGTCCACAGTTACGACATACCCAGATAGTATCACCATCATTAGAGAATACTAATTCATCTTCAATATTATTTAATAATTTTTTATATCTTTCTTCATGTTCTTTTTCTATTTTAGCTACTTCACTAAATAAGAATGCTATATGATCAAATCCTTCTTCTTTAGCTGTTTCAGCAAATCCTGCATACATATCAGTCCATTCATAATTTTCGCCTTCAGCTGCAGCTTTTAAGTTTTCGGGTGTTGATTTAACTGATCCCCCTTCTAATAATTTAAACCACATCTTAGCATGTTCTTTTTCATTATTAGCAGTTTCTTCAAATATAGCAGCTATTTGTTCATAACCATCTTTTTTAGCTTTACTAGCAAAATAACTATATTTATTTCTTGCTTGACTTTCACCTGCAAATGCAGCCATTAAGTTTTGTTCTGTTTTACTTCCTTTTAATTCCATAAATCTCTCCTCTTTCTTTTCATATTATATCATTTATTTATATTTTTTTTCAATAGTTTTAATACTTCTTTATATAATTTTTCATTTGCTTCTTCTAAAGTCATATCCCCTACTTTAAAAGGTTCAGCAAATGTAACTGTTAAATCTTTACTTGCAAACTTATATTGACCTGTAATTGCAAATGGTACTATAGTTGCATCTGTTTTCTGCGCTAAACTAACAGCACCATATTTGAAAGGTTGCAATATTTCATTAGTTCTATTTCTAGTACCCTCTGGAAATATTCCAATAGCACCATTATTATTTAATATTTCTAATGCTTTTTCTTTAGCACTTGAATCTTTTTTGCTTCTATCCACTGGAATACAACCATTACCCTTAAAAAACCATGCTACTTTTTTATTATCAAAGTATTCTTTTTTTGCCATATAGCACAAATATCTTTTAGTAGATAAAATTGTTAAACATTGATCAAATAAATGAACATGATTTCCAGCTACTATTATAGATCCCTCTTTAGGAATATTTTCTTTACCTATTATTGTAGGATTATAATATAGTTTAAATACAAATCCTAATACTACTCTACATATTTTATATAATAATGGAGTTTTATTCATCACTACCACCAATATCACTTTGTAATTTTTTAAAATCTACTTTACCTAATTTTGTTTTAGGTAATTTCTTTCTAAATACAAATTCTTTTGGAACCATATATTTAGCAAGATTCTTTTTACAATGATCCTTTATTTCGTTTTTTACAAACAAAGGTAAATATCCTTCTTTTAAAACTATAAATGCTTTTGGTACTTCTTGTTTATATGGATGTGGTACACCAACAACTGTACATTGAAGTACTGCTGGATGTGATTGAATTACTTCTTCAATATGTGATGGGTATACATTATATCCACTTGTTATAATCATTCTTTTAATTCTTCCTTTACAAAATATAAAACCATCTTCGTCCATATAACCTAAATCACCTGAGTGTAGCCATACATGACCATCATCGTGTATTTGTAATGCTTGATTAGTTTCGGATTCATTATTTAAATATCCCATCATTAAAGCCTTTGTATTTATACATATTTCTCCTACTACATTGTATGGATTAGTTTTTCTTGTGGAAGGATTTATTATTTTTATATTATTTCCTGGAAGTGGTATACCTATAGAGCCACTTTTATTTATATCAGCAATACCTAAACATACAGCAGCTAAAGCTTCTGTCATACCATAACCTTGAGTTATTTTAGCGCTAGATCCGTGTTCTTCAAAATAAGTATTTACTTTATCTTCTAACTTTTTAGGTAACATATCCCCACCACATATAGCCATTTTTAAAAATGATAAATCAAAGTTCTTAACATTATTGTTTTGTATTAATGCTTCAAATAGTGTTGGAACACCAAGTACTACAGTTGGTTTATTTTTTTTAAATAGTATATCAAACTTTCTAGCATCAAATTGAGGTACCAATATAGATGTAAAACCTAAAGCAATTGTAGAATGCATACATACACTTAACCCAAATCCATGGAAATTTGGCATAATAGCTAAAACACTATCCCCTACATTTAAATATTTTAAAAATAAACTTTCTTGGATAACAGCCATTAAGAATGCTCTATTTTGTAATACTACATTCTTAGGTTTACCACTTGTTCCTCCACTGTGTAATATTACTGCTGGGGTATCTTTACCATATGTTGCTTTTATTTCTATCTTACTAAACTTTGATTTTTTTATAAACTTTTTCCAAGATATATAAAAATCATTTCTTGGGTATCTTTTATATTTACCAATATTAATTAATTTATATCCTAATTTAAGTGGTAATTTCATTGAATTAGAAGGAGAAACAAATATTACATTTTTAACTTTTGTTCCTTTAGTAGCATCTTTAACTTTATCATAAAAAATATCTACCATTACTAAATATTTACTTTTTGTCGAAATAAGCGCTTCTTTTATCTCTTCTTCAGCAGATAAAGGATGCACCATATTAGCAATCGCACCTATTTTATTTAATGCATAAAAACCTATTAATACCTCAGGTATATTAGGCATACAAAAAGTTACTACATCACCCTTTTTAACATCCATTTCTTTGAATGAGAGCGCTACTTCATCTATTTGTTTAATAAACTTTTGGTATGTAACATTTTTACCTAAATATCTATAAGCAAAATTGTTAGGATATTTATTCGCTGTATTTTTAAGTTGTCTATATAAACTTATATTAGGTATTTTAATATCCATCTCTTCATCTGTATAGTATTTACTCCAAGGTTTTAGAATCTCTTTTCTCTTTCTAAATATATCAAATATGCTCATTATTATTCACCAATCCTACTACTATATTTCTTAACCTTTCATTTTCTTTCTCTAAATCATCACTTTTAATTTTTATAGGTTTACCAAACTCTATTTTTAAATTCTTAGAAAACATTTTAAAATCTCCAGTTATTGCAAAAGGTACTATTTCACTATTAGTTTCATAAGCCATTTTAACTGCACCTATTTTAAACGAAAGTATTTTTCCCCTACCAAATGTCCCTTCAGGAAATATACCTATTACTTTGGCATTCTTTAAATATTCACAAGCAGATTCTAACGCTTTATGATTTTTCTTTTTTCTATCAACAGGTATCAAACCAAAGTTTTTAAAAAATATTTTTTTAATACCTTTAAATAATTCTATTTTACCTAAAAAATGTATATTTCTTTTAGTAGAACTTATTAAAATAGCACCATCTAAATTTTTATTATGGTTACCTGCTAATATTATTCCACCACTACTTTTTATGTTTTCAGCGCCTACTATTTTAGGTCTATATAATAATTTAAAAAGAAAAGTTATTAAAGGTCTTAATAATTTATATAAAAATACATCATCATATCTTTTCATATATCACCACATTATTAATTATATCATGAAAAACAAAATTAAACAAAAAAAGAGGTTTATTTTAAACCTCTCTATTTTTTATTTTATCACTTATTAGTTTAATAAATTCTTCAATAGATACTGTAATAGTTTCTTCACTACCATGAGTTCTATAACTTATGTTTCTGTTATCCACTTCTTTTTGTCCGAGTATTATTGAGTATGGTATTTTTTTCATTACTGATTCTCTCATTTTATATCCAAGTTTTTCTTCTCTATCATCTAGTTCTACTCTAAATCCATTTTCTTTTAATTCTTCAAAAACTCCATTTGCGTATTGTAAGTGATATTGATTATTTACTGGTATTACATTAAGCTGTATTGGAGCTAACCATAATGGAAGTACTCCTTTTGTTTCTTCTAGAATGAATGCAGTAAATCTATCAAATGTTCCAAAGATTGCCCTATGAAGTACTACTGGAATTTTCTTAGTACCATCACTATCTACATAAGTTAATTCAAACTTTCTTGGAAGCAAAAAGTCTAATTGACAAGTAGAAAGAGTTACTTCAGGTCCTACTGCAGGTTTAACTTCTACGTCTAGTTTTGGTCCATAGAATGCAGCTTCACCTACTGCTTCAAAGTATTCAACGCCAAGTTCATTTAATACTTCTCTTAATGTTGATTCTGCTTCATTCCACATATTGTCATCATCAAAATATTTTTCTTTATCTAAAGGATCTCTTAATGATAATCTAAACTTATATTCTTTTAAGCCAAAATCTTTATATACATCAAGTATTAAAGAAACAACTTTTTTAAACTCTTCTCCTATTTGATCAGGTCTTACAAATAGATGAGCATCATTTTGACACATACATCTAACTCTTTCAAGGCCTTTAACAGCGCCACTTGCTTCATATCTAAAGTCAGTAGCAAACTCACCTATTCTTATTGGTAAATCTCTATAAGAATGTAGTTCATTTCCATATACTAACATATGATGGGGGCAGTTCATAGGGCGAAGAACAAACTCTTCTTCATCTACTTTCATAGTTGGGAACATATTTTCTTTATAATGATCCCAGTGCCCAGATGTTTTATATAAATCAACTGTACCCACACAAGGTGTATATACGTGGTAATAACCCATCTTTCTTTCTTTTTCATATATATAATTTTCCAATTGTTTTCTTATAGTAGCACCATTTGGTAACCATAAAGGCATACCTTTACCTACTAAGTCATGAGACATAAATATACTTAAATCTTTACCTATTTTTCTATGATCTCTTAATTTTGCTTCTTCAAGTTCATTTAAATAATCATTTAAATCTTCTTCCGTATCAAAACATACACCATATATTCTTTGAAGCATTTTATTTTTAGCATCACCTTTCCAGTAAGCACCACTAAACTTAATTAGTTTAAAATACTTCATTGATTTTGTTGTAGGCATATGTGGACCACGACATAAATCTATAAAATCATCTTGTTTATAAGCTGATATTATAGTTTCTTCTTCATCCATTCTTTCAATTAAATCAAGTTTATATAAATCATCTTTAAACATTTCTTTTGCTTCTTCTTTAGAAAGTTCAATTCTTTTTATTAACTTATCTGATTTAGCAATCTTTTTCATTTCTTTTTCTATTAAAGGTAAATCTTCTTCAGTAAGAACTTGATCTCCTAAATCAACATCGTAATAAAATCCGTTTTCTACAACAGGTCCTACCCAAAACTTAGCATTTGGATATAAATGTTTTAAAGCGTGGGCTAGTAAATGTGCGCAACTATGATTTAATATATTTAATTTTTCGTTTTCTTTTATATTTATCATTTTCTCTTCTCTCCTTTATAATTTTTAATTTTTTTATTATATTTATTTTGTTTTTCCTCTTTTCGTTCTTTTAAAATTTTATAAGTTGCCCTATATTCCAACATTTTATTGTGAGTTTTAAAATATCTACAAAGTTGATATAATTCATACATATTTAAATCTTCACTAATTACCTCATACTCTATTACATCTTGTTCTTTCTCTGGCTCACAATTAAATTCACTAAGAATCTCATACTCTATCATAGGATTTTTATATGGAACAATATTATTAAAGGTGTCTTTTACGGGGATAATATCACCATTGTAAATACAAGTTTTATCTTTTAATAAACTTTCAAAACTTACACGTTTTAAATCTGGCATAAGTTCTTTTATGTCTTGATGACTGATTTTCATATTATGTATTCTTTCGTTATATATTCCACAAAAATTAATTAAAAATTTTTGTACACTTATACTATTATATTCCAATTCTCTTTTTAAATTTATTAAAGCTTGCTTATCCATAAAAACCACCCTACTACAAAAAAAACATCTATCCCTCAAGGAGCGAATAGATGTCGCGGTACCATCCTAATTTATACCTTAATTTAAATAACGGTTTTATCCGGTGTATCTTTCGATAACAACTCATAGGTAGTAATTATTAATTTGTTTGTTTACTCACACCTACCGCAAACTCTCTTTAAAAACATCTATTAATAATCGTGTCCTAATCACAGTTTTTCTCTTTATGTATTATAGTTTAACACATTTTTATAATTTTGTGAATACTTTTTTTATTTTTCTTTAGAACTATATAAATTTAATATTTTATTATATATTCCAGGTTCTATTTTATTTAATACATTTACTGTTAATTCAAATGATTTTTTATATTCACCTTTATAGAATAATTTTTCAGATATAGTTAAATGATTATTAAGTTCACTATGACTACTTCTATATCTATTTCCATATACAATTGCTTTTTCAGCAAACATAGCATTCTTCATTAAATCTTTAGTCTTAGTATACAATTTTAAAACTAAATCTCTTGCAGTATCAACTCTTGTATTTAATACTTCAATAGTAATTGGTTTTTTATCTAACTCTTTTACTATCTCTCTAATAGCAACATTTGCTTCATTAAGTTCAACATAATAATAATCAGGTATTACTGGTAATTTATAATCTCTCATTTGTAATTTAGAATCTTTTAATACCATTTTAATTTCTTCTAACTGTTGTCTAGCTCTAACTTCATCATCATGCATACTTCCTATTATGTTTAATAACATATCTAATTTTTCTTCAGTATGAGATAAATTGTTAGATAATCCTTCTACTTCTTTAACTAATTTAGAATAAGCAAATGAATTATTAAAATTAGTATGATCTTGTAATACTTTATAATTAGTATTTAAATTATTTATTTCATCCCTTATTTCATTTAATATACCAACATCTTCTTCTTTTAGATTGTATATATTTTTTACTTCTTCTATTTGATTATATATATCATCAACTACACTATTTATTTTAGTTAATTTAGTACTAAATGATAAAAGTTTATCTTCATAAGTCCTTCTATCTATCTTTTCATTTTCAAAATCTTTAAATACGTCATCAAAATATTCAACTAAAACTTTTAACTCTAATAAACTTTGATTCATATCTAATTTTTTAGTTCTTTCTATTATTTCTTCTACTTTATTATTTATTTCTTTTAAATTATATTCTACATTTAAATAATCAAGTGGATAACCTTCTTTTAACATAGCTTGATATATTTCTTCCACTTCTTTAATGTTTTTAGGAATAACATTATCTGTCATTATAACTATAGAAGGAACTTCTTCTATAACTACATTCATGTGATTAAGTAGTTCATCTATAATATTTAATATCTTATCTACTTCTGTATATTCATTATTATCCATTATAGATTCAAAATCTTCAAATCTTTTAGCAATTACTTCAAATTGAGTATTAATTACATCAGCAAACTGTCCATATTCTACTTTTGCTTCTGTAAATTTGTGGTACAAAGTTCTATAACGCGCTTTATAACCAGTTATAACTGTTCTACTTCTTTCTTCACTAGATGTTAAATCTTTTATTTCTCCAAATAAGAAATCTGAATTAGTTCTAACTTTATAAAGTTCCATTTCTAATTTAGCAATTTTATACATAGTACTTTTATAGTCCATTTGAGATAAAGAATACTCTGCATCTAAAATCATATCTGATAATTTTGGAATTTGTACTTCTTTTATTTGTTTTAATCTAGTAGACCATTCATCATAGAGTGCTTTTAATTTATCATTATTTAAAAAACTTTCTACTTTAGCAAGTTCAGGAACGATTGGAGATGTAGCAAGTTTATTCTTTTCTATCTCTAATTGTTCTAATGTCTTTTTAAACTTTTTATTTTTTCTGCTTTGTACAAAGTTTAATATACCTATTATAAGACCTGCACAGATTAGGAATAGTGTTAACATTATAAGTGTTAAATTATCCATTACAATCACCTATTATAATTATATCACACTAATTTTTTTTCGACAATGTTTTTTTCTGGAAATAAAAAAAGAAAAAATTATTTTCTTCTTATTATTTGTTTTATCTTAGGTTCAACTCTTTTTCCACAACTCATTTGACCTTCTGGACACTTGCCAAAAGTACAAGGAGCACCTGCATTAGCAAATACATTAGGCGCAACATCTAAAACTATATCTAACATTTGATTAGCTACATCACGAATTTCCCATTGCGCTCTATTACAACATCTTTCTTTGAAGAAATTTAATAAAGTTCTAGCATTCATAGTAACTATTATTTTAGTTTCACAAGCATTTGGTAAAGCAAATCTAGAATCTTCTAAAGCTTTTTTTATTAATTTACTAATTTCTTTTTTATCAGTAATACCTTGTGTATATTCATCTATTAAAGCCTGAGTGATTTCTTTATACACATCCATATCAGCTAACATACTTTTTTCATATAATAATTTAGCTTTTTCATTATTTTTTATTGCTTCTGGAATGATATAATTAAATGAGTTTTGTAAGTCTACATATCTTTGACTTTGTTGTGAATAACTAGCTATTCTATGTCTAACTATTTGATGAGAACAAGTTCTACTAATTCCTTCTATTCCAAATGTAAAACTTATATGTTCAATAGGACTTTGATGTCCCATACTACTTAACATATTAACAAACTTTTCTGTTGCCTCATCATCAAGTCCATTATATAAATTCATAACATCACTTTTTGAATAACATAATTTACCGGCAGCAGCCACTACCCTTTCTGGATTTTTACTTCCATCTATAGTATTTACTGGCATTGTATGAGCAAGTAAATATACTTTTGCACTTTTTTCTTCCATATCTAACCCTCCTAAAACAATTTTATATTAAATTAACAATCAAAGTCAATATTACTTTAAATATTTTATATCTAAATTATTGGTTCTTTCTATTACATTGGTTTCTAATTCTTTTTCTAAATCATTTCTAGTATTCTTAGCAATATTACCACCTTTTTTAGCAAGTTTTTTATTTTCTTCTAAATTAGATGGTTTATGTTTTTTAGTTAGTTCCCTTGTAGCAAGTTCACCTAAATCAGTAAGTAATACTTCTATATCTGTCATATTATCTCTTAAAGATTCTTTTCTTATTCCTTTATACTCTTTATATTCTTTAGCATCCATTCCTGACCAAGTTTTATATATTTCATTCGTTAATATTGCATATTCTTTATTTTCTTCTATTCCTTGTTCTTTCCAAGCATTTGTTAATTTCTTTCTATTTATTATTGCTTTTATTCTTCCTTCTATCCAATCTAAACGATATCCTTTTCTTGTATAATAATCTATCATTTTATCTATTCCTTTTGATGGATCAAATACATTATCTACTTCTTGTCTTCCTAGTTTAGCAAGCCATAGTTTAAATGGTTCAGCTTTTTTGTTTGGAACTGATTCTATAAGTCTAAATATTCCTTCTGTATCCAGTACATCTGTCTTATAATATTTACCATCTTTGGACTTTAATTTCAGTTGTCCTATATTGTCGGACAACTGACTTCCTTCTTCTAAAAGTTTCATTTTTAAATCATTCCAATATTTTCTTGGCCTAGGGCTGTCTGTTAATACAGTTATTACATCTACAACACTGAAATAGTAATCTTCTATTTCAGCATTCCACATACTCCTAACTTCTCTTCCTTCGAAAAGATTAGTTATAGTTTTTAATTTGTTTTCTTGCATTATATCGTCTCCTTTATATTTTTTATTTTAAATCATCTCTCTTTCATATCTTCTTTTCTATAAAAATATTATAGCAAAACGAATATATGTTTGCAACAAAAATATAATTATTTCATAAAACTTTCATTCTTTACTCTTTTAATCATATTTTACTTGACAAATCATACATTTAATTATATAATTAGACTTGCGAATTAAAGCAATTTTTGATTTTTATAATGTGTTTGTTCCAAATGGATTATTAGTAACTAAGTGCTTATTAGTGAAAATATTAAAACAAACTCCCTATAATTAGACAAAAATGGTCTTTTCGTAAAGAAAGGAGAAAAATTATGGCAAGATACACTAAATCAAGTTATCGTATAAGTCGTCGTTTAGGTTTCTCAACATTAGAAACTGGAGAAGAATTAGCTAGAAAACCTTATGCTCCAGGTGCTCATGGTTCTAAGAGAGCTAAAAAATTATCTAACTATGGTGTACAATTACAAGAAAAACAAAAAGTTAGATTTATGTACGGATTAAACGAAAAACAATTCAAAAAGACTTTTGAAGATGCTGGTAAAATGAAAGGTGTTCATGGTGAAAACTTATTCAAATTACTAGAAAGTAGATTAGATAACTTAGTATATCGTACTGGATTTGCTACTACAAGAAGAGGTGCTAGACAATTAGTTAACCACGGACATATTACTGTTAATGGTAAAAAAGTTGATATCCCTTCTTACAGATGTAAACCAGGTGACGTAATCGCTATTAAAGAATCTGATAAAGAATTAGCAATCGTTAAATCTTCATTAGAAGCTTTAAGCAAAAGAGTTGAGTTCGTTACTTACGATGAAGCTAAAATGGCTGCTACTTTCGTTAGATATCCAGAAAGATCTGAATTAAATGGTGAAATTAACGAATCACTAATAGTTGAATTCTACAACAGATAAAAAGACTTCGGTCTTTTTTTCTTTGACTAGACATTTTTTTAATTTAATAGTATAATTATATAGTCAAATATCTTAGAGAAAGGAGGTTAATTTTGAAACTTATAAATAATGCAAATGACACAAAAGTATTTGCTTTAGGTGGACTTGGTGAAGTTGGAAAAAATATGTATTGTGTTATGACTGGTAATGAACTTATTATTACCGATGTTGGTATTACATTTCCATCTGATGATATGCCAGGTGTAGATTATATCATTCCAGATTTTACTTTTCTTAAGAAAAATGAAAGTAAAATAAAAGCTCTTTTTATAACACATGGTCACGAAGATCATATAGGTGGTATACCATTTTTGTTACAAGCAGTAAATGTTCCAGCTATATACTGCCCTAATCAAGCAGCTGGACTTATAAGAAAAAAATTAGAAGATAGAAATATTAATTATAAAAACTTATTTGTTTATAACGAAAACACTAAAGTAAAATTTAAAACTATGACAGTTGAGTTCGTTAGAACAACTCACTCTATCCCAGATTCTCATGGAATAATAGTTCATACGCCAAACGGTACTATAGTTACAACTGGAGATTTCAAGTTTGACTTAACACCTATTGGGCCTATGGCTAATATTCATAAGATGGCTAGTATTGGTTCTAAAGGAGTATCACTTTTACTTAGTGATAGTACAAATGCTTTAAACGAAGGTATGAGTGTTAGTGAATCTAAAGTAGATGCTGCCCTATCCCATATATTTATGAAACATGATTCAAGAATCATAATAGCTACTTTCGCATCTAATATTTATAGATTAAAACATATAATAGATACTTGTAAAAGAAATAATAGAAAAGTTGCTATATTTGGTAGAAGCATGGAAAACAATATAGAGATATCTTTAAATTCTGGATATATTAAACATAAAGAAATATTTGTTACTCCAGAGGAAGCAAATAATCTTCCGCCTAATGAAGTGTGTTTGCTTTGTACAGGATCTCAAGGCGAACCGCTTGCTGCCCTATCTAGAATTGCTAATAACTCACATAGACAAATTAAACTTCAAGATGAGGATGTTGTTATTTTCTCATCATCTGCAATTCCAGGCAATGCTTTAAGTATTTCTAGAATAATTAACAAACTATATTTACAAGGTGTTAAAGTTTATACCAATACATCGCTAAACGATGTACATACATCTGGGCATGGCAATAAAGAAGAATTAAAATTAATGTTAAGACTTATTAAACCAAAATACTTTATGCCATTCCATGGTGAACATAGAATGCTTAAAAGTCATGCCGATTTAGCATTTGAATGTGGTATGCCTAAAGAAAATACATTTATACTTGAAAATGGAGATGTTTTATCTTTAAGAAAAGGTGTCATAAAAAAAGATAAATCTATTCAAGCTGGAGATGTATATGTAGATGGTAATCGTATTGGTGAAATTGGTAATGTAGTTATGCGAGAAAGAAAAATAATGTCTAATGATGGTATAGTTGTTGTTATCGCTAATATAGATACTCAACACAAAAAATTAGTTATGCCGCCTAATATAACTACAAGAGGATTTGTACTAATACAAGAAAACTTAGAATTATTAAAACAAATAGAAGATGAAGCATGTAATATAATAAATAATAGATTAAAAGTTAATTGTATTTTTAATGATATTAAAAATGATTTAATAAGTAATCTAGCTTCATTTATATATGAAAAAACAGGTAGATATCCTATAATACTACCTATTATAAATGACGTAAAAAAGACTACTGAGTAGTCTTTTTATTTATAATATAATATTCGTATTTAGACATTTCCATAATTTTTATAATAAAAAATAGAATTGATTTATTTCAATTCTATTTGATTACTATATTTACTATTTTTTTAGGAATAACAATTATTTTAACTATTTCTTTTCCTTCAGTAAATATTTTAACATTTTCAATATTAAGTGCACTAGCTTTCATCTGTTCTTCGCTTGTATTTGAATCAATTTCTATTTTACCTCTTACTTTACCATTTACTTGAACTATTAAAGTAAATGTTTCATCTACTATTTTACTTTCATCATAAACTGGCCATGTTTCATTAGCAATTGATTCTTCTTCTTTAAATACTTGTTGCCATATTTCTTCTGTAATATGTGGTGCAATAGGATTTAATAGTTTTACTAATCCTATAGCATATTCCTTAGGAAATGTTTCTTCTTTATATACAGCATTTATAAATATCATCATTTGACTTATAGCTGTATTAAAATTTAACGTTTCATAATCATTAGTAACTTTTTTTACTGTTTGATGATATATCTTTTCAAGATTTTTATTTTGTTCATCTTTTATTTTATTTTCTTCTACAAACAGTCTCCAAACTCTATCTAAAAATTTTTTAGATGCTTCTACTGCTGAATCATTCCATGGTTTATCAGCTTCTAAAGGTCCCATGAACATTTCATAAAGTCTAAGTGTATCAGCTCCATAATCTCTTACTATATCACTAGGATTTACTACAAACTCAGGGAATCTTTTTCCCATTTTTATACCATTAGAACCCAATATCATTCCTTGGTGCACTAATTTTTTAAATGGCTCTTTTACTGGAACTATTCCCTTATCATAAAGATAGTTGTTCCACATTCTAGAATACAATAAGTGTCCAACTGCATGTTCAGGACCGCCAACATAAAGATCTACTGGTAGCCAGTGTTCTAATAATTTTTTATCCGCTAATTCCTTATCATTATGTGGATCTATATATCTTAAGAAATACCAACTAGATCCTGCACTTCCTGGCATAGTACTAGTTTCCCTTTTTCCTTTAACACCGTCTACTTCTACATTTACCCAATCCTCTGCATTTTCTAGTGGCGCCTTTCCATTCTTACCTTTATAATCTTCTAATTCCGGTAATATTAAAGGTAATTCTTCATCTGGTAGAACTATATCTCTTCCATCTTCTAAATGAATTACTGGAATAGGTTCTCCCCAATATCTTTGTCTAGCAAATATCCATTCCCTTAATCTATAATTTACCTTTTTTCTACCTACACCCATATTAACTAATTTATCTGTTATAGCCTCTTTTGCTTCTTCAACTGTTAAACCATCAAACTCTTCACTGTTAATAAGCGTACAACCTTTACCTAAATAATCTTGTTTTTCAAATGCACACTCTTTTGTATCTCTTCCGCTAATTACTTGAATCATCGGAATATTGTAAGCAACTGCATATTCAAAGTCTCTTTGATCATGACTTGGAACTGCCATTACAGCACCAGTACCATAACTAGCAAGCACAAAGTCTCCTAAGAATATAGCAACTTCTTTACCATTGACTGGATTTATACAAGTTACGCCTTCTAATTTAACCCCTGTTTTAGTTTTATTTAATTCTGTTCTATCAAAATCAGATTTTTTAGCAGTTTCTTTTCTGTAGCTTTCTACTTCTTCCCAGTTTTTAATTCTAGGTTTAAATTCATCCACTAATTTATTTTCTGGCGCTAAAACCATAAATGTAATACCATATATAGTTTCTACACAAGTTGTATAAATAGAAAATTTACCACCATCTACTATTTCAAAATCTACTTCTACACCTGTAGATTTACCTATCCAATTTCTTTGCATCTCCTTAGTAGACTCCGGCCAATCAATATTATCTAATCCACTAAGTAATGTTTCAGCAAAAGCGGGAATATCTATTACCCATTGTTTCATATTTTTTCTAACAACAGGATATCCACCTCTTTCACTTTTTCCATCTATTACTTCATCATTAGCAAGTACTGTGCCTAATTCTTCACACCAATTAACAGGCATATCTATGCATTTAGCATACCCATCTTTAAAAAGTTCTCTAAATATCCATTGTGTCCATTTATAAAATTTTGGATCTGATGTAGATACTTCCTTATCCCAGTCATAACCAAACCCTAACATTTTTAATTGCTTTTTAAATGTTTCAATATTTTGTTTAGTAAATCCATCAGGATGATTACCTGTATTAATTGCAAATTGTTCTGCAGGTAGACCAAATGAGTCAAAACCCATTGGATGAAGCACATTATATCCTTGCATTTTTTTCATACGTGATACTATATCAGTAGCTGTATATCCTTCTGGATGACCTGCATGAAGACCCACTCCTGAAGGATATGGAAACATATCTAAAGCATAAAATTTAGGTTTACTAAAGTCATATACATCTGTTTTAAAGGTTTTATTTTCTTCCCAGTATTTTTGCCATTTTTTTTCTATTTCACTAAAATTATACATTTTATTTACCTCCCTGTTTCTTTTTTAAATGTGTTCCTAATAAGTGATAAAAAACTAATATCAATATTGTTAATGTAACTACACCCACTATTATTTCTATAAAGAAATTATCAAATAAACATACTACATATACTGCAGTTGCTAAAATAAATGAATTGACCAAAAAAATAATATTAGCTATTTTCTTTAGGTTTTTTTCGTTTACAGTTATCCCATACTTTAATTTTAAATATGTCATTTCTTTTCCATTAGGAAATTTTTTTAATACATTTTTTCTACATAATACAAATATTACATAAAACAAATAAGATAAAACGAATGTTATTAAATATAAAATTAATTCTCTCATAAAATATCCTTTCTAATAAAAAAAGATTCTTCCTATATAAGGACGAATCTATTTTCGTGGTACCACCTTAATTCGTGTATAAATACACCTTAAAACTTTAACGCAGTTAACGATAAAACTCCAAAGTAAGTTCATAATTTTTATTTGTTAGTTCACACCAAACACTAACTCTCTTTAAAATAAATCAATTATTACTACTCTTCTTCTCCGTTTTTTTTATCAATTACTAGTATTATATTACACTTCGTTAATATATTCAAGTAATTTTAATAATAAAATTATATATTTTTTCTCCAAACTTTCTTTTTCATGACCAAGTTTCTTTATAGCAATTCTTTTCTTAGATAAATCTAATTCATTAGAGAACATTATATTATCTATCTTTTGTTTTAATGATGATTTAATCGGTAAATCACTTATTATAGATACAATATCATCACTAAGTATTCTAAGCGCCTCTATTTCTATATCTTGTCCACTACAAATAATTGTTAATTGCTCATTAGATGGAATATTATCTACTTCTACAATTAAATCTGATTCATCTTTATAACAATTATTATTTATTTGAGTACTTGAAACATAACTTGTTACTTTAGATGTAGGTTTAGTATTTTTAAATCTTACTTTATAAGATCTTTTTAAAGGAGCAACACCTACTTTACCTTCTACAGGGAGTATTGTTAATTTATAATTATCTTTCTCATATATGAATTCAACATTAGTAATTAAATAATCTCCTCTTAAATAAGCATTAGATTCTCCATCATCTTCATAAATACTATATGTATTACTAGCGCCAGGAAATATTTGTAATTCAGTTTTAGATGGACAACTTGTATCATTAGTACCTTTTAAAGTCATAGGAATAATTGCTCCCGCTTTTACAAATACAGGATATTCATGATCCCTATAGAAAGACACATATTTTTTATTTCCTTTAAATTGTTTACCAGTAAAGAAACCATACCAAATTCCATCCGGAATATAAAACTTTTGAATAACTCTATTCATCAAATAATCTTTTTTTGTTGTAATTGGACTAACTAAAAATGTAGATCCAAAGAAATATTGATCTTTATATAATTCATCATCATACATAGTAGGATACTTATAATAAATAGGTTCTATTAAAGGTTTACCATATTTAAAATATTTATATGCTTCCGTGTATAAGTAAGGAATTAATTTATGTCTTAGATTTAAGAAATCTATTGTTATCTTTCTAGGTTTTAAACCCCATTTCCAAGGTTCTCTTTTATAATATTTTCCGTCATCTGCACCTAATCTCATTATTGGACTAAATACTCCTAATTGAACAGATCTTATAAATAGTTCCGGATCTTCAATCCCACCACTAGTTCCCCCTATATCATGACTCCAAAAACTTACTCCATTATTAGTAGAGGATGAATTAAATGAAGGTATTTTCTTTAATGTATCCCAACTTACAGTTGATTTCCCTGCATAAAGTATTGGATATCTATGGGGTGCAGTTACATAATTATAAGCAGATATAAGTGGTCTTTTGTTTTCAAATCTAAAACTATCATAATACAAATAATGTTTTAAAATTGAAAGTCTTTCCAAATCATTTTTATCAAATGTATTTAAAGAGAAATAGTCTACTCCCATATCAGTTAAAGGATGAATTAATAATTTTAAAAATGCATCTATTGTTTTAGCATCATATACGTTAAAAGGTATATTACCTGACTTATCAGGATATAAATACTCTTTTAATTTATTAAATGATCCTGTATTGGGTTTAAATACTTTTGGATCTTCTATAGAAAGACCAAACCTAACGTTCTTAGTTTTTAAATATTTTATAACCGCCTTAGGATCTTTATATAATTCATTAAATTCAAAATTATTTTCTTTTTGCCATTTATTTAAAGTAAATAAAGATAATGGTATATTATATTCTTCAAACTTTTTAAGCAAATGAACAATACTAAATTCATTATAAAATTCTTTTTTATCCCACCAGTTACCTAAAGCATATCTAGGTATTAAAGGTGGATAACCTGTTAACATAAAGTAATCATTTAAACAGTAATAAAAATCTTTATCATACAAGAATACATAAATATCCACTCCGGCATTATCTCTTTTCTTAAATGAACCATTTTCAAGAATAAGCGATGATTTTGAATCATCAATTGAAACAAACCCATCCAAAGAATACAAACTTTTTTTAAATATTTTTTCTTTTGTATCATCTATATTAAATGCACTTGTATCATAATTTCTAACTTCCGGATGTCCATAATACCATATCTTATCAGTATTAAAAAGTTTTATTTTTAAATTTTTCATAGGAGTTAGTTTATTAGAGCTAAACTTTTTTCCCTTAACATATGTTAATTCAAAATATTTAGTAGTTATATTTAATATTTTACTACTCTCTTTTATAATAAAGTCTGGTTTTGGAAAATTTCTATACCAAACAAGTTCTGTAGGATAATCTTCAAACATTTGATTTTCATTATATTCAAGTCGAACCAATCTTTCTGTAATTACAGTTATTCTATAATTATTTCCCTTAAATATACATTCTTTATTCGCAGTTGATTTATTTAAATCAAACTTAAAATATGGTCCTAAATCATACACATTATCACCACTTTTCCAATCCCTTATTTTGTTATTAATACATAATAATTATAACATTTATTTTAATTTTTTCCAACAGAAAAACAGAATTACTTCTGTTTTATTCTATTTTTCCCTATTATTTCTATTAAAGCTCTTTTATGTTGTTCTTCAAACGTCTTCATATAGATCACCTATTATATACTAAATACAATTATTTTCTTAAATTTTTACTTATCATCTCTAAATCAGTAGTTAATTGTTCTATTCTAGATATTATTCTTCTTGCTTTAACCTCATCTACTCCACTCTTTGAATTAGATAAATGACTTTCTAATTCTTTCAAATTTAAATTAGAAGTAAAGAAAGTTGTTAAATTATTATCCATTCTATATTGCAATAACGGGCAAAGTATTTCATCTCTATTCCAAGCAGTTAACCCTTCTGCTCCTATATCATCTATAAGAAGAAGTGGTACTTTTTTTACATATTCAAATTTTTCTCTAAAGTCATCATAAAATGCCCCTCTTAAAAACTCAGGCCAAAATATAATACTACTCTTATTACCACTTTTAGCAAGTTCATTAAAAATAGCAGCTATTAAATATGTTTTACCACATCCAAAATTACCGTGTAGATAGAGTCCTTTACCTCGTTTCTTTTCTTCATATTCATCAAGAAAATCCATTAAATAATTTATAACTTGAAATCTATTTTTATCAGTTTTATAAATACTATCTAAAGAAGCATCCTTAACATATTCTGGAGTATTGAAAAATTTTACATTATCTAAGTGTTTATTTTTTTTATCCATCGCTTCTTTATATTTACAAGGTTTATAAGTAAAACTTAAATTACCATCTATATTTACTGGTAAATAGCAAAAACCTTCTACCTTATTCAAACAATCAAGCAATCCTTTACAGTTTTTACAGTGTTCGTATTCACCACTACACTCTTCCAATAAAGAAGTATATTTTTTTAATACATCATCTTTTAATTTTAAATTTTTAGTAATTGCTTTAAAATTGGAATCCTTTTTAGCTTGTTCATATTCTGTATCCAAATCAATTTTATTTAATTCATCTATTTCTAAATTCTCAAGTACATTATGCATAAACTAACCTCTTTTCATACGACTTTCTAATTTTTTTATTTCTTCATCACTAGCAATATTTTCTTTTATATCTTTGTTGAACCAATCAGGAGTATTTTTTTCTTTATTAGTTACTTTATGAGTAGTATTCTTTTTCTTCTTGTATTCTTTTTCTGCTATCTCCATAGCTGCTTCCACTGTTTCTATCCCACTCTTACTCCATTGAGCAGCGATTACTTCTACAAAAGATTTAATAAGTTTATTGTTATTTATTTTTAAAACATAATCAACAAGCACATTAACTACTCCAGGTTTTAGATTTAAATCAATTAATAAATAAGAGATTATACTTAAATCACTGCTTGTTGGATTTCCAGTTTTATATTTGCTATTAATAAAATCATATGGACTAGTAGTTTCAAATAAATGAATCATTCTAGATCTGTTAGATGTATCCAAGTTTTCTTTTCTTAAGTATTCTGGTTGATTTTTATAGATAATACTAGGAAGTTTGCCCATATTATCATATCTATAATATTTATTTGCATTCTCTTGTAGTAATTTTTTATCTATAGTATGTTTTTCAGTTGTTGAGTTTCTAATTAACTCTATCATATCATCATTATCATAATTATATATATAAGATATTTTATATAAAAACTCTTTCATATCTTTAGTTATTGACTTTTTGTTTAATATTTCATCGCTTATTAAACTAAATATTGTATTTATATCTATTTTACTTAACAATTCTAAATTTCTATGACTAGACTTTTTTATGTCATAAATTAAATTATCATTCAGAGGAGTACTTGAGTAAGCAAATACATCACTAAACTTTTTAGTAACATCTTCATACTCCCTTAAATTTATTTTAGGTATTCTAAAATAGTTTACTATTCTTTCGTATTCTAACTTACCTACTGCATTAAATAAAGCAATATTAAGTAACGGATTATTTATAAACTCATTCGCATTAACAGGAGAATATAATTCATATACATAATTATTTATATTACCTTTTTTCATATAAGTCTTTATTAAACCGATTGCTTCTAATCTTTCTTTTGATTCACTGAGCTCAGTATTACTGATCATCATGTCCCTGAGGATGTGGTGATGAGTCCATTCATTAGACATTAATTCTGATTTATCTAAATAAGACCAGAGTGTATAATATAAACTTATACTAGTAGAACCTACTATAGGTTGATATAAAAGAATAAGTAAATTTCTATCTTTATCACTTAATGTTGTTTTATTTACAACAATAAATGTATCCGCAGGTAGTACACTCATAACTAATCCTCCAATCTATATATAGTTTAACACATTTAAAGTTAAAAAAAAATATTTCTATGTATTTTTTTAAAAATTAAATTAAAAAGTTCGATATTTTATCGAACTCTATGATAATCTAATCTTAATTTATCTGCTACTGTAACTATAAACTCTGAATTGGTTGGTTTAGCTCTATCTATATCTACACTATTACCAAATATTTCTTCCATTAAATCCCAATTTCCTCTATTCCAACTAACTTCTATCGCATGACGGATTGCTCTTTCTACACGAGATACTGTAGTATCAAATTTGTTTGCAAGTTCAGGATATAACTCTTTAGTTATTCCGCCTATCATTTCAGGATTATCAAATATCAAGCCTACTCCATCTCTTATATATTGATATCCTTTTATATGAGATGGTATTCCTAATTCGTGCAAAATTTTAGTTATACTTATTTGAAGATTATTATAGTGTAAATCTATATTTTTACCTTCTTTTTTCTTATTACAACAATCCAATATTCTCTTTTCTAAATCATCAAAATCAAAAGGTTTTAATATATAATAATTTACTCCATAATCTGATACTTCTCTGATTACTTCTTGTGTATTATAACTAGTAGCAACTATAACTTTCTTATTTATATTTCTTTTCTTCATTTCATCAAGAACATATAATCCATCTTTTTTAGGCATTATTAAATCTAGTATTATTACATCATAAATTTCATTTTCTATTGATTTAATACCTTCTATGCCATCATTAGCTGACGCAATAATTTCTATCAATTTACTACTTTTAAAATACTCTTTTACTGCTTCTATTAACTGCACATTGTCGTCTATCATAAGAACCTTTATTTTGTTCATAATCATCTTCCTTTTCTATAATAATTATACAACATACATCATAAAGCTTCTAGAGTTTATTTTAGCTAGTTTTGTCTATATTTGTCGAATATTGTCGAAATAAGTCTAAGATATTTTTTCTATTATTTCTATAAATTTCATTGGATTAATACTAGCAGATCCTATTAAAAATCCATCTAATTCTTCTATGTCTTTTATACTATCAATATTTTTTTCATTTATACTACCACCATATATAACCTTAATATTTGTTTTATATAAGTCTTTAACCAGTTGTTTTATATACTCTAGTGTATAAACTAAATCTTCTTTATTTGGTATTTTATTTGTACCAATACTCCATACAGGTTCATAAGCAATTACTACGTTAGATAAATCTTTTATATCAAATAATGCATCTCTTATCTGTCTTTTTAAAACTATTTCCTTTCTAAGCAACTTAGATTCTTCTAGTGTTTCACCTATACAAAGAATTACTTTTAATTTAGAATCCAAAGCATTTTTTACTTTTTTATTTATTTCTAAATTACTTTCATTTAATTTTATTCTTCTTTCACTATGTCCTACTATAGTGTATTTAACCCCTATACTAGCAAGCTGTCTAGCAGATACTTCTCCTGTATATCCGCCATCTTCATAAGCACATACATTTTGACTTCCTACTATAAAATTATAATTCAAAAAATAAGGAATGTAGATATAACTAGGACATATAATTATATTCTTGCCTTTTATATTTTTAAAATGATTTAAATAGTTAGCAAGTTCACCAAATCTCATATTCATCTTTATATTTCCAACTATTAATTTATTTTCCATGTAAACCTCTTTTTATTATATTTTTGACTCTATTAAAGAAAGTTTTATCTTGTTTTAATGGCTTACCCTTTAAAGCTGTTTTGTATACTTGGAGAACCCTTTCAGCAAAATATTTAGAGGAATATGCTTCTGAATTAACTCTACCTTGATTACCCATATTTATTCTTTTTTGTTTATCAAGAATTAATTCATTCATTCTACTTATATATTCTTTTTTATTTTTAAATAAAAAACCTGTAAGACCGTCTATAACTGTATTTCTAAAACTTTCATCATTTAAAGCAACTACAGGGACAGAAGCCGCCATTGCCTCTACTACAGTTAAACCTTGTGTTTCGGTATGAGAAGCAGTTACAAATATATCAGTTAAAGCATAATAGATTGGAATATCTTCCCAAGGTACTTTTCCTGTAAATATAACTCTATTATCTATTTTTTGTTTTTTTGCTAGTTTCTTATATTCTTCTAAATCAGGACCATCACCCACTATCAATAACTTAACGTTCTTATTTTTCTTAAGTATTTGAGAATGATTATTTATTAAGAAATCTATATTTTTTTCAGAAGCAACTCTTCCAACAAACAAAATAACTAAGTCATCACTAGTAATCCCTAATTCAGTTTTTTTATTATTTATTTTGAATAAATCTATTTTTTCTTTATAAAATCTATCTATTTCAATACCAGTTGGTATTATATGAACATTTCTTTCATATTTATATTTTTCTTTAAATAAATCATAAGTTTTTTTGGTAGGGACAATT
This sequence comes from Bacilli bacterium, assembly GCA_017410525.1. Taxonomy (GTDB): domain Bacteria; phylum Bacillota_I; class Bacilli_A; order RF39; family UBA660; genus UMGS1613. Next base: position 31,513 of record JAFQQQ010000001.1, on the reverse strand, counting down.
AATTCATCTATTGTTTTATCACAATAAAACTTAGTTAAATATTCTACTATTTTTTTACTAGGTCCATCAAAGTAACCTTTTGTTATATAATGAATATAATCTTCATACATGGTGTGATATGTATGAACTATAGGTATATCAAATTGTTTAGCAAATATTCTAGCAAATGTACCTATAGCAAACTCCATTTGAGAGTGTATTATATCCAAATCCCAACTTTTTATCATTTTTATTGCTTTAATCGGATAAATTCCTGTTAATCTAGAATCATATATTCCAGTAGGAATACCAGGTATTTTATATACTTTATTTTTTTCATCCCATTCATAAGTAAATGATTCTAAGTTAGCAGTTACCACATATACTTCATGTCCCATTTTTTCTAAAGCATTTTTAAGCATAACTTCACTTGTTACTAAACCACTTATGTATGGTTCCCAAGCATCTGAAAATATACCTATTCTCATTATTTCACCTTCTTGATATTTAAAGCAATAGCGCCTACTATCATAGCAAAATAGTATGTTATAAATCTCCATACAAGCATCATAGCAGATAGTTTACTTCCTGTAATAAAATTACCAAAAAATTGTATAAATCCAAATTCAATACCACCTGTAGCCCCCGGTATAGGTACAAATGATCCTATAATCATTATATAAGCACATGAAATTATAGAAATACCTGCAGTAAACGCAGTAAAGTTACCCATAGAATATAGAACAAATAATGGTATCAAATATAAACTGCAAAGAGCTAAAAAATTATAAAGTATATTTAATATAAATGTTTTTTTATCTTCTAAAAGAACATTTGCGCATTTATTAAACTTATTTATATATTCATCCCACTCTTTTAATTTCTTTTCTCTATCTTTAACTAGTTTTAATTTTGTTAAAACCTTTATTCCAAAACTAATAATAACTTTATTAAGTTTTTTAGAAAACGCAACTACAAATAAAAGTATTATTACTAAAGCATTTATTATAAAACCTAAAGCAATTAATCGTTGTAAAAGTTCAGCATTCTTAAATATATTAAATATTTGATTGATAATTAGAGCAACTATACCAAGAAATACTAGAGCTATTTGATATACTATAAAATTTTGTATAACAACACTAGTAGAAGACGCATAGTCTATTCCTAATTGTTTTAAATAAAATATTTGATAAGGTTGTCCTCCTGTAGCGAATGGTGTTACAGCATTAAAAAATTGTGTTCTTAAAGTAAGTTGTACTGCAGATAAATACTTAAAATCTTTATTTATTTTTTTACAAAATGTATATATTGGATAACTTCTAAATAACCAAAACAATATTAAAAATATTAAAGCAATTAATATATACCAAATATTCATAGTAAAAATTTGTGTTAAAGTTTCTAAAAAATTATCTTTTAAAGAAAAAAATAACACTAATATAGTTATAATTATTAAAATTATAATGTTTAATTTTTTATTTAACTTCTTTTTCATACTATTTATCATCTATTATATCTATTCCAGGTAAAACTTTGCCTTCTAATAGTTCTAAAGATGCTCCTCCTCCAGTTGAAATATGTGTAAATACTTCTTTATAACCAAAATTAATTGCTGCAGATGCAGTATCTCCACCACCTATTACAACTGTTTTATCACTTTCACTTAAATATTTTAATATTTCTTTCGTACCTTTTGAATACTTTTCTATTTCTGAATAACCAACAGGCCCATTCCAAACTACAGTTTTACAACTACTTAATTTATTTTTAAATAATTCTATAGATTTATCACCTATGTCTAATCCTATATCATCATTATCAAAATTATTATTATTTTTTAATGTAACATCTTTATCAAATTCTTTTGATACTATAGAATCAATCGGTAATATAATCTTATTACTATATTTATCTAGCATATCTCTACAAAAATCTAACGAGTTACTATCAAGTAACGAATTACCTATATTATAGTTTTGCGTTTTTAAGAATGTGTAAGCCATTCCACCACCTATTATTATATAGTCACATTTATCTACTAAATTTTTTATTACACCTATTTTATCACTTACTTTAGCCCCACCTAGTATCACTGCAAATGGTTTTTTAGGATTATTTATAACTAAACTTAATTTATCTAATTCTTCTTCTATTAAAAAACCAATACCACTTTCTAAATTACTTGCTATACCTACATTAGAAGCATGTCCTCTATGAGAAGTACCAAATGCATCGTTTATAAAAATATCTCCTAAAGAGGCCCAATACTTACCTAATTCTAAATCATTACCAGATTCTTTCTTACCATCTAAATCTTCAAATCTAGTATTTTCCATAAGTAATATTTGTCCATTTTTTAAATTTTTAATAGCAGCCTCTAATTCATCACCTCTAGTGTTATTTATAAAAATAACTTCTTGATCTAATAATTCACTTAATCTTTCTGCAACTTTTTTTAAAGATTTAGTATCTTTATCACTTTGTTCTTTAACTCTGCCTAAATGGCTCATTAATATTACTTTAGCTTTATTTTCTATCGCATACTTAATAGTTTTTAAACTCATAACTATTCTATTATCATCTAATATCTTATTATCCTTAATAGGTACATTAAAATCCACCCTAATTATTACTCTTTTATTATTTAAATCAAAATCTCTAATACTTTTTTTCATATCGTCACCATAATAATTTTATCATGTTTTTATTACAAAATCTATATTTTATAATAAAAAGTCAATGACAATTCATTGACTAAACATTATTTCCTTTTTCAAAAACACCTGTACCTGAATTAGTATAGAAATTACCATCTATCAAATCATACAAGCCTATTACATCATCTGATATACGATAACAAGGAACTAAATTTCTAATTAATTTATTTTCAGTATTATATACTTTTAAATATTCAATTTGCCAATTTTTAGAAAAAGTTACATCATTCCAACTGCCAAAATATATATTTGAAGAATCAGTATTAGCATTAATTAATATTTCTAATTTCTTTGTTCCCTTATTTGTAAGTTGTTCTTTAGTATAATTATTCGTTACACTACCACCAATTCCTACAAAACTTATCTCGTTTGTTGCGCTGTAAATATATGGAGTTGAACTTTCAACACTTGCTGTTTTACTTTTGAATATCATAGATCCATATTGGTTTTCTGAGAGTGTTAAAAACTGCATCTTAAGATTTATTTTGCTTACTTCTTGCCAAGTACAATTTAAATCTATGCCCGCTGTCCTCGTTGTTCCATTTGGCTGTATACCACTTATATATTCTACTTGTTTATATTCACTAGGTAAAATATACTTTATTATTTCTTTGCAAGTACCACTATCTTTTAATTCATATATATAATCACTTTGATAAGTTACTTGAATACATTTGTTATTTGTTATGTCAGCATCACTACCCGATAGTTTTATAGGGCCAGTTAACAGACCTTCTTCTACTAAATCACTTAACAATATTGAGTATTTACTTCCACTCATTTTAGGAAAATCATTTATGTGTTGATCTATAAATAAATCAGCAGCATTATATATCAATTCCTTTGTTAAATCGTCTGTTTTATTAGATGAATTTTTAACTGAATTAACTATGCTTGGAAATACTATTATCATAAGTAAAGCTAAAATTATTATTACTCCTAATAATTCTATTAAAGTAAAACCCTTATTTTTCATATTCACCTCTAAATATTCTTTTCCTCTTTATATTTTTTACAAACTTCATTTAAATCAGTTATTATATCATTTGCTACATCAAAATCTTTTAATCTAACACCTGACGCATATATATGGCCTCCACCATTATAATTAGCAGCAACTTCATTTATAATTGGTCCCCTAGATCTAATGGATCCTCTTATATTATCATTACCCTTATCATAAGCAAATATTGCCCATGCATACATACCATCTATATAAGTTAATACATTTACTACGTTAGCCGCAGTTGAGGCATCAATTCCATATTCATCTAAAACATCCTGTTCTAGTTTTAAGTAACCAAACCCGTCTTCTGTGAGTGTTAGATTATTAATAACGTAGCTTTGAAATCTTAAATCATGGAGTGTTCTCATATACATATTTTCATATAAATTTGTAAAATCTAAATTAGTTTGTTCTAACATATAAGATACTAAATCAAAAGTTTTAGGAGTTGTATAATAATACATAAATCTATTCGTATCCCCTACTATGCCTATAAATAATTTTTCTGCGGCTTCTTTATTTAATTTTAATTTAGTATTTACTACTAATTCAACAATCAATTGAGAAGCACTACTAGATGTCTCATCTATTAACTCTATATCAGCATACTTTTCTATAAATGGATGATGATCTATTTTTATTTTATATTTAAATTTATCTATATCTACCCCATCTATTCTGCTGACATTAGGGGTATCTAATACTATTAACAATGAATCTTCATACATATCATCCGTAAATCTATCAAGAATACCTATATATCTATGTCTAGCAGCAGGAGCACCTACTACATAAACTTGCTTGTTGGGAAAAGTATTTAATATTACTTCCTTTAATCCTAATGTACTACCTAAAGCATCGGGATCAGCACCTACGTGTCTAGCAATTACTATTTTATCGTATTTTTTTATTTGTTTATAAATTTGTTTAAATAAATTCATGTTCCACCTACAATCTATAATAATTATACAACATTTTTAAAAAAGAAAAAAGCACTAAATAGTGCTTTTTGAACAATTTTGTTAATATATTTATATCATATTTTTTATTTATCTTTTAAAATATTTTTTATTTTTACTTTTATCCTTTGTATAGTATTATCTATAGATTTCATATCTTTATCTAATATTTTAGATATTTCTTTATATTTAAATCCACATATAAGAAGCGAGAACACTTGATCTTCTAAATCGGTTAATACTCCTTTTATTTTTTGTAATAAGCGTTCTTCTAACTCTATACTTATTATTTCTTCTTCTGGACTAGGAGTTTCTGATTTAATAAATCTAAGAAGTAGATTTTCATCATCATCATAGGATATTGATTCATTTAATATTTTATTTTTATTTCTATTGGAAGATATTACTACACTTATTATCTTTCTTTCTATACATTTTTTAGCATACGTATAAAATAACACGTCTTTTTGTTCATGATATCTTTCTATAGCATGATTTAGTCCTATCATTCCTTCTTGAACTAAATCACTTTTTTCTAAACCATTATTTTTACAATATGGAAGCATTTTTATGGCTATTTTATTTATTAATGGTTCATATTTTTTTATAATTATATTGTTTGCTTCTTCATTACCTTCAGCTATATAACTTAATAGCTCATAATCATTGAAATCTTTATATTCCATAATTGCTTCCTTTCTATTTTTACATCCTTTGTTTAACTGCTTCAAAAATTATTATTGCTGTAGCAACTGATGCATTTAAACTATTTACTTCTCCTTGCATTGGTATACTAGCAATAAAATCACAATTTTCTCTTACCAGTTTAGACATACCAGATCCTTCATTGCCACATATTATACAAGTTTTACCTTTGTAATCTAACTTAGTATAATCAGTTCCGTCCATATCAGTACCAAATATCCAATAGCCTTTATCTTTTAAAATTTTAATCGTACTATTTAAATTAGTAACTCTAGCAATTTTCATTTTTTCTGTAGTACCTACGCTAGTTTTTATTACTGTTGAATTTACTTCTACACTTCTATCTGTAGGAATAATTATTCCTTCTACTCCTGCCGCTTCACACGAACGTATAATAGCACCAAAGTTATGAGGATCCTCTATATGATCAAGCATTACAATTAAACTATCATTTTCACTTATAATATCATATATATCAGCATACTTATAATCTTCTACATCAAGAATTATACCTTGGTGTAATCCACTAACTTTTTTATCCATATCAAACTTAGTGAGTGTTTGAAATTTTATATTTTTATATTTTACCTTATTTATTAAATCGTAATCATTAAAATTATTTTGTATAAACGCCTTATATATTTTTTTATCACTATTTAAATATTCTAAAGCAACATTTTTTCCAAATACAAGCATAATTACCTCCCTAGTATATAGTTTACTATTTTATCTATTCTATCTACTTTTTCTTCTAAATATAAATATCCTATTAAAGCTTCTAATCCAGTGGCATTCTTATATGTAATTATATCACAATTTTTAGGTTTATGATTACTTTTATGATTTCTAGCGCATGTAATTATATTTAATTCTTGTTCGTCAAAAAAATTGTTATTAATCATTTCTTTTAAATAATCGGCTTGCGCTCTTGCACTTACATATTTTATAGATTCACTTTGTAATTCTTTCACTTTTGAAATACCTTTATCTATTAAATATTTCCTAATATAAGTTTCATATATACTGTCACCTAAATAGGCTAAAACTAACATATTTTTATTCATATCTATCAAATGTAATTCCCTTCAATGCTCCTGTTTTTATATCATTTATAACTACATTATAAACTTTATCGTAATCAACTACGCCACCACGAACTAAGCAACCTCTTTTTCTACCAATTGCTTCTAAAGTTTCTTCTATTTCTTCATTATCTACTTTATCTATACCATATCTTTCTTTTAATATATCGTTATAGTGTTTATCTAAAGTATTTAATATATAAATAACTACTCTATCTATAGGAAGTATTTCTTCTTTTATAGCAGTTAAACTAGCAAGATTTAAAGCAACTTTTTCTTCATCAAGTTTTGGCCAAAGTATACCTGGTGAATCCATAAGCTCTATATCACTGTTTACTCTTATCCAATTAAGATTTTTAGTTACTCCAGGCTTATTACCTACATTAGCCACTTTTTTACCAACTAATCTATTTATTAAAGTGCTTTTACCTACATTAGGTATTCCCACCACTAAAGCCCTTATTTTTCTTTTAGACATGCCTTTATCTAATCTTTTTTGATTTTCTTCTTCCATAAGTTTATTAGTTATGTTTATTAAATTATTTAAACTAGTATTTTTTTCTAAGTTTAAACCAATTACAGTATGTCCCAAAGATTCATAATACTTAATCCATTTATTAGTTTCATCCATATCACATAAATCTATTTTAGTCATAATAAGTATTCTTTTTTTATTTTTTATATAATTATCTATGTCTTTTATTTTAGAAGAATAAGGCATTCTTGCATCTATTACTTCATATACAACATCTATTAAATTTATATTTTCACTTATTAATCGTTTTGTCTTAGCCATATGACCTGGATACCAGTTAATCGAAGTCTTAGGAAAACTTTTTTCTTCGCTCATATTATCACTCCTTTATTTCTTTTATTACTTTATATTTTAATCTTTTCATTTTTGTATAATTTCTATCATCTGTATAGTCTATTATCCAAGGTTTTATCTTATCAACCAAATCATCAAGACAATCAAAATTATCTACTACTGTATATTCTTCAATGCACCCTAACTGATATAAAATAAGATAATATTTTGAATCCTTTTTTATAATATCAAATGGGTATAATTTACAATCTAATGGTCTGTAATTATAAATCGAACATCTTCCATTTTTTAAAAAAATACATTCGTTATTATTTAATCTTATTTTATACAAATTATCATCAACAACATCATAGAATTTATCACTTTTCAAAACTTCTCTTAGTTGTATTAATTCTTGTTTATTTAATACTGGGGCATTAACTCTATCAAACGAAGAACAACAATTTCCACCAGTAAAACAGTTAGTACAAACATCATAACATCCATTTTGTATATCTTGCATTTGATTTTCCCCCTACTTGTTTTTATAAAACTAATTAAAAGTTTTCTTATATATTATATCATATATTTTTAAATTCAATTTTTATATTATTTTTATCTATAATATAAATCATATCTATTAATTCATTTAATACTTTTCTATCTAAGTGTTCTATATTAAAGTTTTTAATTAGTTCATCTTTTACCATTTGTTCTAATTTCTTTTTATTTATAGAATATTTCAAACAACTTTTTTCTTTTATATAAGAACTACAATAGTAATATACTTGATTCTTACTCTTTTTGATTATTAAACCACTTCCACAATGTGAACATTTTAAATAACCTGAAAACAAATCAATATCAGCATTTTTATTTACCTTTGTTTTTCTATTTAATATTTGTTGTACTTTATCAAATTTATCTCTACTTATTATTGGTTCGTGATGATTTTCAGTTATTATCCATTCATCTTTATTTACATCAATTAACTTATCAGTTCTATAATTCGGTTTTGTTTTAATATTTTGAATTAATGTTCCTGTATATGTTTCATTTCTTAATATTCTATTTACTATTTCAGAATTCCATTTCTTAGAATATATTAAATCTTCACTAGTTGTATTTTCTTTACTTAATTTATACAAACTTGGAGTTAGCACATTTTTATTATTTAAATGTTCTGCTATCTCTTTTCTGCTCTTACCTAAAAGTATCATATTAAATATTTTCTTTACAATATAAGATGCTTCTTTATCTATAATGAATTTATGTTTATCTTTAGGATTTTTTAAATACCCATAAGGTGCTGTTACGCCAATAAATTCTCCATTTAATTGCTTTACTTTTAAAGTTGACCTAACCTTTTCAGAAATATCTCTTGCATATTGGTCATTCATTAAATTCTTTAATGGAACAGCAATACTACTTACTGATTTTGGATTTTTAAAACTATCTATCTCATCAATGATTGAAATAAATCTAACATTATATCCAGGAAGAATGTTTTCTATATAATCATCTGATTGTATATGATTTCTTCCAAACCTTGACAAATCTTTTACTATTACTGTATTTACTTGTCCATCTACTATATCTTTAAACATTCTTTTATATTCTGGTCTATCAAATGTTGTACCTGAATATCCATCATCTATATAAAAATCAATAAGTTCTAAATCTTCATTTTTTTCAATATATGAAGTAATTATTAATTTTTGATTAGTAACACTATTTGATTCATCTTTAATTTTATCTTCTTTAGATAATCTAATATATCCTGCTACTTTAAATTTTTTCATTATATCTCCATTTATATTAATCTAATTAGGTATTTTAAATATTTCCTTAATAAAATCTTTTACACTATTATACTTACTATCATTTAAATCTTTATATTTTTCAAAGACTGCTTCTACCCATGAATTTCCATGCATATCAATTTCAGGAATAAATCTCTCTATTTCTCCGCATTCCACAATATATATACTATTTTCCTTTAAAAATTGTTGAATTTGATTAAATTTAATTGTGCACTCTCCAGCAGGGAGAATAAATTTTCCACCTTCTTTTAATAGTTTTAAACTATTAATTTTCTTTAATATAGCTTTAATCTTTTCTGCTGCTTCTGTTGACATATATTCGTCAGTATTAAAGATTTCTTCTATTTCTTGTTTAATGGTTGCTTGTTTTTTTATCAAAGAATCACTTTTTTCCTGAAATTCATTTAAAAAATCATTGTGTAAACTAGCTATCTTATTATATTCATCATTTTCTATAGAATTTATTAACTGCTTTAATTTTGTTTTATCATTTATTAAATCAATATCAGCAACAATCAAATAATTTATTCCTAATTTTTTCAATAAAGGAATTATTAATTTAAATTGGTCTTTTCCACCTACTGCACAAAACAATGTATTTTGATATGTATTACTGTCTAGATGTTCTAATATAACTGAGTAAAATTTACAGTCACTTTCATTTTCACACAATACCACTTGTTTATAAAATAAGCCATTAAGAATATTTGAATATTTTAAATTCTTATCATTAGCAATTTTAGTAATTGATTCATTATCTAAAACATGAAATTTATTTGTATTATCCATTCTGTCAATTTTTACTATCTTTATTCTAGACGAACCGTTTTCTAATAATCCCCTTATTAGATCAATATTATGTGTTGATATAAAACATTGTTTGTTTTTTGATAATTCAACAATGTTTTTCCCAAGTAGTCTAGCTTGAGGAGGATGTAAAAAAGTTTCGGGCTCATCTATTAAATATAATGAATGTTCATTAACAATTAGAGATGCTAAAACAGCAACAGCACTTCTAATACCATCACCTTGTTCGTTTAAATTCTCTAACATCTTTAATTTTTTGGCTGAGCTTCTTTTGTCAAGTTCAATAATATCTTTTATTTCTTGTTCATTTCCGATTTTATATTTCTTAATGAAATCACCATTTTGTAATTTATTATCTATTTCAACTGCTTTATTAAACCCTAATAATAAAAATCTATTTAATAATGTTATTGCTTCTTTGTTAGTTTCAAGGATATTCATTATGTTAAAATTATATCTATCAATTGAATAATTAAGTCTTATTGGTTTAGTGATATCTAATCTACTTTCTGTTGATAAAAAGGTAAATAATACTCTATAAAAGTATTTTGATGTTTCATCAATATTTTTAAAGTTATCATCACTATAACAATGAGAAGATACATCTGACATTTGAACATTATAATGATTATTTTGGTCTTTCGTAAAATGTGTGGCAAAAAAATTTTTCATACTCTCACATTCAAAGTTTTCTACATTATATTCAATTTTATTTATTATTACATTTTGAATAGTTGATTCAGTTATGTCTGCAATTATATCTTTCAATGCTCTACTTTTACCAACATTATTTGCTCCAACAAAAACAACAATATCATCTGGATCTAACGAGATTTTTGTTCCTTCATTAAATTCAATATTTTTTATAGTAACAGATGGAGTTTTCTTCTCATCTTTTATTAATTGTTCATCCATTATTAATCACTTCCCAACATTTTAAAAAAAGTTTTTCTTGTTTTTCCATTACCCCATTTTTATCATTTTTTTTAGTTAGAATAATCAAAATAATGTAAAAAGAAATAATAATTTTTGTCCTATTTTATAAGGAATTGTGAGTATTTTTTCTTATTCTTCCATTACCCAGTTGATATTTGTAGAATTTTGTCGATTTTCCATTTTAATCACTTCCTTTTTGTTTTAACAATAACATTTTTTGATTAATATTTAAGTTTTATAATATGTTTGTTAATTTTAAAAATAAATCTTCACCATTTAATGTTTTTATTAGTTATTTTTTCCCCTTTTTCTTTCATATGTCTAGTTTCAAATATATATACATTTCTGTTATATGACATAGTAGATATTTCCTCTAATATAATATCGCTAGTTTCCTCACCAACATAAGCAATATCATCTAAATCTATTAAAACCAAGTCACCTTTTTTTAATTGTTGTGATGGCAAATAAGTTTTACCACCAATCTTACAGCCATCAACATTAATGATTCTACCCATATTTTCTTCTTTAGGATCATTCCAAATATATCCTAAATCTCTAATGTTACTATAAGTTTTATATAAATCTTCATAAGTAATATTAGAGGTATCTACATAAGGTGCAACTTCAACTCTAAAATGAATTCTATTAGTTATTTCATAACTTTCTCTAATATAAAGAGGAACTTGATATCGAGATTCCAATGTGGTCGGAGGAATGGTTTGTTCACTTTTACCAAATTTTATAACATTATCTCCTACTCTGAATGTAATAAAAGTAAAACCCAAACCAACATATTCAATGTCTTGTCCAACATTGTTCTTACTTCCTTTTCTTTCAATATAATCTTCATAAAGCTGATTTAAAATATCTTTTATATAATTTGAAAAAGACTCTATTCTTCTTTTATCTAAATTATCTGTTTTAACTGCTCTTCTATTAATAAGAATAAACATCACATTCTCAATTATTTTAGATATATATATATCTTTATTGTCCGAATAAACTTTTAACGATTCAAATAATTCCCTAATTTTTCTACTTTGATATGACATATAAAGTCCTCCTTCAAAATTATTGTTCATTTATTATATTTAAAGTCTTTAATATAAATTTTTCCTGTGCGCTAATCTATATTAATTTGTTTTTTATAAATCCTTCTTTCCCTCTATTTGCACTCATAAATCTACCACCTAAATTATACCACAAAATAATAAAAAGCACTATTTCTAGCACTAATTAAATTTACCTATTTTATCTAAAGGAAATATTCTTAATGTGGTAGTACCTACTATATCTTCTTTTTTTATTATACCCACTGTATAATCTCTACTATCTCTTGAATATTTTCTATTGTCCCCCATAACAAAATAACAATCTTCAGGAAGTTTATTTATGTTATATAACTCTTTTAATGAAAAATCATTTGTTCTTGATGGTGCGACATCTTTTATAACTTCATTATTTATATATAATTGATTATCTTTATATTCTATAGATTCTCCTGGTAATCCAATTATTCTTTTTACTAGTTTAGATTTTTTCCCATCTACTTCTATATCTACAACGACTACATCAAATCTTTCATAACTTCTATCAAGTTTATTTAATATAAGTATTTCTCCATTTTTTAGTGTAGAATCCATAGATGACCCATCAACACGTACAGGGGTAGCTATAAACGTTCTAAAAAGAACTACTACCACAACTATTACTACATAAGGATATAATTCTTTTAAAATTTTTTTCATTTTATCACCTTAACAAAAATAAGGCTTAAGCCTTATCTTATACTCTTTCTTTAATCTTTGGTGTTTTAGAAGACTTTCTAATATAACCTAATTTAGCTTGTCTTACTTTACCTTTTCTAACTACAGTTATCATATCAATTCTTGGTGAATTAACTGGTAAAGTTTTTTCAACTCCAACGTTTCCAGAAACTTTTCTAACTGTAAAAGTTTTACTTATTCCAGAACCTTGAATTGCCATAACTAAACCTTCGAAAGCTTGAATTCTTGATTTCTTTTTACCTGAAGCATCAGTTTCATCAATTTTAATATCAACTCTAACTGTATCTCCAACTCTGAATTCTGGTAAATCAGTTCTGATTTGTTTTTTAGTAATTTTTTCAACTAAATTCACAATGTCACTCTCCTTTATCTAATCTATGATCATGAACATTAAATTATACAATCAGCGGATCACGTTATTAATAATATCATATTTTATTAATAAATACAAGCCTTTTTAAGAAAAAAAAGAAGAAACTATTTAGCTTCTTCAATTGCTCTTGTTTCTCTTATTACAGTAACTTTAATTGTCCCGGGATATTGCAATTCTTCTTCAATACGATTTTTAATATCACGAGCAACTTTATGACTTTCTAAATCATTTATTTCTTCTGGTTTAACAATTACTCTAAGTTCTCTACCTGCTTGCATTGCGAAAGCTGTATCTACACCTTTTTGATCATTAGCGATATTTTCTAAATCGTGTAATCTTTGTACATAATTTTCTAATGAATCATTTCTAGCTCCAGGACGAGATGCTGATAAAGCATCTGCAATTGCGACAAGTTCTGCAATAATACTTTTTGCTTCTGTATCTCCGTGATGTGATTCAATTGCATTTATAACAACTTCACTTTCCTTATATTTTTTAGCAAGGTTTGCTCCTATTTCAACATGGCTTCCTTCAATCTCATGGTCAATTGATTTACCAATATCATGAAGTAGTCCCGCTCTTTTAGCAAACATTTCATTTTCTCCAAGTTCTCCTGCCATAATACCAGCAAGTTGTGCAACTTCCATAGAATGTTTTAATGCATTTTGTCCATAACTTGTTCTAAATTGTAATCTACCAATTAACTCAATAAGTTCTGGATCCATTTTAGTTATACCTAATTCAAATAATGCATTTTGTCCATATTCTATTATTTTTTTCTTCATATCCTTACAAGTTTTATCATATAATTCTTCAATTCTCGCAGGATGTATTCTACCATCTTTAATCAAAGATTCAATAGTAATTCTAGCTATTTCTCTTCTTAAAGGATCAAAAGATGATAAAACAATTGCTTCTGGAGTATCATCGATAATTAAATCCACTCCTGTTACAGATTCTATTGTACGGATATTTCTACCTTCTCTACCAATTATACGACCTTTCATATCATCATTTGGTAAATTAACAACAGTTACTGTTTGTTCTTCTACAACATCACTTGCATACTTTTGCATACTTTCTACTAACATATTTTTAGACTTTTTATCTACTTCTAATTTAGCTTCTGCTTCTTTTTCTTTGATGTATGCAGCAATTTCTAAAGTCATAGATTCTTCTACCTTTTTCATTACTAAATCTTTAGCTTTTTCTTTGGAATAACCACTAATACTTTCTAAAAGTTTTAATTGTTCTTCTTTAATTTTCTCCACATTTGCTTCTTGTTCTTGAATATCTTTTTGTTTATCTAATATATTTTTTTCTTTTTCATCTAACAAATTTTCTCTTTTTTGAAGATTTTGATCTCTTCTTTCAATATTTTCTTCACGAGTATTAAGTCTACTTTCTGATTCTTTTATTTCAGACTTTTTCTCTTTTATTTCTTCATCAATTTTAATTTTTAATTCATTAGCTTCATTTTTTGCTTCAGCGATATAATCTTTTTTAATTCTTTCGCCTTCTATACGAGCTTTCTCTAAAATCTTATCAGCTTTATTAGTCGCAGTATTTTTTCTGATAAGATTAAATATAAACATTACAATTATTCCAACAATAAGTCCAACTAGGACTAGCAACATGGAGCTCATAATATTTTCCATACTATTCCTCCACTTTCTATTCGAGTTTTAACACTCTATAATTATTATAAAGTATAGAAGAAAATAAATCAAGATTTTTTTAAAATAGATTTAAAAATTACAAATAAAAAGGATATTTAAATCCTTTTATTTTTTCATTCCTTTTAACCCCTTAATTCCATAATTGCTTAAAATGTTGCTTTCAAAAGAATAAACTTTTTTACTTCTATTTTTATAATCTTTAATACATAAAGTTATCATTTCATCTAATAGGTCTTCATATTTTTTACCTGTCTTTTCCCATAAATAGAAAGCTAAAGATCCAGGAATTGTATTTGGTTCATTTATATAATATTTATTAGTTTTCTTATCTATAAGATAATCTATTCTACATACTCCACCTAAATTAAGTGCTTTAAAAGCTTGTTTAGATGTCTCTTGTATACTTTCTGTCATTTCTTTACTTATTCTTGCAGGAATAATTCTAGAAGCACTTGCCATTCCTTTAGAAGGTCCTTTTAATTTACCCTTAGATCCACCTATATATTTATCTGCATAAGTTAAGAATTCTTCATCACTAGTAACTTCTTCTATAACACTTGCTTCTTGATGCGAATAGTTTCCAAGTACACTACAGTTTACTTCTACTAAGTTTTTAACTGCTTTTTCTACTACTACTTTAACATCATATTTCATTGCTTCTTCTATAGCATTAGCAAGTTCTTTTTCTTCTTTAACATAAGTTATACCTACACTACTACCTAGGGTTGCAGGCTTAACTATTACTGGATAGCCTATTTTTTTTACATTACCAAATATCTCTTCACAGTCATCAGCATATTCACTATCAAAGAACCAAGTATAGTCAACAATTGGTAATCCCATATCTTTAAATACTTGTTTCATTACTACTTTATCTTGTCCAAGTGAACTACCAAGCACTTTACTTCCTACATAAGGAATACCTACACTATCTAAATATCCTTGAAGTGTTCCATCTTCTACATTATTTCCGTGAACTATTGGAAAAGCAATATCTATATCAGTTATATTTCTTTTAAATAATCCTTTTGTGTTTTGAAGATAAAACTTATCACCTATTTTAGTTAATACAACTTGTTTAGCATATCTTTTTAAATCATTAAAATCCTTATACACATCTATATCCATAAGCATTGGACTAGTATACCAAATTCTATCTTTACTTATATAGATTGGTACTATTTCATATTTATCTTGGTTTATATGTTCCATGGCTTGTACGGCAGTAATAACACTTACCTCGTGTTCTACTGTTTCACCACCGAATATTACTGCAACTTTTATTTTCATATACATCTCTCCTATTCATTAAATACGTCTGGTAAATCGTTTTCTAAAAGTACATATGTGTCTTTTGTAGCTAATCTATTCATAAGTGGAAAAGCATCTCTGACATCATTAAGTACAAATATTTTTTTCTTATCAAAATTATTATCTAACAATCCATCAAATATAGGTTTACTTTGTTTCTCGCCTATCAATATTACATAATCACAAACCTTACTTATGTATTCTCCAAATTTATGATTTAATTCATATTGTTTAGGTCCTAATTCTATCATACCTGGAGTTACTATTATTTTGGTTCCTTCCATAAGTCCTAAAACTTCAACTGCCATTTTAGAACCTACTGGATTTGAATTATAAGCATCATCTATTATATTAATATTACCATATTTTTTTAATTCTAAACGGTGTTCGATAGGTTTAACACTACTTACACCTCTTTTTAATTCTTCTATACTAAGACCTAATTCACTACCTAAAAGAATGCCAGCAAGTAAATTATATACATTATGTTTACCAAGCAACTTAGTATTAAATGTATATTTCTTTTTATCACCTTTAAATACACAATCAAATGTTGTTCCATTACCTGATAATTTAATGTTTGTAGCATATAAATCTACATCTTTATTATCAATACCAATCCATAAAACATCACATTTATTTTTTATTTGATATTTTAATTGATACTCATCATCTCCGTTTAATATAGCAAGGCCATCTTTAGGTAAACTTTCAACTAATTCAAATTTACCTTTCATTATGTTTTCGCGTGAACCAAATGATTCTAAATGCGCTTCACCTATACTAGTTATTATACCATATTTAGGTTTAACTATTTTACAATTTTGTTTAATCTCACCTATTTTGAATGCTCCCATTTCAGCAATAAATATGTCATTAAACTTATCTAAATAATTATTTATTGAATTAATTAATCCATATGGTGTATTAAAACTTTTAGGAGTAGCAAATGAATTTAATTTAACATTTAATATATCATTTATTATATTTTTACTACTTGTTTTGCCATAACTACCTGTAATACCTACAACAGGTATATTCATGTTTTTTAGTTTCTTTAAAGCTTGATGTTTATATTTTAAATAAACACATTTTTCAATAGGTTTATTTATAACATTAGCTGTCATTACTACAAAGTAATTAAGGTAAGTAACTAAACCTAATATTAAATAGCAATAAATTAAATTATCATAACTGAAATTAACTATAAAAGGAATTAGCATTATAATATATATAAAAAACATTGTGAATGATAATCTTTTTACACGAGATGTTATTACTAATGGTTTTTTAGCATCCACCTTTTTCTTTCTATAACTAATAAATATAAGTCCATAAAGTATTATGAATACTCCTATGGTAACACCGATTTCAAAGAAAAGTGTACAAATAATAAGCACAAATAATATATCACTTTCATAAGCAATTTTAGATATATTAGTTATTATCCATCTAAAATATCTTTTATCATCATCATAAAAGTTTTGTTGTAACATATGAAATGATTTCTTTGTTTTAAATATTGTAAATATCAAATAAGGTATAAGTGATATTAAAAATAATGTCATATTATTCTCCTCCTATAAAATTCTTTAAAATATTTATAGTTTGTGGTAATCTTTCTAAATATGCATAGTGACTACATCCTTCATAAGGAATAACTGCAGAATCACTAATTAATTTTTCTAACTCGTAAGCTCTTTCAATTGGTACTTCCTGATCCATTGTACCCCAAACAATAAGCGTTGGACATTTAATTTTCTTAACATCTTCTGTTATGTCTAAATTAACATGCTCAACTAAGATTTTTCGCATAAACTCACTAGCTTGTCTATAATCTCTAGAACCTATATGCTTTTTAGCAAGCCCTTCTAATTTGTTTAAAAGTGGTACTTTCTTTAAACTTTTAAGTATTTTAGTTTTAGTACTAAGTTTTTTTATTTCCTTTTTAAAAGGGCTACCAAACAATACTAGCTTTTGTACTTTATACTTTGAAGCATATATTAAACTTATTTTACCACCAAATGAATGACCTATCATTATAGGATTGCTCACTTTTAATTCTTTTAATAATTCGTGTATACATTCTGTATAATCATACATTGTCCAAATAGTATCTGGTTCTAAAGAACGACCAAATCCAGGTAAATCTACTATTATTATTCTATTATGTTTTTGAAGTTTATCTCCTATTGGTTTCATCATTTCTATATTTTGTCCCCATCCATGAAGTAATACTATTGTATTATCGCCTTCTCCATAATCTACATAATTGATATCAACATTGTTTATATGTTTAATCATTTTATCACCATTACCATTATAACACTTTTAAATACAAAAAAAAAGAAATGTAAAGAGTTTTTAAACTTTTTTACACTTTTTTTGATTATTAACTTTAATATATTTTACTTTTTATTTTATCTAATATATTTATATCTTCTATTTTATTATGCGTCTTTTTTTAAATATATTCTTAAAATTAGCAAAACAATTATACTTATTACTAATAAATAAATATTAAATGCCATAAAGTTTTTAGTAATTATATTTAACATAAGTATTATTGTTGTGTTTAAAGATATGTGCATTATAATAGGCGCTTTTAATGTTTTATATTTTTCATATAAATAAATTAAAATAAAACTTACACAAAAAGCATAAATAGCATTTACAATATTAGTATGAAATAATCCAAATATAACACTCGTAAGTATTATTGCTCTCATTGGTTTATTAAACTCTTTTAATTTATTATAAACAATCCCTCTAAATACTAATTCTTCAAGTATTGGTCCACATATTCCAGAACAAATTATTTGAACAACTATAGGCATACTACTTACTTGAAAATTATTTGTAAATGGAATGAAATTATTTAAATAAAATAAAATTATATTATAAATAAGTGAGATAGATATACCAAATGCAATTGGTATAAATATATTTTTAATTTTAAAATTATTTTTAATTATATACTTTTTGAATACTCTAAATAATATAGGTAAAAATATTACAACTGTAATTAAAATTATTAAAAGAGATTTTGAATTAATATAATTAGTAAGTTTTTCTTGATATTCTATTCCCTTAATATATTCTAAAAACTCATTATTAGTCATTGTACCTTGTTCTTTAGAATTAAAAATTGCTACAAAAATGTAATTTATAATAAATGTGCCTAAAGAGAATAATATAGGCCAAACTAATACTTTTAATATGTTCTTTATATATTTTAAACTATTTTTCACTTTTACCTCTTTTTTTATCTTTAATAAATTTAATAACTTTATCTCTTATAGTTAATAATAAAACACTACCTAATAGAACAAATACTAAAAACTGTATAATATAACTGTCTATAAAAACAGATAAAATTAATGATATAGTTGCACTAAAAACAAACCATATAGTAACATAGTTTTTAGAAGCAACTTCTAGTAGAGTTAAAACAATTATTAAACCTAACCAAATCCACATCATAAATATCACCAACACAATTATACTAATTTTTTAATCTTAATTCAATCTTTTTTTATTTGTGATGCCTTCTTTATTATATTACTTCCATATATATTCTTTAATTTGTCTAATACTTTATCAAGCTCATTATTACTCTCTATAATTTTTACATCTTCAAACATTGATATTTGATGAGTTTGAATATTAGAAAACTTACCTAAAGAAACCCCTACTAATCTAATACCTTCTTCATTCCACAATTCTTTGACTAATTCTTTAGCTATTTTATATATTTCATCTGTATTGCTAGTTGGATTTTTTAATCTTCTTTGATGAGAATAAGTTCTAAAAGTTTTATCTTTTAACATTACTCCAATTAAAGATGTATACTTTTTATTTTTCCTTAAAGTAATACTTACATTTTCTACTAATGGATATAAAAACTTATAAATATCATCTAGACTATTTAAATTATAACTAGTAGTTGTAGAATTACTTATGCATTCACTTTCAGTTCTTTTTACATTTATAACACTGTCATCTATTCCTTTAGCACTGTTAATTATTTTTTCTGTTTGATTTTTAAAATATTTAGATAACGTGTTAGGATTACTATTAGCTAAATCACCTATTGTATTTATATTAAGTTCTCTTAATTTTTTACCGCTGCTTTTTCCTATGCCATATAATTCTTCTATAGGAAGCGGATACATTTTTTCCTCTACTTCTTCTTTAAATAAGGTATGAACTCTATCTGGTTTTAAAAAGTCACTTGCCATTTTAGCACACAATTTATTATTAGCAATTCCAATATTAACAGTAAATCCTAAAGTTTCTTTTATTTCACTTTTTAGTTTATAAGCAAATTTTATAGGATCACCATATAATTTTCTAACCTTCGTATAATCTATAAAACATTCATCAACACTTAATTTTTCAATATCAGGAGTATAATTGCTTATAAGTTTAAAAAGTTTATTAGACATTTCATTATATAATGTATGATTAGGCGGGAATACTTTTAAATCATTACATTTTCTTTTAGCATCTCTAATTGTTTCAGCAGTTTTAACTCCTCTGCTTTTAGCAACCATACTTTTAGCAAGTACAATTCCTCTTCTTTGAGATTCATCTCCACCTATTACGGATTCTATATTTCTTATATCTATCTTATAACCTTTATTTAGTAAATCTATTGCTGTCCAAGAAAGAAAAGCATTATTTACATCTATGTGCATAAATATATTATCCATAATTATCACCATATTAATTATATAAAATATAAAAATGTTAGTCAATAAAAAAAGCGAACATAGATTCACTTTAATTATAAAATTTAATAAATACCATTGTATCTTTAATTTTAAATTGCTTATCTTTATAAAAGAAATGGGCCTGTCTTCTTTGATTACCTGAAGTGAGTTCAATATATTTGATATCATTTTCTTTTATTAATTCTTCAACCTTATCAAATAATTTTGAAGCATAATGATTTCTTCTATATTCTTTTTTTACTCCCAAATAACTTAAAAAATAATATTTTTGATTTTTAATATATTCAAATCTTTCTTCCAAAGAAACACTAGCAACTACTTCTTCTTTTTCTTTTATTACTAAAACTTTATTTTTTTTAATCATTTTTTCTATAGATTCTCTATTTGCTTCATATCCAAATATTTCATCTGTGAACTTAATATAACTATCTATATCTTTTTTCTTTAAAGTTTCAACTTCTATACTCACAATATCTACCTCTTTATAATTATAGCATAGATATTTTTATAAGTAAATTAAAGTTTTAATTTTAAAACTTTATTTAAGCTACTTTCCATTTTTTTAGCACTACAACAAGCAAAAAATCTCATTACTTCTAACACTGTTTTATATGGTATTATTTCTACTTGTTTAAGTTCTATACAACTTAATACTTTATTCTTATATTTACTACTTGGAACTTGATTTTTATTTAACTCTTTTTCTTTATAGTACTCTAATAATTTTTCTTGGTTTTCATTTAGTAAATATATTTGTTTTTCTTTATTTGTTTCTGTCGTACTATTTAATTTACTTATTATTTTTTGTTGCTCATCCAATAATTTTTGTTCTTTATCTACAACTTCATCCTTTAACTTTTGTATTTCTTCTATAGCATTTGTATCTCCATTTAATAAATTATCGATAAAACCTACTAAAGGAGGATGTTTATAATAGTCATATTCTATTGAGTACTCATCTTCTCTAGTTGAATAAAAATCATTATACTCTATTACACCTAAATATTTTTCATTATAATTTCTTATGTGTTCATAATCAAATTCACTTGGTCTCATTCTATCTGTCACTCTATTTTTTACGTGTTCTATATGACTACAATTGTTAATGATTTGAAATCTTATTTTATTTAATTTTTCTCTTTCTATTTTAACTTCATATTTTATTATATCTTTACCTTTCTTTTTATAATAATACATATAATCACCTCTAACTTACTATATCACATTATTTTTAGTAAAATTTAAAAGGTAGATAAATTCTACCTTTATTCGATAATTATAAATTAATTCTTATATTATTAACCCCTATGTCAAAATAATTTTCTTCTAATTTAGTTCTTTTATAGTCATAAATATGCATTAAATTATTTTTAACTTTTAATTTATATTTATTATTAAATCTATCTATTAAGTATCCTTCATCCACTTTATATTTATTTAATAAATTATATTTGCAAACCATGGCTTCTACATTTGCATCTATAATTACTTCAACGTTTGGATGTTTATTAAACTTAGCTTCATAAATATTTATTAAATTACTTATTTGTTTATAATTTAATTCATGAGATAAAGTTACTTTTTTAACACCTAGGGAGTGCAGAAAAGCAACACTATATGAATTAGTTACATTAAAAGAAAAATCTGTATCAACATTCTTATATTTATAAATGCTACCTAAATCACTTACTAATAATTGTTGATTATATTCTTTTAAGTGTTCATTAATTCTAGGTAATTTTAATACACATTTTTCATCACTTATTCTATTAAAAACATACTCGTTATCAACATAAATAATATCGTATTTATCTTTAACGTTTAAATATTGTTCATAAGTACTTATAAGTATATTTTTATTGTTTTCTTTTTTAAAGTTATCCACACATATATAGTAGTTTTTCTTTTTGTATTCAGTT
The DNA here is from genome assembly GCA_017410525.1 of Bacilli bacterium. GTDB lineage: Bacteria > Bacillota_I > Bacilli_A > RF39 > UBA660 > UMGS1613. The sequence continues at coordinate 8,880 of JAFQQQ010000001.1, read as the reverse complement.
TTATACATTCTAAGTTTGTTAAGTGTGTTGATAACTTCTCTTCTAAGTTCATTTAATGCATTTATAGGAACAAATATATTAGAATCTTTCTCTATTTCTAGATTATCAAAGTCATAAATTGTATTACCTAATTTTTTTAATTGTTCTTTGATTCTATCAGTTGTAGTTTCCATCGTTTTAGCACTTTCAACTATATATTCACTATGTTTTTCTACTACATTTTTAGAATCACTAACAATTAATTTTATAGGTTTTCCTTCTTTTAAAATACATTTACCGCTTATCTTAATTTTTTTAGTTATTTTTATTTTCTCTTCTATTTCTTTTATTTGATTATAATCAGTAGTCTTTAAAACAATAGAACCTTTTTCTACTTTTTCTTTATATGGAATACTAATTATATCTCCTTTTTTAGCTTCAATAATTCTACTACGATTTTTATAGATGAGTGTTACGATAGCACCAGTGTCAGTGTTATCTATTATTCTAATACCATCATTTATATTTAAATCATCACTTAGTTTTATTGTAACTTGTCCTTTTTCATAACCTAAAACGGTACCTATTTCTATACCTAAATGATTAGGTCTAAATGGATTTGTAAAATTATCGTTATGTTCATTAAATAAAAAACCTTTAGTAAAATATCTATTAAATAGTTTCTTTAAATCGCTCATATCAGTGTCTGTTATTTTAGTTTCCTTATACTTAACATAGTTGTCAATTGCTTTACGGTACATACTTGTCACCAAATATACATATTCAGGTCTTTTCATTCTGCCTTCTATTTTTAAACTATTCACTCCACACTCTATTAACTCACCTATGTTATCTAGAATATTTAAGTCTTTTGTACTAAGTAAATATTCATTGCTACTAACAACCTTACCATTTATTTCTAAACTATAAGGTTGTCTACAAATTTGAGCACATGTCCCTCTATTACCGCTTCTATTACCTATTAAAGCACTCATTAAGCATTCACCAGAATAACTCATACATAGAGCACCGTGCACAAATATTTCTATTTCAGCGTTTGTTTTTTGTTTTATTTCTTTAACTAATTCTATAGGGGTTTCACGGGCAAGAACAACTCTTTTTATCCCTAATTCTTCACATAATTTAACTCCTTCTAAATTATGAATATTAGCTTGTGTTGAAGCATGTATTTCTAAATTAGGATAAATCTTCCTTACTAAATCTATCATCCCTATATCTTGCATTATTACTGCATCCACACCTATTTTATGGATATAATCTATATATTCCATAAATCTGTCTACTTCCACATCATAAATAATTGTATTTACAGTTATATAAACTTTTACTCCATATAAGTGACAAGTATTAATAGCAACTTCTAACTCTTCCTTAGAAAAATTGCCAGCAAAACTTCTAGCACCAAAACTTTTTCCAGCTAAATAAACTGCATCACATCCAGCGTTTATTGCGGCACTCAAACATTCCATATTCCCTACGGGAGCAAGCAATTCTATCATAAATATCACCTTTATAATTATATCAAAAAAATTAGTAAATGTACTAATTTTATTCTAAAATATTATCTTTTATATTAACTAAATTATATCCTTTTGATTTTGTATAAATTATTATAGTAGATAATTCTTTTTTTACTTGAGAATTTACTTTCAAAGATAAAAGTGAACCCGATTCTAACTTATCTTTTATATCTACCAAAGGTGTGTTCTCTGAAATAACTATTGGTTTAATAGTATAATTATTTTTTAATACACATTCATCTAAATTACTTTTATTTTCATTTATATTATAACAAAAACCTACAATCTGCTTATTTATTTTTTTTAAAACCATATTCATCCATTCAAAATCAGAATTAGTATAATCCTCCATTAAAGGTGAGACTATATGATTATTTTTTATTAACTCTTCTACTAAATCGTTATTGTTACTAAACCAGTTATAATTTACAAAGAAAGTTGATTTAACATTATAATTGTTTAGTATGTTTAATATATCAGTTATATCTTCATCTTGTTCTACTTTAAATATTAAACTTACCATTCTTTTACTAGGATTACCTTTTATTATATATTTGTCTATATTATCATTTAAACTTATTTTAGGTTCTTCATAATCATAAACAAATAATTTATCACTAAAATATCCATTATTTTTCATAACTTTATAACTTTTATTTACATTAACCTCTCTTTTACTAACACCCGGTATTATTGTATTATTATTTATTATTGCATCTATTGGATCAGTTTTGTAATCATCTTTTTTATTCTTTATTTCTATCATTATTTCATCCATGTCACTAACTACAATAGCAGTTTGTTCAGTCACAAAAAAACTAAAACAAGTTAAACTAATTAGGCCTATCATCTGAAATACTTTTTTCATGAAATCACCTAATTAAATATATGTTTTAGTTTAATTTGTATACTAATTTAAATCTTTTAATTCTTCTAATACGAACTTACCATCTTTACGGATTAATACATCGTCAAAATATATTTCTCCTCCTCCAAACTCTTCAGTTTGTATTAATACCAAATCCCAATGAACACTAGAAATATTTCCATTAGAACAATCTTCATAACACCTACCTGGTGTGAAATGTAGACTACCCATTATTTTTTCATCATATAAAATATCTCCCATAGGTTTAGTAATCATAGGATTAAAACCTAACGAAAACTCCCCTATATATCTTGCACCTTCATCTATATTAAAGATTTCTTCTAATTCTTCCTGGTGTTCAGTTGCACTACAATTTATTATTTTTCCATCTTTAAATTCTAATCTTATATTATTGAATATATTACCTCGATATGGTGAAGGCGTATTATAAGTTATAACCCCATTAACACTTTCCTTTATAGGAGCCGTATAAAGTTCCCCGTCTGGTATATTTGCAGTACCACAGCAAGGTATTGCTTTCATACCTTTGATACTAAATTCAATATCAGTATTAGGGCCTAATATTCTAACTTTATCAGTTCTTTCCATTAAATCTTTTAATGGTTTAATCTTTTCGTTTAAACTTCTATAATCAACATTCATAACATCCATAGAAAAATTATAGAAATCATCATATTTCATTTTAGCTTTATAAGCATCTACTAATGACGGATAATTTAATAATACCCATCTTCTTTCATTTATTCTAATATCATCTATTTTTTGTGATTTACTTCCTAATTCTTTTCTTATATCAATAGATATATCTTTATCTTCATATTCATTTTCCGTATAACATATTCTTATAAAACAATCAAAGTTATCTACTTCATAAGTTTTCATTTTTACCATTTCATCAATAACTTCACTATTAGCATTTTCTTTTATTAAAGTTTCAAGTTCATTATCCACTAACTTTACAAAAGGTATTCCTTTATTTTTATAAATATCCTTAATCAAACACTTTATAAGCGGTTTACACGTGCTACTTTCATATTGAATTAATACTTTATCATTCTCTTTAACACCTACGCTATAATTAACTATAGTGTTACTAAGTTTACTTAATCTTTCATCCATATTATCACCAATTCTCTCTACTTACATATTATACCATGAAAGGCGGTTTTTATGTATAATTCTTATCAAATTCCAGGAAGTTTTAATAATTCTATGAATAGTTCTTTTGACAGTTCTATGAATAGACCTATAAGTAATAGTTATGATAGTAGACTTATTGGCGGGGGATTTGCTGGACCATTTTTACTTGGTGGTATAACAGGTGGTTTAATTTCTCCTTTATTCTATGGAAGAAGACCTTATTACAATAATTATTATTACTACCCACCATACCCAAGACCATATCCACCATATAGACCATATTAGAAAAAAACAGTTTTATGTGAACTGTTTTTTGCTTAAAAATTAAAAGTATCATTTAGATACTTTCTTCTTCAAACATCTTTAATATATTTTCAAAACATTCTGGTAAGTCACATTTAAACTCCATATATTCATTTGTTTTAGGATGATTAAAACCTAATGAATAAGCATGTAAACATTGACCTGATTCATCTATTATTTTTCTTCTTCCATATACAGGATCATTAACTACTGGGTGGTTTATATAATTCATGTGAACTCTTATTTGATGTGTTCGACCTGTTTCAAGTTGTAGCTCTATTAAAGTTGCATCTTTAAATCTTTTTAAAACTTTTAAATGAGTAACAGCATCTTTACTATTTATACTAGTAACCGCCATTTTTTTTCTATCTGTATTATCTCTGCCTATTGGGGCATCTATAGTAGCAGTATCTTCTTTTATTACTCCCCACACTAATGCAATATATCTTCTTGTTGTTTCTTTTTTACTTAATTGTTCAGCAAGTATTTCATGTGCTTTATTGTTTTTAGCAACCATTAAAAGTCCTGTTGTATCTGCATCTATTCTGTGCACTATTCCAGGTCTAAATTCGCCATTTATATCACTTAAATTTTTAGAATAATAAAGTAATGCGTTTACAAGAGTTCCATGGTTGTTACCTACTGCAGGATGCACTACCATCCCATTAGATTTATTTACTACTATTACATCATCATCTTCATAAACTATATCTAAAGGTATATTTTCAGGCTCTATATTCATCTCTTCTTCTTTATATTCACCTATAGTTATTACGTCGTCTTGTTTTAATGCATAACTATTTTTAACTGTTTTACCATTAACTAAAATAACACCATCACTTATCATCTTTACTATTTTACTTCTACTATAATCTAATTCACTGCTTAAATAAGAATCTATTCTTACATTTTTATCTTCGTTTAACACTATTTCCATAAATCCTCCTTAATCATTTTTACTAAAATGATTAAAACTGATATTACAATACATATATCTGCAAAATTAAATATTGGAAAATAGTAACTTCCAAACTTAAAACTTAAATAATCTATCACATATCCATGTACTATTCTATCTATTAAATTACCTGTTATACCACCTATTAAAAGTGAATAAGCAAATGTATCTATATTATCCATTATTTCTAATTTTTTTATGTAAAAAATTAAACCTATTAAAACAAATAACCCTATAGCTATAAGTAATATTATACTATCACTAAAAATACTAAATGCCGCTCCTGTATTGTGTACGAGTGATATTGAGAAAAAATCTTTAATAACTATATAAGTTTGATTTAAAATCATTTTATCGCTTATTACTATTTTTACTACTTGATCTATTATTGCAAATAAAATTCCAAAAAATAAAACATCCTTCAATCCTTTTTTCATTTTATCACCAAGTCAATTATATCATAGCCACGTAAAAAAAAGAAGATTACTTCTTTATTTTATCTATTATTAAATGATCATAGGCTCCTGTACTCATTACCTTATCACACTCTTCAAAAGTTTTTCCTGTTGAAAATCTTCCTTGAGAGTCTATCTTCTCACTTCTAAGTATCGATTTACTTATTTCGCATAACATTCTCTCATAAAATAATTTTTCTTTTTTAGTTTTTGATTCTGTTATTAGTTTATTTATTGCTTCAAATTTTTCTTTTAACTTAAGCACACTATATATTTCATAAACACCTAAATCTTTATTATCTATTAAAACTAATTCTTCACCAGGTTCTCTTTTTGTAGTTGCTGGAATAAATATTCTACCATTTGAATCTACAGTTAATTCACTTTGTCCAAATATAGGTTTTTCTCCAAACATAATATTTTCCCCCTTTAACGAGTAATATTATACACAATTTTAAGAAAAAAGCAAATTAAAGAAGCTAAATGTATATAGCTTCTTTCTTTTTGCTATTTATTTTGTTTTTATTTAAATTGTATAATACGACCCCATGATTTTCTAAAGATTTTGATACATCTATAAGCCTTTGATTTGTGGATCCCCTAAAAGAACAATCTAAACTTTTTAAATTAGGATCAAACTTACCATCTATAAGTACATCTATATTCTTTAAAAATTCTAATATATCTTTACTTCCTTTATTTATTAACTCTTCATAAGTAAATCCTGTATATGCCCAAACATTCATACCTAACTCGTGTACTTTTTTGGCAAGTATGCTACACTCTCTAGGTTGAAACATAGGATCCCCACCTGAAAATGTAACACCATCTTGACCAGATAGATTCTCTATCTTTTCTATTACATCTTCAAGTTCTACTAAGTCTCCACCTTTAAAATCATGTGTCTGCGGATTATGGCAATCAGGGCAATTATGCGAACATCCCTGAGTCCAAACAACAGTCCTTATACCAATGCCATCAACTATACTATCTGTTTGCAAATCTGCAGCAAGTCTAATTTTCATTATTTAGCACACTTTTCACTATTCATTACTTCTTTAATACCAGTGTGTTTTACACGATCTTTTTCTTCTGCTCTTTTACCGTTGTTGAATCTCTTTACATCTCCACTTAAGTATCCTGTAACTCTTCTGATTCTTTCGAACCCTACACCTTCACCAACTAATTTTTCCATAATTTACCTCCTTAACATCCACATTGATAGTTTCTTACTTCTTCAAGTGGTACTGAATCAAATTCCCTACGTCCACATCCTGGACACACATCTCCAATTACCCCTACATATCCACATATTGGATCTCTATCCACTGGATGGTTAATAGCACCATAACCAATTCCAACTTCTTTCATCATTCTTATTACACTTTCAAACGCATCAACATTCATAGCGGTATTACCATCAAACTCGATATATGAAATGTGTCCACCGTTTGTTAAATTATGATATGGAGCTTCTGTTTCTAGTTTATGTTTAATTGAAGTACTGTAATATACTGGCACGTGGAATGAATTTGTATAGTAACTTCTATCTGTTACTCCTTTAATTTTTCCATAGATTGCTCTATCTATATTAACAAATCTTCCAGAAAGCCCTTCTGCTGGAGTTGCGATTAAAGCAAAGTTTAAATTGTAATCCTTTGAAAATTCATCAGATTTTTTTCTCATAAACCCAATTATTTCCAATCCTAATTTTTGAGCTTTTTCGGATTCACCATGGTGTTCTCCTATAAGTGCTTTTAAAGTTTCAGCAAGTCCTATAAATCCTAAAGTTAAACTACCATGTTTTAATATTTTTCTCATTCTATCTGTTGGTTTTAATTTATCTCCATCAGTCCATACACCTTGTTCAATTAAGAATGGAAAATTATAACATCTCTTATTACATTGAATTTCAAATCTTTCAAGTAATTGATCTCTAACTAATTCCATAGTTTCTCCAAGTTCTTTATAGAAACCTTCCATATCCGCTTTATCTCTATCATGCAAGCAAATACCATGTTTAATAGCTATTCTAGGTAAGTTTATTGAAGTAAATGATAAGTTGCCTCTACCACCTGTTGTTTGATTATTTAAATCTGTTATATCACTCATAACTCTTGTTCTACATCCCATATAACCTACTTCAGTTCTATAATCTCCTGGTTTATAGAATGAAAGATTAAATGGTGCATCTAAGAATGAGAAGTTAGGGAATAATCTTTTTGAAGATACTTCACAAGATAATCTAAAAATATCATAGTTTGGATCTTCTGGATTATAATTAACTCCTTCTTTTACTTTAAAGATTGATACTGGGAATATAGGAGTTTCTCCTTTTCCTAATCCAGCATCAGTGGCTTTTAAGAAATTTAGAGAAACCATTCTTCCTTCAGGAGAAATATCTGTACCAAAGTTAATTGATGAGAATGGTACTTGTGCTCCTGCTCTTGAATGCATTGTATTTAAGTTATGAATAAATGCTTCCATAGCTTGATAAGTTAATCTATCTGTTTTAGCTAAAGCTTTTTCATAAGCTTTAGTAAATAATCTTTCCATTTGTTCTGATTCTTTATATATAGGTTTAAATATTTCTATACTAAAATTAATGCTCTCTAATTTATCTATTTCTCTAGCTACCCTATCCATACTTATATGAGAAAGTAATCCTTGTAAATCAAGATAATCACTTACTTGTTGTTTAAATTGTTTTTTAAATGTCATAAGTACACCTGGTGCCATAAAAAAATCGAATGCTGGAATACTTTGTCCACCGTGTTGATCATTTTGGTTTGCTTGAACTGCAATAGCCGCAAGCGCACTAAAAGATGCAATATCTTTAGGTGGTCTTAAATAACCATGGCCTGTTGAAAAACCTTTTTTAAATAATCTATCTAATTCAATTTGCATACAAGTTGTAGTTCCCATTGCAAGGAAATCCATATCGTGAATATGTATTTCTCCATTATCATGAGCATCTGAGAATTTCTTTTTAACTAAATATGCTTTAGCAAACTCTTTTGATACTGTAGAACCATATTGAAGCATAGTCCCCATAGCAGTATCCCCATCTACATTTGCATTTTCTCTTTTAGTATCATCTTCTGATGCAGATTTAAGCCCTAAACCTTCAATGGTTTTTAAGAACTTATGCATTCTTTTATCATCAACAAACATTTCTCTTGATTGAGCACGTCTATCCCTATATTCAGCAAATGATACATAAACTTCTTCATAACCTTTTTTCTTTAATGATTCTTCTATTAAGTCTTGTATCTCTTCTATTTTAATTTTATCAGTATAATTTTTTTCTATTAATTTAATTACTTCGTTATAAACTTTAGTAATATCTTTATCATCATATTTATATTTTCCTGTTTCTTCATCTTGTTCATTTACACTATCAAAACCTTTTTTGATAGCAAGTGCTATTTTAGTACCATCAAAATCAACTTTTTTACCATTTCTTTTGACAACTACTAAGTCTAATTTTTCTTCTGTTTCTGTCATAACCTTACTCCTATCTTTATACATTTTAAGTATATCATTGCCCTATTAACTAGTCAATATATTTTTACTAAAATTTAAGAAAAATTATTTTTTTATTTTTTTGTTTTT
>JAFQQQ010000010.1 GCA_017410525.1 Bacilli bacterium | reverse complement strand
TAAAATTAAGTTATCAGAACTAGAAAATTATATTAGAAGCATTAACTAGTACATTTCATACATAAGTCATATACAAAATTATTAAAATATTATATTATAAAATACTAATAGATAGTGTATCAGTTTTAGGAGGTACAAATGGGCAGTATTTATAATTTAAATTATAATTTTATGAGGAAATGAAAGTATTAGTTAAATAATGCTTTTGTTTCCTCTTTTTTAGTAAAGGAGTTGATTTAATGGTAGAAGAAAAGAAAAAAATATGTGGACTATATATGAGAGTATCAACAGACGATCAGGTACGTGAAGGCTTTAGTTTACCTGAACAAAGAAAACGTTTAGAATGCTTCTGTGACTATAAAGGATATGAAATTAAAAATTATTACGAAGATGCTGGAATAAGCGCTAAAACAGGTAATAAGAGGCCTGAATTTGATAGATTAATTGAAGACTTAAAACAAGGCAAAATAAATACTATAATAGCCTTAAAACTGGATAGAATCTCAAGAAGTATTTATGATTGGGAAAATATTATGAAAACTTTAGAAAAGTATAACGGAGACTTAATATGTGTTAATGATGATATAAATACAGTAACTGCTAATGGTAAAATGATATCTCGTATTATGATGAGTGTATCTCAAAATGAAATCGAAAGAACTTCAGAAAGAACTAAAATAGGAATGGCTGGAGCAATCAAACAAGAACATATTCCTAATCAAGCCCCACTAGGTTATAAACACGAAAATAAAAAATTAGTTATTGATTATACAACAAAAGATATTGTTGTTAGAATATTTAATTTATATCACAATGGTTATTCTTATAAAAAGATAAGTAATTTATTTAATAGTGAAAAAGTATTAAATAGAACTAATTGGAGAGATAGTACAATTTATACAATATTACAAAATGAAATATATAAAGGAGATTTCGTTCACGGAAAAAGAACAAAACACCCTACTTATTATAATGATGTTGTTGAACCTATTATATCTAAAGAATTATGGGAAGAATGTCAAGTACAAAAGAAAAAGAATTCTCGTAGCTTTCAAAGAACTCTTACTTATATTTATATGCAAAAAGTTAAATGTCCTAAATGTAAAAGAATATTAGGTGGTAAAGCTACTACAAAGAAAAATGGGAATTCTTACTTTTACTATTATTGTAATGATTGTAAAATATCAATTAAAGAAAGTGTTATTGAAAATCACTTATGCAATTTTATAGATGAAATTATAGAATATGACTCAGTAGTAAATCAATTCTTTCTACCTATGATTAAAAATCAATTTGAAAATCCCAAAGAAGAACTACAAAAACAACTAAATGAACAAAGAATTAAATTTGATAGAATTAAAAAAGCATATATTAATGGAACATTTACTCTTGATGAATATGGACAAGAAAGAAAAATAATTGAAAATAATATTAAAGATTTAGAAATAAAAATTGATGAATCTAATATATGTGATTCTTTGAAATTCTCACCTGAAGATATATTAGTTAAAAGGGATATTGATTATATAAATAAAATCTACTACCCTGATAAATATGAAGAATATAATAAACCTTGGAAAAACTATACAAGAGAAGAAAAATCCAAAATTATTATGAGTTATGTTGATGAAATAATATTAAAACAAAATAATAAAGATATAGAAGTTGATTTTATAAAATTTAGAGAAACATTATTTAAACCATTTGATGAATTATTCGAAAATGGATATGTTGATAGAACACAACCTGTTTTATTTGGAAATACTTTAGGAAGAATTAGATATAGTGAGTATCTACCTGACGATAAATTAAGCGAACACATTTTAAGATTAAGACAATTCTATGACGTACACTACTCTGAAGCAACTTATAATACAAAAGACAAAATTTTCTACTTTAATCTTTTAGACGAAGATACTACAATTGTAAGAATATTTCCATTAAAAGATTATAAAAATATAGATCAAAATGTAGAATTAGAAGAATATGAACTTGGTATTATTTATGTTTATACAGATGATGAATCACTAATAAAAAATAAAGATGATATATTTAAATATATTCCAGATAAATGTGAACAAAATATTGTTTATACCAAAAATCCTAAACCAATTAAAATAAAAGTTAAACCTGTTATGTACGAGAAAGGAGAATAAAATGAAAAAAGATGAATTTAAAATAAATATATTTTTTGATGAAAATGGTCCTACATTTGAAGAATTAGTTATGGAAGCATTTGAAGAAAGATTAAATGAAATATTAGATAAATATTATAGTAAAAATAATTCTACATTATCAAATATAGATAAAAATAATACTGAGAAAGTAGAAAATTAATACTAATTTTCTATCTAGTCGTGGACTAGCAAGCACTGAATTTGTACTCCCACAAATTCTATACATAGGGATAATCCCTGAAACCCTTAAAATTAAAAAACTTAAATTATTAAAGTCATATATAATAACTTTGGTACGAAAAGTAATTTTAGCAATAGATGGAAGTTGATGAAGATATGCACGATGTTGGAATAATTGATAATGGTAATTTTAAAGAATGTAAGTCACACTATAATATAAGCATAGATAAAGAAAAGACGATTTTGAAATGAGGATCTAAAATCGTCTTTGTTTTTTATAAATATTTTTAATTTAATTTAGATTTCAAAACTTCTATTACTGGTCGAACACCAATTAGATTGAAATCAACATAATGGAAATCTAAATTACCTGTTTTATCTACGCTCCAACCAATACTATAATTACGAGAACTTGCAGTTGCTGTCCAATATCCCCATGTAAATCCATCAGAATTATTTAAACAACCATAGTCCTCACAAAAAGTACTTGTTCTATCATATAACCAACTATATTTACATTTAGTTGTATTACCTTTTTTGCAAGTATTACTTGCATCATTGGTTTTTGTATCTAAATAATAACCTTTTGATGAATTTGGCGTCCAACTCGTATTATCTGTAATTTTAGCTATTTCTTCTGCAGTAATCAATCGTGCTGTTTTGCTAGTATAATCTACTGTATATTTTAAATTACTTCCACCTATACCTTCATAATTATTTGGGGACTCTGTACCTTGCCAAGCATTTGTATCATTAGCCAATTGTGTTATTACTTCTTTTGGCCCCATATTATTACTACCTGAAGTCCATATAATATCATCTGAGGTGTTATGGTCTAATAATAAATTTAAAGTATTTTCTCCATTATCATTAAATGCATAAAATTTTAAGCAACCATTTTGGTTTTCAGTTGTTTTTTTATCACTTATTCCATTATATCCTGATTTACTATTATCCTCATGATAATTAGTACACGATTTTCCTGTTGTTACATCAAAATATATAATTGACCCATCTTCGTAATTCATTCTATTACTATTATTTACACAACCTGAAACTAAAAAAACTAATAAAATTAATAAATATTTCTTCATATAATCACCTCATAAACCTGTAAAATAATCCTATTATTAAAATAAGTAAATTAGCAACTAAAATTAATGCTGATATAAATTCTGCAACAATAATACTTTTTGTTGCATCACCATTTTTTCTTTTTACTTCAGCTATTATAAATATAATTAAAGCAACTAATATTTTTAAAATTGAATTTTTCAAAAAAATCCAATTTAATAATGATAAAATCAATAAAATCATATACCCCTACAAGTCAACTGAAAAAATAAAATATAAATGTTTTATTTTTTACTTACATGTCAATTATACCATAGTTTTTTGAATTTTGATAATAATATTAATAAAATTATATTTATATGTAAATTTAATGTTTAAATCAAAAAAATGTATGGTATAATTTATATAGTGATTGATAATTATATATCAATTCGTTATATATGTGTAAAAGTTGTAGACCACTACAACACTCGCACCACTTAAGAGTATTAAAAAGAATTATTCTTTTTTTTGTAATTTTATTATATAATAGTCTTTTAATAGATCTTGCAGAAAAATCTACAACCACGTTTTATTTAAAATAATTTAAAAGAGTTATAAAAATTATAACTCTTATTTTTGTATCATATTTAATAAATTTATTTTAAACATATCTTTTTCAGCGTGTTGTTTAGATACCATTACACCTTTATATGTAACAAGTTCAGAAGCATGCCCTTCACTTAATATTTCTACAGGTTCAAATTTATCTAACATAACTATTTTATCTTTGTGATAAACAGTATAGTATAATTTTATATCTCCGTGAACTTTAGAAAACATAGCATCTGTTGGTAGTTTTAATTCATAGTTAGAAGTTTGATTTGCTTGATTAGTAGAAATAAGTTTACCTAAGAAATTACCCTCTTTTAAAGATGGATAATATTCAAAATATAATTTTTTATAAGCTAACATATTATATTTTTTAATACTTCTTTCAAGTTTTCTAAACTCATTTTCATTAACATAATCAAATATATATGCTTCTTTCATAGTTCACCTCCTATACTCTCCTACTATACATATTTATCTTAACACAACAATCAATCTTTGTCAAACAAAATAGGGACAAAAAAAGTGTATTAAACACTTTTTTATGCTTCCTTTACATTACCTGTTAACTTATACCCTTTACCTATTAAACTACTATCAAGCTTTATATTACTCCACTTAATATCAGTATAACCTTTGTTTATTTTACAAGTTTGAGATCTATAGTAAGTAACTTTACCATATTGTGGTATTTTCTTATCTACATAAGTAGTTTTTTCTACTTCTTCTTTTTTCTCAACAGTTCTAAAATCATATACTGGAACTTCTTTGCTTTCATATACATTTATAGTTTTATAAACAGGAACTTCTTTTGTTACTTCTTTTACTTCATATACCGGTTTAATTTCATAAATCTTCCAAGTATAAATTGTTTCATTTTCACAATAAGAACAACTTGTTGGAGTATCTTCGCTTATTATTTTGTAAACTTCAGTAGATGTATCCTTTGGAATTTCTTTTAATGTACCAGTTCCAATCTTGCCTGTATCAACTTCCACTGTTCCCACTTTAACTTCTTCAATTACAGTTTTAGTTGTGGTACCAACTTGAACATCTTTAGTTCCAGTTAAAACTAATTCAGTAATATATTTACTAATATATCTTTCAGTTACTTGTTTTGTTACTGTTTCAATAGTAGTAACAGGCACTGTAACTGTTTTGTAATCTACAATTTCTTCTTGTGTTTTAGTTTCTACTTTAACTAAATCACTAGCAGTTATTTTTGTTTTTGACCATTCTGTCCAATTAGCACAAGTTTTAGTATCTTCTACTACTAATTTATATTCATATAAATATTTTTTTACAATTGGATTTTCTGGTTTAGGTTCTTTAGGTGTTGTAGGTTCTGGAGTTGGAACCCTTTTTTCACAAATTCCATTACTACAGTAATTATAACAACCTAAATAAACGATTATATAGTCTTCCTGATTACCACAACTTAAATTAACTTTTAACCTGTATTCTTCTGTATACTTAGTCATTTCTACATAAGATTTTTCAGTGTCACATGGTTTACCATCTTTATCTTTCATCTTAAGTACCAAGTGTAGATCATACATTTCACCTAAAGTTAATTTTTTAGATTCACCTACAGTTTTTGGCATTCTTTCATTTGTAAAATACCCTATAGCAGCATCTTTCATTCTTGCTACATTATTAGCAAATATTTCATCATAAAGAACTTCTAGTCTTTGTAAGTCATATGTACTTTGTAATCTTTCATCTACATAGCTTTTGGTGGGAAATAACCACAACATTAAAAACACAAATAACAATACTAATAAAAGTGTTAAAAAGAAACTTTTAAATGAAAACTTTTCTCTTCTTTCCTCATACATAATAAATCCCCCTCGTCTTTGATGCCTAATATACTAACATTTTTATTCAATTTTGTCAAGTTTTATGATTCTTTTATTTTTATAATAAAAAACTACTATTTAAAGTAGTTATTTAACAATCCCTAAGAAGTATTTTTTCTTACCTCTTCTTATTACTATAACCTTATTATCTATAGCAATATCACCATTTATAATCATATTTTCATCAGTTACAATATTTCCATTTAAACTAATTGCATTACTATTTAAAAATTCTCTTGCTTCTCTTCTAGATGATACTATATTATTGTTTACTAACATATCTATTAATGTAGTTTCATCTGTTATTTCAAAGTTTGGAACGCCCTTAAAACATATTTCTATTTCATCAACACTTAAATCACTTAAATTTCCACTAAATAATACTTCACTCATTTTTAACGCTTTTTCATATTCTTCAGCTCCATGTAAGAAAGTAATAACTTCACGAGCAAGTGCTTTTTGAGCAAGCCTTAAATGAGGTGCATTATTGTGTTCTACTTCAATACTTTCTATTTCTTCTTTACTTAAAAAAGTTAATTTTTTTAAATAATCTATAACACATGCATCATCGCTATTAATTAAATATTGATATAATTCATAACTAGATGTTTTATTTTTATCAAGCCATAAAGCATTCCCTTCAGTTTTTCCAAATTTTACTCCGTTTGAGTCTAATACTAAAGGCATAGTTATACCAAATAACTCAACATCATTTTTCTTTCTAGCTAATTCTATACCTGTTGTGATATTACCCCATTGATCTGATCCTGCTACTTGTAAAGTTACTCCTTTTACCTCATTTAAATAAACAAAATCTAATCCTTGTAATATTGTATAGGCAAATTCACAGAAAGTAATACCTGTTTCTAATCTTCTGCTTATAATATCTTTATCTAACATATAGTTAACATTTATATATTTACCATAATCTCTTAAAAAATCTATAGTATTTATTTCTTTAATCCAATCATAATTATTTACTACTTCAAAACCAAATATATATTTTGCCTGTTTAGTTAAACCTTCAACATTTTTTAGTACGGTTTCTTTAGTTATCATTTGCCTTTCAGTACTTGGCTTAGGGTCACCAATAAGTCCTGTAGCACCACCAATTAATAAAATCGGTTTATGTCCGTATTTGGCAAGTCTAGTAGCTATTAAAAATGATGAGAAATGTCCAATATGCATACTATCAGCAGTTGGATCTGTTCCTATATAAAAAGTTATTTTTTCTTCATTTAACTTTTTTTCTAATTCAGGTGAACTTATATCTTTAATAAGTCCTCTCCATTTTAAATCTTCAAATAAAGTCATTATTTTCCCTCCTTACAGTGGCAATCATCTCCACAAATACAATCATGGTCGTGTTCACATCCACAATTACATTCTATTTTCATTAATTTAACCCCACTACTTGTTCCAAGTCTAGTAGCACCTGCATTTATCATATCTTCTGCAGTTTTAAGATCTCTAATTCCACCGCTAGCCTTTATTTCAAGCACTTCATTTTTATATTTATTCATAAGTTCTACATCTTGTACTCTTGCTCCATATTCACTAAAACCTGTACTTGTTTTAATAAAATTAACAAAAGTTTCATTACATATTTCTGTCATTTTAATTATTTCTTCCTTAGTAAGTAAACAAGTCTCAATTATTACTTTTAATACTTTTCCATCTATAGCATCTCTAATTTCTTCTATTTCTTCTTTTATATAATTATAATCTTTATTTTTTAAAGCAGCAACATTTATAACCATATCTATTTCAGTTGCTCCTTTTTCAACCGCATCAATTGCTTCATATACTTTAGTTTCTTTTGTACTCATACCGCTTGGAAAGCCAACTACAGTACAAACTTCCACGTTAGTTTCTTTAAGCAAGTTAGAAGCAAGTCCTACATAATATGGATATACACAAACAGATGCAAATCTATATTTGATTGCTTCATTACAAAGCTTTTCTATATCTTTTAAAGTACTAGTATTTTTTAAATTAGTATGATCTATATATTTATTTAGTTCCATTATAACATCTCCTTTAAATCTTCAAGCTTTCTTATTTGTCTATACCTTAAATCCTTTTTTACATTCTTCTTAGTCATTAATATTGCTTGCATACCAAGTTTTATAGCAGGTAATATATCATTATTTATACTATCGCCAATCATAACACATTCCTTTTTATTATCTACTATATCAAATGCTTTTAACGATGGTTTTAACTCCCTTTCATCTCCGCCAGAGACTTTACTAAAATATTTTAATATTCCTGCATTTTCTAACCTTTTCTTTTGAGTATAAGTAAACCAATTAGAAAGAACGATTAGTTCGTATTTGTTTTTTAAATATTCTAGAGTCTCTATTTCTGTTTCAGTGAATTCCCTATAACATTTTGTTTGCTCCTTTATTAGCATATCAACAAACTCAATAGGTAAATTTACATTACATTTTTTATTTAAAAATTCACAAAGCTTTTTATTTTCATATATTGTAAATTCATTTTCATAATTAACAAGCACATCATCAATTTCTTTTATCTTTTCTTTACTATATCCTAAATTTAATCTATTTATTACATTAGTAATTGCGAATATATACTCATCTTCCCAATCCATGAGTGTAAAATCCAAATCAAAAATTACTGTTTTTATCATAATACCTCCAAAAATATAAAAAAGTATTACAAGTATAGGGGCCTATTATAGACGGTACCACCCTACTTCATAATACTTATGATCTCTTAACTCTAACGGATTAACCCGATTTGAAAGGTAGTTCATTATTTTAACTTGTTTAGTTTTCATCAACCACTAAATTTCTTATTACTATTAAAATAACTACTATTTCTGTTTCAATTACTAAGATTATAACATATATTTAATAAAATTAATAGACTTTTTAAACAAAAAAAGAAACTATTCAGCAGTTTCATTTTTAACTATTTCTTTACCTTTGTAAGTTCCGCAAGCTAAGCATACTCTATGTGGTCTAACTTCAGCACCACATTTTGGGCATTTTACTGTTGCATTTTCACTAATTTTGTAATGTGTTCTTCTTTTTCTACCCCTAGTATTACTAACTTTTCTAAATGGTACAGCCATTTATTTCACCTCACTATCATCTAATAAATCCATAAGTCCACTAAGTGGGCTTGTTTTTTCCTCAATATCAGTTACGAACTTCCAGCCATCCCCTGACATATTTATATCTTTGTCTTTAGCTTCCTCGCTCACAACTCGCATTGGAATTTCCATTAATATATTTTCCCATATTATTGGCAAAATATCAATAGTATTTTGGAAATTTCTTTCATTTTCTTCCATATTTTCCATTAATTCTTCAATTTCTCCACTAATTGTTATAAAAAATGGATAATCAACAGGTTTAAGTGTTATGGCGCATGAAAGAACCATTATTCCTTCTACATCTACATTTAATTCAAGATTTCCTAAACTATTTTTAAATAGTTCACCAGTTATTTTAACATCATCTAATTTTAATAAATCAGTTCCCATTAACTCATCTTGAGTAAATGTATAAGTTTCATCTATTGAAATAAACTTATCAATATTATTATTTAATCTTATAATATCAACTTGCACATAATCACCTGTTTCTTTTGACTTAATCATTATACCAAAAATACAAAAAAAATCAACCTTTATTTATTAATTGTAATTTTTTTCTTACTTCTTTATTATATGATTTGTGTAAATTAGAAAGCAAATCTATACAATATCCTCTAAAATATTTTTCACTACCTTCTACCCAATTATTAGTTTCATAATAACCATCGGCTAAATGAAATCCAAAATTAATATTTAAAGCTTTCTTACACTTATTAAATATTTCAATTACTTCTTCATTTGTTATTGTATCTCTATAAACTGTAAATCCTATTAAATCACCAAACAGAAATGGTTCTTGTTTATATCCAAAAACATTTAATCTAGGTTCCCCAAGTTTTGTAAATTCATTTTCAAAAACCAAAATCTTCTTATTTTCTTTTAATTCTTTTTTTTGAATTATTTTATACATCATAATAACTAATTCTATTATTTTATATTGTGCCTCTAATCTTTCATTATCTCCATTATATGTCATTTTTTTAGATTCTTTTATATCAAAAGTAAAAACATGATATTTTCCCGTATCTTGACATTTTAAAAACAAATCATTATATTCGTGTGTTGACATAAAATCACCAAATTTATTATATAATATTTAAAAATAAATATCAATTAAATTATTTTTTAGTTTAGTATATTTATTTTTTAAGTTTTATGATATATTATTTGTGGTGATTTTTATGAATATTGGTATTATTTGCGAATATAATCCATTTCACTATGGACATCTACTACATCTAAACGAAATTAAAAAGATGTATCCAAATAGTAATATAATACTAGTTTTAAGTGGATGGATTACTGAAAGAGGAGATTTAAGTTTAATAGATAAGTTTAAAAAAACTCAAATTGCTTTAAATTATGGAGTCGATTTAGTTGTTGAACTTCCTTTCAAGTATATTCAAAGTGCGGATTATTTTGCTATGGGTGCAATTAAAATATTAAATGAATTAAAATGTGATACGATTGTATTTGGTAGTGAATCTAATAATGTTGATGAGTTAATTAATTTAGCTCGTATTCAACTTAATAATAAAGAATATGATTTATTAGTAAAGAAATACTTAGAGGAAGGAATTAACTACCCTACTGCTATGTCTAAAGCACTTAAAACAATATCAGGTAAAACAGTGGATACTCCAAATGATATATTAGGTCTTTGTTATGTAAAAGAAATAATTAAAAATAATTACACAATTAAACCTGTAACAATCAAAAGAAATAGTAATTTTAACTCTAAAACTATTGAAGGCAAAATTACAAGTGCAACCAGTATTAGAGAACTTATTAAAAATAACAAAAGATTTAAAAAATATGTGCCAAGTTATTCATATAAAAATTTAAAAGATTGTTTATTTATTGATGATTACTTTGATTATTTAAAATATAAAATTATAAGTAGTAATAATTTAACTATATATCAGGGTGTTGATGAAAATGTGGAAAATAGAATTAGGAAGTTTATAAATGATTCTAATAGTTTAGAGAATTTATTAAGTAAAATTAAAACTAAAAGATATACTTATAACAGATTAAAAAGAATACTTACATTTATACTATTTTCTATTACTAAAGAAGATTGTAATAATTTAGAATTAGAATATATAAGAGTTCTAGGTTTTGATAAAAAAGGAAAAGATTTGTTAAATAAAATAAAAAAGGATATAAATATACCTATTCTAACAAATTATGATGATAAATATTTAAACAAAGATTTAAATATTAATACTATTATTTCTTTAAATAAAAAAATTAAAGATAAAAGAAGTTTTATAGAAAAAGAATATAAAGAGAAGCCTATTATTAAATAGACTTCTCTTTTTTCTTATATATATTATTTTCTATAGCATAATTAGATACTGCTTTAAAATTATCATCATATGGATAAACTCTTTGACCAAACTTAAGCCACATAGTTTCCCAAGATTCACCACTATCTAATAATTCTTTTACTATAGGATGATTCATAATCTTATTGCCTTCTTGATCACTTAAATCAACTAAATTTTCCTCACCATATAATTTACATTGCAAGTCTGCTTCAAGTTTATCGCATTGAAAAGCAAACTTAGCTTCTTTAGTTTTTCCTTCATCAAATTCAAAAAATAAATCTTCTATTTCTTTACCATCAAGTAATTCTCTAAGTATTTTAGAAACTGCTTCGTGTTCTATTTTTTCTTTTTCTTCTTTAGATATTTGAAACATAGTCAAATCACCTATTACTGTTTCACCTAGTTCATGAACTGCTAACATAAATATTACTTTCATTATATCTATATCATATTTATATTCTGATTTCATAGCAAGTGCTAACATTTGAACGCCATAAATATGTTCTGCAACACTTTCTAATCTATCTCTTTTTACATTCCAAACAGTCCATCCTGTTCTAATTATATTTTTTAGTTTATTACAAATAACATAATAATTAACTACTTTTTTCGCTTTTTTACTATTTAAATATATTTTTTCATAATTTGATGCTTTGTTTTCTCTTTCCTTTTTTCTTTCTTCATAAATATTTCCAAGTTCTTCAAATAATTCTAAAGCATGTACATATTCGTGTATATTAACTAATAAGTTTTGTTCTGTTATTATTTCAGGAACTAAAAGTCTAATATCTTTTAATATATTACCTTCTACTATAGGAAAACATCCGAACCATGATAAATCTACATCATAAGGAAGCACTTTAATTTTACCTTCCATAAATTCAAAGAACTCTTCTTTATATAAATTTTGTTCTTTTAAAAATTTTACTAATTTGTCCATACTACCACCTGTACTTAATATTATAACACATTTTCTCTTCTTTATAAAAAAAATAAGAAATATTTTATTATTTCTTATTGTTGTAACAAAGTATTATATTCTTTAAAAACATGGCGACAGTCATAGGGCCTACTCCACCTTTTTGTGGTGTGATTAATGATGCTTTTTTAGATACTTTTGCAAAATCTACATCACCTACTATTTCATCTTCTACTATAGTATAACCTGCATCTACAACTATAGCACCATCCTTAATCATATCCGCTGTAATTATATTTTTAATACCAGTTGCTGATATAACTATATCTGCTCCTAATGTATGTTTCTTTAAATTTTCAGTTTTAGTATGACAAACTGTAACAGTAGCCCCTTCATTTAATAATACGGTTATTAAAGGTCTACCAACTAATTTACCTTTGCCTACTATTACGACATCTTTTCCGTCTAAATCCACTTCATAAGCTTTTAATAATTCAACTATACCTAAGGCAGTACAAGGAGTTATAGACTTTCTACCACTTATTAGTCTTCCTATATTTATATCAGTAAGTCCATCTATATCTTTACTATTTATAACAGTATTAAGAAGCCTTTTTTCGTTATATCTTTCAGGTATAGGTAGATTTATCATAACACCATTTACATAATCATCATTATTTAATTCTTTTATTTTGTTTATAATTGTAAGCTCTGGTGTATCTTCTTCAAATTGGTGATATCTAAAATAAATACCTGCCCTATTACATGCATCTTCTTTTGCTTTAATAAACTTTTCTCTAATAGGATCATTTCCTATATTTATAACAGCAACAGAAGGTCTTATAATACACCCTTTAGCAAACCCTTTTATTTCTTCTTCTATTTTAGAACATAATTCTTTACTAGTCATTAAATTACCCATAAAATCATCTCCATTAAACTACTATTCTTTACAATACAATTATAACAAATTCGTAACATGTCTTGTCAATAGTATGATTAATAATAATAAATATTTTACATTAAGAGTGTAAAGAAAAAAGAATAATTACTTATTCTTTGATTTTTACACCTATTAGCCCTATTAAATCCATAGTTTGTTCTAGATTTATAATAGCGCCTTTTATACATTTTAAATCTATATTTATATCCTCTATGTTACTATTAGATAAATCTACACCTTTTAATGCTGTACTAGTAAAAATACTATTACTCAAATTAACTCTATCTAATAATAGGTTTTTTAATTCACTATTTTCTATATTAGAAGATTTAAAATTAGAATAAATTATTTTACTATTATGTATTTTACAGCCTGTAATATTAATCATATTACACATACAATCTTCTATAATTACGTTATTTAAAGTTGTATCAATAAAGTTTGTACCAAATAATTTGCAATTTTTAAAATGAACCATAGATATATGTGTATCTATAAAACTTAAATTAGATAAATCACAATTTACAAACTCTATACTTTCTAAAGTTCCAAACTTAATATTTACTTCATTAAAAATTATTGCATCAAATTTACATCTTTTTATTTCAACATTTTTATCTAACTCTATATTTTCATTATTAAATATATATTCTTTTAATATTTCTTTTTTACCTAAATCAGAATATTTTAAACTTTTAAATTCATTTATCTCAAGCATGTTAATTCCTTATAACAAATATCAAATATATTTATAAATTGTTCTATTTCTTCTTCAGTAGTTAAATAGCTTAAACTAATTCTAATACTAGAACTAGCTCTTTCTAAGTCATTAGTTAATTCCAAAACCGCTTTAGATTTAGCATTCGTATTAGAACAAGCACTCTGAGTAGAAATATATACACCTTTACTTTCTAAAGCATGAAGCATAGTTTCAGGTTTAACTCCTAATACGCTTATATTTAAAATATGTGGGATAGAATAATCATTACTATTTATTTTTACTAATTCATATTCCTTTAATTTATTCTTTAAATAAGTATTCAGTGATTTAACGTATTTTTCTTTTTTATTTATATTTTCTAAAGTAAGTCTTATTGCCTTACTTATAGATACTATTAAAGGTAAACAAGGAGTTCCACTTCTATAATTAGTTGTACTTTTACCGCCATGTATTAAAGGTTCTAATTCTATTTTTTCTTTTTTTATAAGTACACCTATTCCTTTTATACCATAAAACTTATGAGCAGAAAAACTAACTAAATCTATATTACTTAAATCAACATTTATTTTACCTATTGCTTGAGTCATATCACTATGTAAAAAGCATTTAGGATATTCTTTAACTATTTTAGAGATTTTACCTATTTGTTGTAATATACCTATTTCACTATTAACTAAACAAATACTTACTAATATAGTTTCATCAGTCATTAGTTCTTTTAAATTATCTAAATCCACTAATCCATTAGGATCTATTTTTACATAATCTATTTTGAATCCATTTTCTTTTAAATAATTTATAGGTCCATATATAGAGGAGTGCTCTAGTGGAGTTGTTATTACATGTTTACCCCTATTTTTATATTTTTTACATATTCCTTTTATAGCTAAATTATTTGATTCACTAGCACCACTTGTGTATATTATTTCGCTTTCTTTTACATTAAGTAAATTAGCGATTTGTTTAGTAGCACTATCAATCATATTTTTGGATTTAACACCTAATTCATGTAATGAATTAGGATTGCCTATAAATTCTTTAGAACATTTAACAAACGTTTCTAAAACACTATCGTTAGTTGGTGTAGTCGCACTATAATCCAAATATATCATAAAATCACCTGCATTCCACAAAAATTATATCACAATATAAAAAAAAATAAAACAAAATAAAAAAAGAGGTTAACCTCTCTTTTCTAATATAAACAAGATCCAATTATAATAGCTAATAATATGTAAAGAACTATTACTATTAAAAAGCCATTATTGTTTCTACATCCTGTATGTTGAACAGTATTATTGTTTTCACAACAAGAATTATTACTCATCCTTGTCACCTCCTAAATCCAAGCTCCAAGTATAATTATTAAAAGAATGAATAAAACTAAAACAATAGCTGCTCCAGATACACCAGAATTACAACACATATAAATCTTTCCTCCTTTTTTTATCTTTTCACAGTATTTTATGAAATATTTTTGAAATTGTGAGTAATTGTGTTGAAATTTGAATTTATATTTGTTAAAATAATATATATATGATGATTGTACATCGTATTTATTATAAGAAAGGAGAGGCTCAGGATGCCAAAAAACACAACAAAAAAGAATACTAAGGGTACAAAATCTACAGCTCCTAAAAAAGTTGAGACTAAAAAACCTACAGTAAAAAAAGTCGAAGCTAAAATTACTGAAAAAAAAGTCGAAGCTAAAGAAGTTGTAAAAACAAAGAAAGGGAAAAAGGAATCAAGAGTAAAAGCTCTAATAGCTAAACTTATGGATAATACTCCATTTGTAGTTGCTGCTTGTGTAGTAGTATTATTATTAGCAACTTTAATATTAGTTCTTTGCTTAAAGAGAGTTCCAAAAACTAGTAAGGGTGAAGAAATACTTGCAACTCTTAATGGTAAAACCATAACTGCTAATGAGTTATATGAAGCATTAAAAGAAAAAAATGGAACAGAAGAATTAATTAGCATAATTGATACTTATATTGCTGATAAAGAAGTAGAAATAACTGACGAACATAAAGAATATGTTAAAGAAGTAGTTGATTATTATAAAGAATATGCCGAATATTATAGCGTAGACTTAGCTACGTTCTTAGCTAACTACGTAGGATTAACTGGAATTACTACAGAAAAAGAATTCAGCGAATATGTTTTAGAAGATTACAAGAAAACAGTAGCTATTACAAATTATATTGGAGAAAAAGCTAGTGAAGAAGATTTAAAAGAATACTATAAAGAAAATTATTCTGACAAATTAACTGTTAAACATATCTTAATCGAAGTTGATGCCGAAGCTGAAGACAAAGATAAAGCTGACAAAGAAGCTAAAGAAAAAGCTAAAGAGTTAATTAAAGAATTAAATGATACAAGTTCTAAAAAATTAGATAGCAAATTTGAAGACTTAGCAGAAGATAATTCAGATGATACTGCTACTTATTCAAAAGGTGGTTTAATTGAAGATTTCTCTAAAAAAGATGTTGTTGAAGAATTCTGGAATGCTGCTTATGAACTTAAGGATGGCGAATATACAAGTAAACCAGTAAAATCTTCTTATGGATACCATATAATTTTAAAAGTAAGTTCTAAACCTGTAGAAAAATACAAAGATATTAAAGAAGAAGTTAGAACTGCTTATGCTGAAAGTTTATTATCTGAAGATTCAACACTATTTGCTGCTAAATGGGATGAATTAAGAAAAGAATATAAACTATCAATTAAAGACGATTTAATTAAAAAAGCTTACAAAAAAACACTAGAAGAAGCTACAAAAGTTAAAGAAGAAAAAACAGAAGAATAATTATTCTTCTGTTTTCTTTTGCAATAATGTATTTATCTGCCCTACGCTAAACCCTTTTTGGACTAGTCTTTGTTTTAATTTGTTTTCTAATTCATATCCATTATATTTATTTTTTAATTTATCATAAGCTTTATTAAGTTCATTTTCTAATATTTTATTATCACTACTTAAATTACTTTCTAATATATTTAAAATAATATCTTTATCATAACCTAAACCAATCATATCACTCATTATTTTTTGTTTTAAATAACTATTAGAATATTTTTTGTTACTATTTATCTTTTTTATTATTAACTTTTCTAATCTTTGATTAAATAAAAATTTATCTATATTGCTTAATTCTTCTTCAATTTCTTCAATACTAATATTTTCATTTATTAAATCTTCTTTTATTTTATTAATACCTTCTTTACTTAAATACAATTTATCATTGATATAAGCTTTACAATATTCCCTATCATTAATAAGTCTTATATCTTTTAATTTACTTATTATACTTTCTATATTTTTATTATTAATATCAAACTTGCTTAAATAATTTCTTATTTCCTTTTCGCTTCTTCTTCTTTTTAATATATATTTAACTGTTTTATTATATATATCATAATAACTAGTATCTAATAATATTTTTTTATATAAATTATTATCTATACTTTTTTTATATAATAATTCATTATCTAATATAACATTATCATAAGTGATTATATTTTCATCATCTATAATTATTTTATATTTATTATCTTTCATTTTTATTATTTTATTTATCTGCATGTTATCACCAATATTATTGTAACACAAACGAAAGTTTGTAACAATAAATAATTTAGATTTTTATAACAGAAAAGGATATTAATAATCAATATCCTCTTTATTATTTTTCATATCAAGTGTTGCTTCGTTTACAGCATCATCTACAGTTTTAATAGCATCAGTAATAATACTATAACCTGAAGCTGCACCAAATCCATGAGATAAGCCTTTTAATTCTTTATTTAATTTCCTTAAATAAGAAATAATTTGCTTTTCTTCATACCCTACTAAATATATTAAGAATTCATTACCATCTGTTCTAATAATTTCACTATTTTGCATTTGATGCTGAATTAAAATATTAGCAGCTTCAGCAATAACTTTATCCCCTTCTTCTCTACCATAATTATCATTTATATAAGATACATTATTTAAGTCTATTACTATTATAGATTGTGGATAAACTTCTGATTCATCCCAAGACTCTATTTTACTGTTTAAATACGCTCTATTTTTTAACGAAGTAAGTTGATCAATATATTTAATTTTATCTTCTTTACTTAAATGAATTTTTTTGTTTTCCCTAATTTTCTTTAACATCACTTTTAAATGATTAGAAAAATCAACTACTAAGTAAATACACAAAACAAATATAATAAATATTAAAATATATATAATATTAGTATTTCTATAAGCTATATCATCATAATTTGAAAGAACTAGTTCTTTTGTTGAGTTATAATTTAAATAGAAATTGAACATGTCTTTAAACATAGTATTCTCTTCAGTACCGTTTATTACATATTTGTATTTATCATTAGAATCTAATATGTAATTTATTTTACTATCTTTAAATGCACTTGTTTTATAAAAATTATAATTTTCTAAATCTATTATAGCAATGTCATTACTAGAAAAATCTATTGATAAATCTGTGAAATTATTATAAAGTCTAACTTTTATTCCATTATCAGTTAAATATTTTTCTAAATAAGAATCTTTAATAGTTAAAACTTCTTTATTTTTTAAAGATTTAACTCCATTAATAATATCCTTATTACCTATTCCTGAGATAATAACTAATTGCTTATTATATAAACCAGTAGTAATGTAAACTTCATTTGTATAATTTGTTCCATCAACAATATCCATAATAAAATCTAATTTTTCAGAATTAAATTCTTTTAATAATTTACTAATACTATTATATTTAATATAAGTTATTGAAATATTAGAAAATTTATTAAAATCCTTTAATACTAATTCGTTTATACCAGTTATTTTATTATTATCTAAGGTATTAAAAATACCATCATCTATAAAACCATAAGAATAACTTTTACTGTGTAATTTCTTTTGATCAGTATCTGTTATATTTTTAAAACTATAATAATTATTTAAAAGATTTGTATTATAACTTGTAATATATTCATTTTCTTTCCAATTATTAAAACTTTTATGTAATATACTATTAAGTTCTTTTTGCCCCGTTGTTTTTAAAACAAAATATTTATTTAAGCCATCAAAGTGATAAGAAACGTTATAACTATTTTGAACTATTTCTTGTGTAGATATCGTTTTTGGAATTATAATACCATTAACCGGAGCAGTAACAGTTCCATTACCAGTTGCTATAGGTACCATAGACTCTTTCAATTCAGTATAAGTTGTATATTCAACAAATGTTATATTGTTATTTGATAGATAATTAGAAACTATTTCTTTGTCTATCGTAGTAACACCTAATGTTAAATTAGTAATATCATTTAAATCAGTATATACCTTGTTATCTAAAGTAACTAATACTAAATTATCTTCTAATAAGATTATGTCACTTTCAGTAGTACTAAATACTAAATCCATATTATATTGATAATCTACCACATTATCTAATTTATTAGGAATTATATTAAACTTTAAAGAATACTCTTTTGTAACATAATCTAAATAATTATAAATTAAACCTTCTCCATTATTACTTAATACTGGTATATCATTCATGATTGCTATATCGATAACATTCTGTTTATTTGAATCAATCCATTTGTTTTCTTCTAAAGTTAAAGAATTACTATTTCTAGAACTAAACACTAAAACGATTAATCCAACAATTAATAAAGTAACTAATATAGATACTACCACTATTATTGTTTTTTTATTACTTTTTTTCATACACTCACCTACCAAGCAAATTCTGAATTAGTTTTAAATTTATATCCTATTTGTGGATATACTTCACTTTCTTTGTTAGAAGATTCTATAAAAAGCTCTAAATCATAATAAGAAAGATTTTCCTCACTAAAACTAGTTATTGCTTCATTTGCTTTTGTCTTTATACTTTCAAAATTTATATCTTCTTCTAGTTTTACAACTATTTTAATTATTTTTGAATCTTTATATACTTTTACGCTTTTAATATTTTCTAATTCATTTATTTTATCTTTTACTGAATTTTTTTCATTGTTAGTTAACTTATAATTTTCTATATCTTTATATCTTGAATTAACTGAATCAGCAAACATGTTTTTATAAATGAAAAATCCTAATATAAAAATTACTATTATTATAACAAATAATACAATATATTTAATATATTTTTTCATGTGCTCACCTCATGGCAAACAAGAAGAATTATTTTTCTTCTTGTTCTAACCTTTTTAATACTTCTTTTGTTACCTCAATTGCTTTTTCTTTAACTAAACAAGCAGATTTCTCTAAAACAGGAGTCCCTTTTTCAATTACATATTCTACTAACTCTTCTGCTTTTTCTTTAATTTGTTCAGCTTTCTTTTTAGCTATTTTTAATGCTTTTTCTTTATCTAAATCTGCAACTTCAGCCATTATTTCTTCTACTTTTTTTTCAATATTTTCTTTAACTTCTTCTACATCGATAGATTTAGCTTTAATTACTAATTCATCTACTTTTTTCTTTAATATTTCTCTATTTTCTTTACCAGTTTTTTTAGTAAGTAGCATTCCAAGCCCTGCTCCTATACCAGCACCTAATAAAAATTTACCTAATCCACTTTTTTTCTTACTCATCGTCATTTTTCCCTTTCTTTTTTCCTAATAAAAGACCAACAAAACTAGATATACCACTTATAATTTTATCACTTATACCTGATGCATAATCTGCAGTTTTATCAATAATATCAAAAACTCCATCTACTTTGTCCATTTTTTCATTAACATCATCTATAACATTATCTACTTTTTTTAAAGTCTTTATTAATTTTATTCCTAATACTATAAAAACAATTACTAAAATTATAGAAGTTATATATAAAACTAGCCCTAATAATTGATTTAAATCTACCATCATTATTCATCATCTCCATCTTTATAAAGGGTTGAATCAATAAAATCTAATAAATCATCGTCACCTAAATCTTCTTTTTCTACTTTAAGATCTTCTTCATATTCATCTATTGGTTCATCCACTAATTTATCTTCTACATCATCTATTTCTTCAATATCATCAACATATCTTTCTTTTCTTATTAAAAGTTCATCTAACTCTTTGCTTATATCATCAGTTAAATCAGTTAAAACATCATCATTAACTTCTTTAATTTCTAATTCATCTTCTCTAGTGTCTCTTTTAAACAATATCGAATTAGATCCAAATAAAGTATTTTCTAACTCATCTTCTAAAGTGCCATATGCTTTATTTCTTATAGCATCTATAGATGATTCATTAACACTTTTTTCTACTCTATTAGTTCTGACCTCATTTCTAGATACTATATCTTCTTTGTGATAATTCTTATCAAGAACACCATATACTGGAGAAATAATAGGCGTTGGTTTAAATACTTTCTTTTCAACCACAGGTTCTTCTTTTTTTATCCCATATAATTCTCTTTCTTTATATTCTTTTTTAGGTTCTGACTTTTTTTCTTCTAATTTTAAATCTCTGAAATCATTATCATCGAAGAATACTGGAATGTTAATTTTATCTTCACTTCTAAATTCATATTCATCTTTTACTTCTTCTTTAGTATTTGGAGATTCAATAGCTACTTTAGTAACTTCTTTTTTTATTTGTTCTACTTTTACATCATCATCTTCTATTTCTTCAGTAAACATATTTTTTACTTTTTCAAAAAATCCCATTTTTTTCACCTTATCTTTCTTCCATCGTAGTTTCTTTCTCTAATACAAACTTTTCACTTTCTTCTTTAGAGTTAAAATCATCATACTTTCCTGTTTTATTTGTAAAATAATCATCTTCTAACATAAGCTCAACAATATCTTTATTATATTTTATAGTTGATAATATATAAGAAGCGTTTAATACTGCATTATTTAAGTTTTCTTTATTAACTAATGTTTCTATCTTCGCATAATTATATACAAACTCTACATGATATAAATTACCTTGTTCATTTATTTCAATATATCCAGAATGTTTAAATCCATCCTTTTTTGAAAATGTTTTAGAATAATAAGCACCATTATTAATTTTATAATTTATATTTGTATTATAGTGATAACTTATGGCATCTATATATAAATAATAGTAAGTACCATTACAATATAATATATCATTTAAATCATCACTATCTATATAAGTAACTCCACCAGGCAAATAATACTTATAACCTTGTCCGACTTGATTAAATAACGTATTGTTTTTAGTTAAAATTACATTTAGTATATTATCAATACTACTTGTATCTATTCTAACTATTGAGCACCCAGTTAGTACTAAAACTAATAAAATAGTTAGTATTATCTTTTTCATGAGACACCTTCCTACTCTATTATAACAAATATTTATTTTTTTTGCCATATTTTATTTATAATATGTGTAAATAAGATGTATACTACTTCTTAACTATTACTTTATAAATAGGAAAACCTAATTCATGAAATCTTCTTTCATACTCAGTTTGAACATTATCTTTTATATCATCTTTATATAAATCCAAGCTTATCTCTTCAAACTTATAATTGTAATTATTAAATTCTATTAAAGAGAATTCAAATAACTTCCTATTATCAGTTTTCATAATAATAATTTTCTCACCTTTAAATAAATTATCATATCTCTTTAAAAATTTTAGACTACTAAGTCTTCTATCAGAATGTCTATTCTTAGGCCATGGGTCTGAAAAATTTAAATAAATAGTATCTACCTCTTTATTAAATACTTCTTCTATTTCGGTTGCATCCATTCTAATTAATCTTAAATTAGGTATTTCTTCATCTAGTTTTTCGATTGCCCTTACAATAACGCTATCAAACTTTTCAATACCTATAAAATTAATTTCAGGATATTTTTTAGCCATTCCTATTATAAAATCTCCTTTGCCCATACCTATTTCTATATGAATAGGATTATTATTATTAAAAATTGTTTTATATTTCCCTTTATATTCTTTATAATTTTTTATTATAAAAGGACAGTTTTCTATTACAGCACTCGCTCCCTTTACATTTCTAAGTCTCATAATATCACCTATCTAATTATAACACATTTTATGAATATAATAAATAAATCACATATAATTTTATAGGAGGGATTTATGAAAGATAAAAGAAATTGTTCAAATAATATGAGTTATCCTATATATGGGCAACCTATGATGCCACCAATGGGATATCCTATGTATCAAGGTGGTTTTCAACAACAACCTATGATGCCTAATATGGGTATTTCACAAAATACATTTGAACAACAATTAAATAATATAGAACAACAAATAAACTTACTTGATAAAAGGGTTAGTAGATTAGAAAACTTAAATAATAATAATTTAAATAATAAATATAACGATTCTAATTACTATATGGTATAAAAGAAACTTAGTTTCTTTTTTCTGCATATATTTTTATTTTTTTGTCATTATAAAATAGAAAGGAGAAACTTATGGATATAGATATTAGAAAAAGTATTATAAATAATTTTGAAAATAGTAATATAGAGGAAATAAAAAAAGCCATAGAAGACTCTATATATGAAAAAGATGAGATAACTCTTCCGGGGCTTGGAGTATTTTTTGAAATACTATGGAGCAACTCAGATGAGACTAAAAAAGACTATATTTTAAAAACATTAAAAAAAGGACTCTAATGTCCTTTTAAAATTGTATTTTTTCTTTTATATATTTTTCTACTTCATCGAGATTAAGTGTTATTTGTTCCATAGTATCTCTATCCCTTATTGTAACTGTATTATTATTTATAGTTTCATCATCAATTGTAATACAGAATGGGGTTCCTATGACATCTTCTCTTCTATATCTTTTACCAATATTTCCTGTTTCATCATATGTAGTCATAAAACATTTTGAAAGTTTATTATAAACTTCTAATGCTTTTTCACTGTGATATTTCTTAACGAGTGGTAAAACAGCTACTTTGTATGGAGCTAAATAAGGATGTAAAGAAAGCACTTCTCTAGTTGAACCATCTTCTAATTCATCTTCATGATACGCATCAAATAAAAGCGCTAAAACAGTTCTATCTAATCCATAAGTAGATTCTATTATATATGGTATATATTTTTCATTAGTTTCTGGGTCTAAGTATTCCATACTCTTACCACTATATTCTTGGTGACGTGATAAATCATAATCAGTACGATTATGAGTACCATTAACTTCTCCCCATCCAAATGGGAATAAGTATTCTATGTCACATGCTGCTTTAGCATAATGAGCAAGCTTTTCATGGTCATGAAACCTTAATTTCTCTTCAGGTAATCCTAGATCCATATAGAATTTTTTACCATATTCCTTAAAGTAATCATATAAAACTTCATCATTACCTTTTTTACAGAATGTTTGATATTCCATTTGTTCAAATTCAATAGTTCTAAAAGTAAAGTTACCAGGTGTGATTTCATTTCTAAATGCTTTACCTATTTGTCCAATTGAGAATGGAAGTTTAGCTCTCATACTTCTTTGAACATTTAAGAAGTTAACATATTCACCCTGTGCATTTTCAGGTCTTAAATAAACAACACTTTTAGCATCCTCAGTAACTCCTCTATGTGTTTCAAACATTAATTTAAATTGTCTAATTTCTGTAAAATTAGTCTTACCACATTTAGGGCATGGTACTTTATTTTCATTAATGTAATCAATCATCTCTTCATTAGTCATAGCATCTCCAATACTACTATTACTAAAATCATTTATTAGATTATCTGCTCTATGTCTTGTTTTACATTCACGACAATCAGTAAGTGGATCTGCAAAAGAAGCAACGTGTCCTGATGCTTCCCAAACTCTTGGGTGCATTAAAATATCTGCATCTACTTCATAAGCATTTGGTCTTTCTTGAATAAATCTTTTTCTCCAAGCATCTTTTACATTATTTTTAAGTCTACTTCCTAAAGGCCCATAATCCCATGTATTAGCAAGACCATCATATATTTCACTGCCCTGAAATATAAATCCATATTGTTTACATAAATTAACCATTTTTTCCATTGTTATTTTTTCCATAATATCTCCTCCAAAATTTAAAAAACTTCTAGAAAATGTGTAAGGGCTTATCATAAATGATAAGTGGTCCCACCTTACTTATTCTAGAAGAATCACTCTTTTTATATTGCTCTTGGATTCCAACCCCGTCATCGCATTTCATAATTGATATGTGTATTATATATTATTAAAATCGGTTTGTCAATAAATATTATTCTAAAATATTAGTACTATCTTCACAAACTCCTTCACCAGGTTTAGCACCTTCTATATATGTTTTATTCATAAGTTCACATGAAGATTTTGTAATTGAATCTTGTAAATATCCGCCTAATAATTTAACTAAACTAACTACAATTACACTTACTACAGCAATTATCAACAAATATTCTACTAACGCTTGTCCTTTGTTACTTAATTTTTTCATATCAGCACTCTCCAATACTATATTAATTTTATAACTTTTTTGTTTTTTTGTCAATAACATGATATACTTTAAGAGGTGTTAATATGATAATAAAAAATATACAAATCAAAATATGTAATAATTTTTTTAATAGATTAAAAGGTTTTATGTTCACAAAAAATATAAATTATGGATTGTGTTTTCCAAAGTGTAATTCTATTCATACTATGTTTATGCTAAAACCTATTGATGTTGTTATGACTGATAAAAATTTTAGAATATTATACATTTTTAGAAATGTTAAACCATATAGAATTATTTTACCTAAAAAAAATGTACATTATACTTTTGAATTTCCAACAAATAAATTAGATTTTAAAATAAATCAAAAGATAAATTAATTTATCTTTTTTTAATTTAATATAAAATTAGTTTCAAATATTCTTTCATCACTACAATACTCCATTACAAATTCATTTCCTTTTTTACTATAATCCTTTACTTTCTTATATACTTGGTTATTTAATAAGTATTCTTTTATTTCGTTATAATAATTCATATAGTCATCTCCTCTGAAACAACATAACACACACTTATTATTTAATCAAACGAACGTTTTTGCTTAATTACAACATTATTTTTGCAGTAATAAAAAAACTACAGGCAGTTTACTGTTTTCTGTAGTTTTTACTATTAGAATTTTATAAAAATATTATGTTTTTTTTATTTTTTACTTAAAATTCTTGCCATCTTAACTCCTGCACATGATGCCATCATAAGTCCTGTAGTAAGACCACCACCATCTCCTATAGAATATAAACCTTTAACACTCGTCATAAAATCTTTATTAAGTACAACTTCGTTACTATAAAATTTTATTTCAGGACCGTATAAAAGATTGTCTGGGTGAGCAAATCCTTCTACTACTTTATCTACAT
Organism: Bacilli bacterium; assembly: GCA_017410525.1. GTDB lineage: Bacteria > Bacillota_I > Bacilli_A > RF39 > UBA660 > UMGS1613. The sequence continues at coordinate 6,288 of JAFQQQ010000010.1, read as the reverse complement.
CTTTAATAAACTGTAGAATATCAGTCATTGTTCTATAACCTAATCCATAAGTTAAATCACCTGGAATCGCTGCTTTTAAAGTAGGTTCTACACTATTATTTTCTAAATCTTCCTTCCAAGTTCTTCTGCCTCTATAAATATCTCCAAGTCTTTGAACCATTATTGTATTTCCACCAAGTCTATTAAGATTTTGAGCAACATTTTCTCCATATTCAATTGGTTTATCAAATGGATATGTGAAGTGATGAGAAACTAATATAGCTAAATTAGTGTTTTTACTTTTTCTATCTTTATAAGAATGCCCATTAACTAGTGTAAGGCCATTATCATAAACTTCAGCAGATACAAATCCACTAGGATTTTGACAGAATGTTCTAACCTTATCACCATATGGAAACGGTCTACCAATGAACTTTCCTTCATACATATATTCATTTATTTTTTCCATAACTTTATCAGGAAGTTCATATCTTATTCCAATATCTACTGTACCTATTTTAGTTTCTATTTTATGTTTAGCGCAAATGTCACTAAGCCATGAAGCACCTTTTCTACCTACAGCAAGTACAACTTTATCACTATATATTTCTTCATCTATGTTTTCTTTTATCTTATGTACTTTTACACCTTTAATTTGATTGTTTTCAACTATTATATCTTTTACTTCTGTTTCAAATAGCATGTTTATATCATGTTCTTTTAAATAATTTTCTATATCTCCATAAAGAACATGCGATTTTTCAGTACCTAAATGTCTTATTGGGAATGAAACCAGGTTTAAGTTTTGCTTACTTGCTTTTCTTTGTAACTCTTTTATTTCATCAATATGATCTATTCCGTGTAATTTAGGATCAGCACCGAACTTCAAATAAACATTATCAGTATAAGTTAATAAATCACATATTTCTTCTTCAGTCATATACTCTTTAAAATATCCCCCATCATTACCACCTAAATAGATACTACCATCTTTATCGCGAGATGAGAGGTGGTATGAATTAAGTTTACCATCCGAAAAAGCACCCGCTCCACTAAATCCGCAAGTTATATTACAGTATGGTTTACATCCTACACATTTACCTGTTTTTTCTATTGGACAAACTCTTTTTTCTACTGGTTTACCTTGATCAATCAATAATACATTTTTATAATTATTTAACTGAATCAATTCATAAGCAAGAAATGCTGCACTAGGACCCATACCTACTACTATTAAATCATATTTCATAAAATCACTACTTTCCATACATTTTAATTTTATCACTTTAAGTTTATGTTTGTAAATAGAAAACAGTGAAAATCACTGTTATATTTTTAAATATTTTTTAACCGCTCTACTACTTCCTATCATACCTACTATCATTCCTATTAAAAGTAAAGCAAGTGATGTGTAGTAAATGAAAGGAGTTGGTTCAACTAATTGTATAAAATTAGTAAATAATTGTCCTCCAAAATGATCATATATTGCAGTATATCCATACAAAGTTATAACTATTGGAATAACCGAACCCAACATGCCAAGAATTAATCCTTCAAATATAAATGGTATTTTAATATTTATATTGCTTGCTCCAACAAGTCTCATTATTTCTATTTCTCTTTTTCTAGACATAATAGTTATTTTTATTGTATTAGCAATTAAGAATGCAGTGACAAGTATTAAAGCAATAACAACTACATAAGTACCTTTTCTAACAGCATCAAATACAGATACTAATTGTTCTACCATTCCCTCTCCATATTTAACTATTTCTACATTTTCAATATCTTTTATTTCTTCAGCAGTTTTATTTATTAAATTAATATCAGTTACCTTTATTTGATAAGTATCTTGAATTGGGCTTTCTTCTCTAGTCCATTCACCCATTATACTATTAAATACATCACTAGATGCCATCATATCTTTAGATATTTCCATCTTATCTATAAATTCTACATTACTCATTTCTATATTATCTAAAGCAATTATTTGATCGTATACATCGTCTTTTTCTTCTTCAGTAATATCTACATCAAGAAAAGCAACTATAGTAACATCTCTTTCTACTATTTTAGTAAAATTAGTTACATTGATTGAAAGTATTATAGCAACTGCAACCACTATAAGAGTAATTGTAATACAAGATATAGAAGCCAAAGATAATGAAAAATTTCTAAAAACGCTCTTAAATGAATCTCTTATGTTTCTACTTAATATTCTAAATGCTTTCATTACTTGTATTCACCTTCCTTATAATCTCTAACTACTCTACCTGAATCAAGCAATACAACCCTTTTCTTCATCTTCTTAACTATATTAATATCATGAGTAACCATAATTATTGTAGTTCCTAGTTCATTAATCGCTTCTAGCACTTCCATTATTTCCATACTAGTCTTAGGATCTAAGTTTCCTGTAGGTTCATCGCAAATAAGTATTTTAGGTCCATTAACTATAGCTCTAGCAATAGCAACCCTTTGTTGTTCTCCACCTGATAAATGCCTAGGATATTGTTTTGCTTTATTTTTTAAACCTACTAAATCTAAAACTTTCATAACTTTAGCATGTATTTCATCTTTAGGCAAACCTAATACTTCTAGAGCAAAGGCAACATTTTCATAAGCAGTTTCATTAGGTAATAATTGATAGTTTTGAAATACTACTCCAATCTTTCTTCTAAGCTTATAAACTTTTCTATTTTTTATTTTACCTACATCAAGTCCACCTACAAGTATTTTACCACTACTAGGTTTTTCTTCTCTATAAAGCATTTTTATTAGTGTACTTTTACCACATCCAGTTGAACCTATAATAAATACAAATTCACCTTTTTTAATATTTAAATCTAAATCATATATAGCAGTTGTTCCTGTTTTATATGTTTTCTTAACGTCTCTTATTTTTATTAAGTCCATATTTCCTCCTATTCTATTCCTGATGACTCATAAACATCATTTATAAGTACAATTGCATCTTTATCTATTTCAAGTATTCCTTCTTTAGCAAGGAAATATTGTTTTGTAGGTATAACACACATAAGAACTTTTTTTCTATCTCCCGTGTATCCACCTCTTCCTTCAAGCACAGTAACACCCTTTCCAAGTTCATTCATCAAAAAACTTTTTATAGCAGTTTCATGTTCTGTAATTATATAGAAAGACTTAGAATCTGATATTCCAAGTAAAACTTTATCAGTAAGCATAGTTGATATATATACAGCAATCATTGCATACATAACGGTTTCCCATTGATAAGCATAATTACCTTCACCTATAAAGAATCCCGATCCAAGTATAATTATAAAATTAAGTATTTTACTTGCTGTACCTATAGATACTTTAAAATATTTAGATAATATTTGTACAACTACATCACTGCCACCTGTAGAAAATCCATATTTAAAAGTAAGTCCTGATCCTATCCCAGCTATAACTGCTCCAAATAAACTTACAAGAAGCATATTATCTACATTAAAATGAATTAACTCTGGCATAGGTTTTGTTAAATTAACAAACAAAGGATAAAGAATAGATCCTATTACTGAATATTTAGTCGATTCTTTACCTAATATCAAATAACTTAATATAAGAAGTATTATATAAGAAATTGTAATAAAAGTAGATGTTGGTAGTCCTGTTATATTTTCTATTACTATAGACAAACCAGATACCCCACCAGTAACTAAATTATTTGGTGAATAAAACACATTAAATGTAAACGCAGATAAAAAGCATCCTATTACTAAAAATGTATATCTTTTTAATCTATTTTTCTTAGTTAATATTTTTAATATATCAGTATTCATTATTTCTTTTTTAAAAAGCATCTATCTCACTCCTAATTTTAAATTATCATATATAAATTTATCTATATCACCGTCTAACACTTTATCTACATTAGGATTTTCAGTATTAGTTCTGTGATCTTTTACCAGTGTATAAGGACACATTGTATAAGTCCTTATTTGTGAACCAAAATTAATCTCACTATTTTCACCCTTAATATTTTTTAATTCTTTTTCTCTTCTTTCAACCTCTAATTGATACAACTTATTTTTTAATACATTCATACAAGTTTCTTTGTTTCTTATTTGACTTCTTTCATTTTGACAAGTAACAACTATTTTACTTGGAAAATGTGTGATTCTTACAGCTGATGGAGTCGTATTAACGCCTTGCCCACCATGTCCTGAAGCACAATAAGTATCAACCCTAATATCACTATCTTTTATTTCAATATCAATTTCTACATTGTTATAAAGAGGTGTTATATCTATTGAAGCAAATGAAGTATGTCTTCTACTATTTGAATCAAACGGACTTATTCTAATTAGTCTATGAACACCTTTTTCATTTTTTAAATATCCATAACTATTTAACCCATGAATTATAAAAGATACACTTTTTATTCCTGCTTCTTCACCATCTTGATAATCTAATAATTCTATTTTTTTATTATTCTTTTCACACCATCTTGTATACATTCTATATAACATACTAGCCCAATCACAAGATTCAGTACCACCTGCTCCTGGATGTATTTCAAGTATACAATCACATTTATCGTACTGATTATTTAATAATAAATCTAACTCTATATTATCTAATTTCTCTTTTATTACCTCTATATCATTAAAAATCATTTCTTGCATTTCTAAATCATTACTTTCTTTTATCATATTAGCAATTTCTAAATTAGATTCTATACTATTTTTTAAATCTTCTATATTATTTATTTTATTTTTTAATTGATTTAATTCATTTAATACTTCTTCACTTGCTTTTTTATCATCCCAAAAATTAGGACTATTCATTATATCTTCTAACTCTTTAATCCTTTTTTTCTTTACTTCTGGGTCAAAGTGACCTCCATAAATCATTTACTTTTTTTTCTGATTCAACATACATATTTAATATTTCATTTAATTCCATACAAATATCCTCCAATATAATTATAACACCTTTATTACATTTTTTAAATAGATTAAAGAATATTAAAAAATTATTTACAAAAAAAGACACAATTGTGTCTAATCTTGTTTAGTATTATTTTGATAGATTTATAACTGGGCGAACCCCAATGCCTTTAAGTGTTGAATAAGAATAAAAATAAGGACTGGCATAATAATTATAATATGCAATATAAGTTCGCTTTGTTGCATATTCAAAAATAATATAATAATAAATATAACGACAATTTGGTCGACTGTTTATTTAAAAAACATATATATTAAAACAATTAATTAATTATTTGATTTTTTGTTTTAATACTAATATATTGACTGTTATGAGTGTAAAATAAATTACATTTTTTCTTTTAAATTTAATAAATAAGAAAAAAATGTAGAATTATTGTGATGTATGTGTTATACTCAATTAGGATAAGTAATATCATAGATAAAGTAATATTCTCATAAAGGATTTTACTTTATACTAACGATACTTCTTTTTATATAAAATTATAAAAAAATAAAAGCCCTTATGGGCTTTTATCGTAGTAAGGAGTGTTTGTTTAAGGATTTACCTTATCAAGGTATTTCAACCTTGCAAATACATTATATAATTATTATGTGGTGAAAATTTGTAGAATTTGTGTAATTTTATAAAATTTTTAAATATTCCTCTAAAGCACTCGCTATAGCATTAGAAAATGCTTCTTTTTTATTTACTATATTTTGTAAATCTTTTTTATAATTCATATAACCTAATTCTATTAAATAAGGTTCTGCTGTTTTATTTGAATTGTAATACTTATTAATTCCATGTTTATCATTTCTACCATCTATATAAGCATAAGTATTAACTCCACCTACTTCTCTAATCATATACATGAGAGGTGCACCTGCTTTTATATCATAAGATTTTAAATTATTATTTAACATTTCTTCTTTTGATTCTTTTACATCTTGTTTAGTAAAATATGTATGATAAACTCCTTTATATACTTGATTTGTCTTTTTTCTTGAAAAACCAACTATTTCACTTATATTAATAGATAAGAGATTAGCTAAATCATAATTAATATCATTAGGTATGTATACTTCTACTCCACCATAATTCATAGTACCTTCTAAACTATTTAAATGAATTGATAATGAATATTTAGAACTTACTTCATTAGGAATAACTGCTCTACCATTATCTCCATAATTATCTAAAAATACATCTTCTTCTCTAGTTAATTTTACTTTTAAACCTAAATCTTCTAATTCTTCTTTTAATACTAAAGATATTTCGAGTGTTAAATCAGATTCATTATAATTTTTTCCATTTAATTTATAACTTGCTCCAGGATCTTCTCCACCATGT
>JAFQQQ010000009.1 GCA_017410525.1 Bacilli bacterium | reverse complement strand
GAACGTCGTGAGACAGTTCGGTCCCTATCCGTCGTGGGCGTAGGAAAATTGAGGAGAGCTGTTCCTAGTACGAGAGGACCGGAACGGACATACCTCTGGTGTATCTGTTGTCACGCCAGTGGCAGTGCAGAGTAGCTATGTATGGAATGGATAACCGCTGAAAGCATCTAAGCGGGAAGCCAACTTCAAGATGAGTTTTCCCTTTCTTTATGAAGTAAGATCCCTTGAAGACTACAAGGTTGATAGGCTGGAGATGGAAGCATAGTGATATGTTGAGTTGACCAGTACTAATAGATCGAGGATTTAATCCTATTTATATATTTCTAATTGATGAGATTTACACATTATCATGTTTTCAGAGAATTATTTCTCTAATAATTTTATTGGTGGCGATAGCAAAGAGGATACACCTGTTCCCATCCCGAACACAGAAGTTAAGCTCTTTAACGGCGAAAATAGTGTAACAGCGAAGATAGCAAGCCGCCAATTTTTTTTTGTTTATTTTTAAATGTATGAAAGTAATTTAATAATAAAACTATACTAAATATTATTTTAATGTAAATAAGTAATTAAATATTTTATTTTTATTGAAATAATATTTATAATAATGTTATAATAATAAAGGTGATAGGTATGGAATATAAGATTATTTGTAATGATGAATATGAAACAATTGAATTAGCACAAAATTTTGAATCTGAAAAATTTGAAAATATGATTATATGTCTTGATGGAGAACTTGGAAGTGGTAAAACTGTATTTACTAAAGGTATTGCTAACGCTTTAGGTATAGAAGAAAATATAACTTCTCCAACTTTTACCATAATAAAAGAATATGATTCAGGAGAAATGCCTTTATACCACATGGATGTATATAGACTTGATGGAAATACTGAAGGTGTTGGAATAGAAGAATACTATAACAAAGGTGGAATAGTAATAATTGAATGGGCTAAAACAATTAAAGATATATTACCTGAAGAAAGACTAGAAATAAAAATAAAAGTTATAGATGAAAATAGAAGAATGTTAATAATTACTCCTCACGGTCAAAAATATGAAGAGTTGTGTGGAGTCGTATTATGATAAGTCTTTTAATTGATACATCAACTTCAAATCTTACAGTATCAATTATACACAACCAAGAAGTAATATATACATATCAAGAAACAATTTTAACCGATATGTCTTCTAAACTTTTACCGATTATAGATAAAGGTTTAAAAGAGAATAATTTAAAATTAGGAAATATAGATAAAATCTTTGTAGTTAATGGTCCTGGATCATTTACAGGAATTAGAGTAGGTGTTACAGTTGCAAAAACTATAGCCTGGGCATTAAAAAAAGATATAATTCCATTATCTAGTTTAGAATTGATCGCAACAACTAATACTTCTAAAAAATATATAGTACCTATGATAGATGCTAGAAGAAATAATGTTTTTGTTGGTATTTATGATAATAATTTAAACTGTATAAAAGAAGATAAATTAATTTCTATTCAAGAAATAAGTAACTTAAATAGTGATTATGAGTTTGTTTCTTATGATAATATTAAGTTAGAGAGTGTTATTAAACCTAATGTTAACATATTAAAAATAATAAATAAACACATAAATGATGAAGGTATCAATCCACATAATTTAAATCCTAATTATTTAAAGTTAACAGAAGCCGAGGAAAATAAGTTAAAAAATGATTAGAGAAATAGAAGAAAGAGATTTTATACAGGTAAATGAGTTATTAAAAAATTTCAATTATGAATTAAACAAAAAATCATATAACAATGATTTTTTAAAAGCGCTAGTTTATGAAGATGACTTTATAAAAGGTATATTAGTTTATCAATATCTTTATGATAGATTAGAAATAGATTATATAATAGTAGATGGTAATTATAGAAATATGGGGATTGCTACTAAATTATTAAATACTTTAGAAAAAAGTTATAAAAATATTGATAATATAACTTTAGAAGTAAGAGAAAGTAATAAAAGTGCGATAAACTTTTATTTAAAAAATGGATTTAAAGAAGTTACAAAAAGAAAAAATTATTATAAAGATGAAGATGGAATTTTAATGATTAAGAATTTAGGTGAGTAGTATGAAAGATACTTATATATTAGGTATAGAAAGTAGTTGCGATGAAACTAGTGTTTCAATTGTAAAAAATGGTTGTGAAGAAATAGCTACTGTTATTCTTTCGCAAATGGATACACATTCAGTTTATGGTGGCGTAGTTCCTGAAATAGCTAGTCGTATGCATGTTGAAAATATAACAATAGTTATAGAAGAATGTTTAAATAAAGCAAAAATGACAATGGATAATATAGATGCGATAGCAGTTACTCAAGGTCCAGGTCTTATTGGATGCTTACTTATTGGAGTGGGTGCAGCTACTACGCTTTCCTATATATATAATAAACCACTTGTTCCAGTTCATCATATTGCAGGACATATATATGCGAATAACTTAGTAAGTAAAATGGAATTCCCACTAATCGCACTTGTTGTATCAGGTGGACATACTGATTTAATATATATGGAAGATGATTACAAATTTAAGAAGATCGGTGGTACTTTAGATGACGCAGTTGGTGAGTGTTATGATAAAGTGGCACGTGTTATCAATGTGCCTTACCCAGGAGGACCACTTGTAGATAAATTATCTTATGAAGGTAGTGATACATATCCACTTCCTTTACCACTCGATGATGATTCATATAATTTTAGTTTTAGCGGAATCAAAAGTGCGGTTATTAATTTAGTACACAACGAAACTCAAAGAGGTAATGAAATAAGAAAAGAAGATATAGCTTGTTCATTCCAAAATAAAGTAGTTGAAATACTTTCTAAAAAAACTATGAAAGCATTAAAAGAATATAATGTTAAAAATCTTATAATTGCAGGTGGTGTATCTGCTAATAGTGGTATTAGAAATAAGTTTAAAGAACTTTGTGAAAAAGAAGGAATAAACTTAACAATACCGAATATAAAATATTGTACAGATAATGCTGCAATGATAGCTGCTGCTGGATATTTTGTTTATAAAAAAGGTATTAGAGCAAATATTGACTTAAAAGCCACAGCAACTACAAGTTTATTTTGAAAAAATATAAATAAGTATTGACAAATAAAGGATTTAAAGGTATAATCAATACATATGAAAAAGGAAAGCGATGTATCCACATCCACCCGATTGCTTAAGTGATGGGTAAATGCCAAAGAATAAAATATTTAATTCGAGGTTCAAGTGGATACTATCTGTATGCACTTTTTTCATGGTATAAGATATTATAGGAGGTGTTTGTTATCGCAAACAAAGAAAAGGATTTGTTTATAAATGAACAAATTAGAGCTAAAGAAGTTATGGTTATAGGTCCAAACGGAGAACAATTAGGTATTAAATCTATTAATGATGCAATTACTTTGTCAACCTATGCAGGTTTTGATCTTGTAATGATCAATCCAAATGGTAATCCACCAGTATGTAAAGTAATGGATTACAATAAGTTTAAATATCAAAACAAGAAGAAACAAAAAGAAAATATTAAAAAACAAAGAGAAGCCAACTTAGAGATGAAAGAATACCGTTTATCAGTAGCAATCGACATACACGATTTTAATACGCGTGTAAATAACTCTAGTAAGTACTTACAAAAAGGACATAGAGTTAAAGCATCAATTCGTTTTAGAGGTCGTGAAATGGCCCATACAGAATTAGGTAAAGATGTATTATTAAGATTTGCAGAAGCACTTAATACTGTAGCTGATATTGAACAAAAACCAGTTTTGGAAGGTAGAAACATGACAATGATACTTATGCCAAAGAAAGAAAAATAGGAGGAATATTATGCCAAAAATTAAAACACATAAAGGAACAGCTAAAGTTTTAAACAAAAGAAAAAATGACGTTAAAATAGGTCACCCAGGAACAAGACATAATACTGGAAAGAAAAATGCAGCTTCAAATAGAAGTGGAAGAACAGCATCTTCATTAAGTAAAGCAGATGCAAACAGATTCAAAAAAGTACAATTTTAATTAAGAAGGAGGATTCAAAATGGCAAGAGTAAAAGGAAGTAACATTCATAAAAATAGAAGAAAAAAAGTTTTAAAATTAGCTAAAGGTTATTTTGGAAGTAAACATAAACTATACAAAACAGCTAAAGAACAAGTTATGCATTCTTTAAAATATGCATATAGAGATAGAAAACAAAACAAAAGAGAAATGAGAAAATTATGGATAACAAGAATTAATGCTGCATGTCGTATGAACTCTATTAGTTATTCTAAATTCATTTCAGGTTTAAATAAAGCTGAAGTTGCTATCAACAGAAAAATGTTAAGTGAAATAGCTATTGATGATGCAGAAGCATTTACTAATTTAGTAAATATTGCTAAAGTTGCTTTAGAAGGAAAAACTGTTAAACAAGAAGTTAAAGCTCCAAAAGCTGCTGCTAAAAAAGAAACAGTTAAAGAAGAAAAAGTAGAAGTTAAAGAAGATTTATCTAAATTAACAGTAGCTGAATTAAAAGCACTAGCTAAAGAAAAAAATGTAGCTGGATACACAACTATGAAAAAAGCTGAATTATTAGAAGCTTTAAAATAATCCGAATGGATTATTTTTTTGTAAAAAGTTGAACAAGCTTATAAAATATGGTATACTAAATAAGTAAGTTAGAGGTGGTAACATGTATTTAGATGCAATAGTGGTAGTAGCTTTAATAGTAGCTTCATTTGGTTGGTTTAGAAGATTTTCTAAATTCATATATTCAGTTGCTATAATAGATATGTTTTTAAGACTTATAAATTTTATAGCTAACAATATAGGAATAAAAGGTTTTGATAAATGGGTAAATAATGTTTTTCCTAATTCAATACTAAAAATAATTGATAAATATACGAATGGAATTGTTTGTACAATAATAGAATGGGTATATATTGCTATAATGGTATTTTTCCTATTCTATACAATAAGAGCATTCGTAAGAAAAAAATGTTGACAAATGACTAATATAATATTAAAATTAAATTGTAAATAAAAATTTACCTTATTAAGAGTGATGGAGGGACAGGCCCTATGAAATCCGGCAACCTTTTAAGTTAGGTGCTAAATCCTGCGATATTTATATCGAAAAATAAGGATAATCATAGTACATAGATTATTCTATGTACTTTTCTTTTTAAGGTAATAAAAGGAGGTATGTTATGAAAAAATTATTTACGTCTGAGTCAGTAACACCTGGTCATCCAGACAAGTTATGTGACCAAATATCTGATAATATATTAGATGCTTATTTAAATGGAGATCCAAACTCTAGAGTTGCATGTGAAGTATGTGCTCATAAAAATGGAATAGTAGTAATGGGGGAGATTACTAGTAATACTAATGTTGATATTGAAAAAATTGTTAGAGATACAATAGTTAATATCGGTTATGATAATGATAAATTAGGATTTAATGGAAACAATGTCAATATTGATATCAATATCCATAAACAATCTAGCGATATAGCTATGGGAGTAGATAGTTCCCTAGATTCTAAAGATATAGGTGCTGGAGATCAAGGTATGATGTTTGGGTATGCAACTAATGAAACTGATGAATATATGCCTTATCCAATATATATGGCAAATTTACTTTCTAATCGTCTCACACAAGTTTTTAAAGATAAAACGATTAAATACTTAAGACCAGATGGTAAAACTCAAGTAACAGTGTTTTATGAAGATAATAAACCAAAATATATAGATACTATAGTTATTTCCACTCAACACGATCCAATTGATTTAGGAATACTAAAAAGCGATATAAAAAAATATGTTATAAATGAAGTTATACCTAGTAATATGATAAATGAAAATACTAAAATATATATTAATCCTACAGGTAGGTTTGTAATAGGTGGTCCAGTAGGTGATAGTGGTCTTACTGGTAGAAAAATAATAGTAGATACTTATGGTGGCACTTGTAGCCATGGTGGTGGAGCTTTCTCAGGAAAAGATCCATCTAAAGTAGATAGAAGTGCTGCTTATTATGCTAGATATGTTGCTAAAAATATAGTTGCTGCTAATCTTTGTGACAAAATAGAAATACAAGTATCTTATGCAATAGGAGTATCAAAACCTGTATCAATTTATATAAATACATTTAATACAAATAAAATACCAGAAGAAAAAATATTAGAAATAGTAAACAAAGTATTTAACTTTGAACCTAGGAATATAATTAAAGAATTAGATTTAAGAAAACCTATATATCATTTAACTACATGTTTTGGGCATTTTGGTAAAAAAGAATTATCTTGGGAAAAATTAGATAAAGTAAATATAATAAAATCATTAAAAGACTAGAAATACTAGTCTTTTTTATGTTAAAATGGATGTAGGTGGTAATATGAATTATATAGGATCAAAGTTTTCAATATTAAGTTATATAGATGAAGTAGTAGAAGACTTTACTAAATTAGGAAAGAAAGTAACTTTTTGTGATATATTTTCAGGTACAGGAGTTGTATCTAAATACTTCAAAGAAAAAGGATATAATATTATTTCAAATGATATACAGTATTTTAGCTATGTAACTTTAAAAGGATTAGTTGAAAACAGTGATGAATTAAAGTTTGAAAAAATAACTAAAAAAAGAATAGATCCTTTTGTATGTTTAAATGGACTTAATGGTAAAAAAGGCTTTATTTATAAAAACTATTCATTAGGTGGGACTAAAAGACGTGAGTTTAAAAGACAATACTTTAGTGATGATAATGCTAAAAAGATAGATGCAGTTAGAATTAAAATTGAGAAGTGGAAAAAGAAAGATTTAATTACTGAAAATGAATATTTCTATTTACTTGCTTGTTTAATAGAAGCAGCAGATAAGGTAGCTAATACCGCATCTGTTTATGAAGCATTCTTAAAAGATTTAAAAAAATCAGCACAAAAACCAATTGTTATAAATCCATTAGAACTTATATTTAAAAATAAAAAGTATCAAGTTTATAACAAAGATTCTAAAGAATTAATTAAAGAAATAAAAGGTGATATACTTTATTTAGATCCACCTTATAATACTCGTAAATACGATACAAATTACCACATACTTGAAACAATTTCTCTTTATGATAATCCTAAAATAAAAGGTAAAACAGGTGTTAGAATAGAGGAAACAAAAAAATCTAATTATTGCTTAAAAAATAAAGCGGCAATAGAACTTGAAGACTTAATTAAGAATGCTAAATTTAAATATATCTTACTTAGTTATAATGATGAAGGTATAATTCCAATGGAAGAAATCGAAAGCATCATGAAAAAATATGGTAACTATAAAAGATATGAAAAAAGACATAAAAGATTTAAAGCTGATAATGATAGAGAATATAAAAAGAACTATACTATAGAATATATTCACTGTTTAGAAAAGATTTAAATCTTTTTATCTTGCTATTTTATTACTTTTGTGTTATATTTAAGGTGGTGATGGTATGTCAAGAAAACGAGAAGCAATAGATTTAATGAAAAAAGTTATGTCTGGTGAAAGTTATATGACTTATAAAGAAATCGCACAAGTTACTGGATACCATGAGAAATATTTACTTAAATTAAAAAAAGATTTAGAAAAAGGAGAAATAAGTTTAGTACACGGTAATACTAATAGAAAACCTTCTAATACAATTACTGAAGAAGAGAAACAATATATAATAAACTTATATAAAAGAAGTAATACAACAATAAGAAAGTTTTGTAGATTTTATGCTAAAAGAAGTTATTCTTGTATATGGCATGTTTTAAAAGAAGCAGGGTTAATATAATAACCTGTTTTTTTTATTCTCATATAATAATCTAGAGGTGTATCTATGTATTTAAACAACATAAAAAATAATGAATATTATACTGTAAATAAAATTAATTTAAGTGAAAAAACAAAAAGGAGATTATATGATATAGGACTTGTTGCTGGCACTAAAATAAAATTACTATTTACTAGTCCTTCAAAAAAAATAAAAGCATATCTAATTAGAGATTCTATAATAGCTATAAGAGATAGAGATGCATCTAAAATAGAGGTGAAAAGACTTAATGATTAAGATAGCTTTAATAGGTAATCCTAATGTTGGAAAGAGTACTCTTTTTAATGAATTAACTGGTATGCATCAACACACAGGTAACTGGACTGGCAAAACAGTAGGGAGTGCTGTTGGTTATAAAAAATATAAAGGTGAGATTATAGAGTTTTACGATCTTCCAGGTACTTATTCACTTATTCCTCATTCAGAAGAAGAAAAAGTAACAAGTGATTTTGTATTAAACGAAGAATATGATATGGCACTTGTAGTATGTGATCCTCTATGCTTAGAAAGAAATCTTAACTTAGTTATACAGACTTTAGAAGTAACTAAAAATGTAATAGTGTGTATAAATCTACTTGATGAAGCTAAAAAAAAGAAAGTAGATATAGATTTAGATAAGTTATCCACATACTTAGGAGTTAAAGTAGTAGGTATAAGTGCTAGAAAAAGAGAAGGTATAGATGAATTATTAGATACTATACTAAGTTATCCACAATCATCTTTTAATTTTGAATATGAAGAAAAGATAGAAGAGTGTATAAACATTATTTATGAACACACATCAAGTAGATTTGAAGCAATAAAAACTATTATAGAAGGTAAATCAGATAATCCTATAATACAAGAAAAATTAATTCAAATAAGACAATACTTAACTGAATTTAATATTAACTTTAATGACTCAGTAATGAACGGAGTAATGAGTGAATGTGAAAAAATAAATAAGAGTGTAGTAAAAAGAAATACACTAAAGAATAAACTTAATTTGGATAAAATACTTACTAATAAACTTACAGGTATTCCTATAATGATAATTATGCTTATGATAATATTTTGGATATCAATAGTGGGTGCTAATTATCCATCAGATTTTCTTTTTGATATATTTACTAAATTAGGAGATTTCTTAAAAAACTTATGTATAAATATTAATATACCCAAGTTTATTTATCTACCACTCTTAGATGGAGTCTATAAAGTTTTAACTTGGGTAGTTTCAGTTATGCTTCCGCCTATGGCAATCTTTTTTCCACTTTTCACATTACTAGAAGACTTTGGAATAATACCTAGAATCGCATTTAACTTAGATGGACATTTTGAAAAGAATGGTACGTGTGGTAAACAAGCACTTACTATGTGTATGGGAATAGGGTGTAATGCAGTAGGGGTAACAGGTGCAAGAATAATTGATTCCAAAAGAGAAAGGTTGATTGCAATACTAACAAATACTTTTATACCTTGTAATGGAAGATTTCCAACACTTATTATAATGTTTACAATGTTCTTTTCTATAACTAGTAACAGTATACTTAATACAACAATAAATGTACTTTTATTAACTTTAGTAATCTTAATTGCAGTATTTATAACATTCATAACTTCTAAAATACTTTCAAAGACAATATTAAAAGGAAAAAATTCATTCTTTATATTAGAACTACCGCCTTATAGAAAACCACAAATATTAAAAGTATTAGTTAGATCTTTAATTGATAGAACTCTTAAAATACTAGGTAGGGCAATAGTAGTAGCTGCGCCTACAGGACTCATTATTTGGTTACTTACAAATATAACTATAGGAAATAGTAATATAATAACTATAATGTCTAATTTTCTAAATGATTTTGGTTTCATATTAGGATTAGATGGTGTAATACTTACAGCTTTTATACTAGGTTTTCCAGCTAATGAAATAGTGCTTCCAATAATTATAATGGCATATTTATCATCAAATACAATGATGGATATTAATGATATATATTTAATAAAAAATTTATTTGTAACAAACGGATGGACTATTACAACGGCTATATGTATGATTATATTTATTATATTCCATTTTCCTTGTTCAACAACCCTTCTTACTATATATAAAGAAACAAAGAGTATTAAGTGGACTTTATTATCATTTTTTCTACCGCTTATAATAGGTATAGTACTCTGTATGCTAGTTAATTTTATTTTTGGCATAATAATTTAGATACTAAAAATAGTATCTTTTTTATTGTATTTATTTATATATTTGTTATAATAGTTATTACTTGGGGGATAAGTATGGATAAGGATTTTATTTACTTAATAAGAAATGCAATAAATTTATCAAATGACAAAGTTATGAATTGTCATGATGTAGCCGAAGATAGTGGGCGATTCTTTTGGATATACCCCTTCACTACAGAGAATATAAGTGGATATATTGATTTATTTGATTTAAAATATAAATCTTTACTTACAGTAGGATCATCTGGAGATCAAGCTATAAATGCTATTTTAAAAGATTGTAAAGATATAACAGTATTAGATGTAAATCCTTTCACTAAATATTATTTTGATTTAAAAAAAGCAGCACTTTTAACTTTAAATTATGAAGAGTTTTGTAGATTCTTTTGTTATATAGATTACCCTAAAGTATTTAAATATAATGATGATGCTTTTAATTATGATAGTTATAAGAAATTAAAATCATTATTAAATGAAATTGACGATGAATCTTATTTGTTTTGGGATACATTATTTGATGTATGTAAAGAACATATAGTAAGAAAAAAATTGTTTGCAAACGATGAAGAAAGAGTTTCTGTAATCAAAGGAATGAATATTTATCTAAAAGATGAAAGTAATTTTAACGAAACTAAAATAAAAATAAAAAGTATAAGTCCAAAGTTTATAAAAGGTGATATATTTAAATTAAAATTAGAAAAGACATATGATAATATATGGTTATCTAATATAGGGTGTTATTATTCGTTAGAAGATACTAGAAAATTAGTAGAAAAACTAGATAATAATTTAAATATAAATGGTAAGATGTTAATGTGTTATTTATATCAAACTAAAAGTGATACAAAATATATGGAAGGCTGGGACCCTATATATAACTTAGATGAAACATTTAAGGTGTTAGGAAATTTTATAACTTTTTTTGAAACATTTTTAGGGGTACAAGGACTAAAGTTTGAAGAAGAAAAAATGAAAGATAGTACACTTATTTATCAAAAGAAAAAGTAAGAAAATGTTTTTGCAACACATTCTTATGGTTGATAATAATCGTAATAAGATACAAAAAAAACGATTAAATATTTAATCAGTTTTTTTTGATACTTTCTTTTCTATAAAACTAACAAGATAATACATTAAAGCAGCAACTATACAAAGAATAAATATACCACTTATAACTAAACTTAAATTAAATACTTGTGACCCATAAAGTATTAAATAACCAATACCTTTTTTAGATACTAAGAATTCACCCATGATAACACCTATTAAACTCATACTAACATTTATTTTTAAAGCACTTATAATAGTATTTATACTATTAGGAAGTACCAGTTTAAAAAATATTTGATGTTTTTTAGCATTCAAGGTTTTCATTAATTTTATTTTATTTTGATTAGTACTATTAAATCCTTCATATACATTTATTATTGTTATAATTAAAGATATTAAAAGAGCCATAACTATAATAGATTTAATACCAGCACCAAACCATATAATTATAATAGGCCCTAAAGCTACTTTAGGTAAACTATTTAAAATAGTGAGATAAGGTTCAATAACTTTTTGTATTCTTTTATTCCACCAAAGTATAGTAGCAATCACTGTACCAAGAATAGTAGCAATACTAAAACTTAAAAATGTTTCATAAACAGTTACCCATATATGACTAAATAACTCTTTTGTTTTATATAAATTTATAATAGTTTCTAATATTTTTTTAGGACTAGAAAATATAAATGTGTTTATAATATTAAAATCAGTTAATATTTGCCATATAATTATAAAAATAATAAGTATTAATATTTGGAAAAGAGTAATAATAATTTTCTCTTTTTTTAATTTTTTTAAAAAGTTAATATGTTCTTTACTATACATGGAAATCAATATCCTTCCATATCTTATCATAATAATAAGAAAAATTTTTATCTTTTCTGTTATTGATAGGAGTGGTTTTATTTTCTAATTTTATTTCATAAATACTTTTTATAGTTGCAGGTCTATTAGATAACACAATTACTTTATCACACATACTTATTGCTTCGGCAATATCATGAGTAACCATAATCATAGTCTTATTTTCTTTCTTTAAAATATTATAAATATCATCTGATATAGCAAGTCTGCTTTGATAATCTAAAGCAGAAAAAGGTTCATCCATTAAAAGTAAATCAGGATTAGTTGCAAGCGTCCTAATTAAAGCCACTCTTTGTCTCATACCACCAGATAAATTATCGGGATAACTATATATAAAATCTTTAAGGCCATATGTATTTAATAAACTAATAACATACTCTTTAGTTTCTTTATTTAATTTTTTGTTTATTTCAAGTCCAAGTAAGCAATTATCTAATATATTTCTCCATTCAAAAAGTGAATCTTGTTGAAGCATATATCCAACATTAGAATCTTTTTTTAAATTAATCTCTCCACCACTTTTTTCTTCTAAACCACAAAGTACAGAAAGTATTGTACTTTTCCCACAACCACTAGGTCCAACTATAGCTACAAATTCTCCTTCTTTTAAATCAAAAGAAAAATCTTCAACAGCTTTAGTTTCTCCTTCTTTGGTATGATATATTTTTTTTAATTTTTTAATGCTTAAGACATTATTCATTTAAATGCCTCCCAACTATTTTATAGTATGAAAAATAGTGTTTTTTGTTAATGATAAAGGTTGAAATTTTTTATTAAAAAAATAATAAAAATATATTATAAAATAATATTGGTGTGATATAATAAATATAGAATAAAGGTGTGATATAGTTGAAAAAAATAATTTATTTAAGCTTAATTTTATTATTTATGTTTATTTGTGTACCAGGGATAAGTGCTATGCAGATATACATAAAAACGTTAACTGGAACTAATATAACTTTAGAAGTTGAATCAAGTGATACAATAGAAGCTGTTAAATCTAAAATACAAGAAAAGGAAGGTATACCTGTAGATCAGCAAAGGTTAATTTTTTCGGGTAAAGAAATGGAAGAAGGAAGAACTTTAGCTGATTATAGTGTTCAAAAAGAAAGTACAATTCATTTAGTTTTAAGATTAACTAAAAAATCTTTTAAAGTAATATTTGATGCAAATGGTGGAGTGTTTGAAGAAAATAAAAATAGTTTAACTATTGAAGAGTGGAAGAATGAATATGAAGCAACCCTAGAAAAACCTATAAGAGAAGGATATACATTTAAAGGTTACTATACTGAAAAAAGTGGTGGAACAAAGTTTGAACTAATTTTAGCTGAATCAGGCATAGATCATGATATGACTTTTTATGCACAATGGGAAGAAAAAAACGTAGAAGAAAATCCTAATACATTGGATAATATAGAAAAAATAGTGGTAAGCTTAATAATTTCAATTTTAGGATTAGTAGGTACAATTTTGTGTTTTAATAATAAAAATAAAGTTAGAAATCAATAAAAAAATAAGCTCAATAAGTAATCTTATTGAGTTTTATATTGTATGTTGATAAAAAAGATTATTTTTATTATAATGTAAGTGTAGTAGGTGATAAAATGAATACACTATATTTAATAACAGGTCCAGCGGGTGTTGGAAAAAGTACTATCTCAAAAGAAATTGCGCTTAGAAAAGAAAAATCTGTACTAATAGAAGGTGATGATATTTACCACCATGTAATAGGTAGTTATGTATCTCCTTGGAAAGATGGAAATCATTTAAATACATTTTGGAAAGTTTGTATAGAGACAATAAAAGTATATTTAAATGATGGTTATGATGTTGTATTTAATTATATAATTGAAGAAGAAAATTTAGAAGAAATCAAAAAAGCATTTAACAACTATAAAATTAAGTTTGTTTGTTTATTAACGAGTGAAGAAGATTTAATAAAAAGAGATAAAGAAAGACCAGAAGACTGTCAAATAGGGGATAGATGTTTAGTTTTATTGAATGATTTTAAAAACAAAAAATTTGATAGCACTAATTTTTTAAATACAAGTAATTTAAACGTATTAGAAACAGTAGATATAATAGAAAAAGAAGAAAAATATATTTTGAAATAGCAGTAGGAGTTAAGTAGTATGAATTGGTTTGAAAAGTTTTTATATTTATTACAAGGAGAAATGGAAACCCCTAAAACATTAGGTTGGTTTCACATCTTATGGATAATATTTGTAGTAGTTTCTATATTAATCTTATTTTTAACAAGAAAAAAACATAATGAAAAAAGATTAAAATTTATATTAGGTACTTATGGTATAATTGCTTTTATATTAGAACTTTTAAAACAACTAATATGGGCATTTAATTATGATTCTATAACTAATATAGTTACTTGGGATTATGAGTGGTATTCCGCACCTTTTCAACTTTGTACAACTCCAATATTTATATCGCTTATCTGTTTATTTTTAAAAAATAATAAGTTAAGAAAATCTTTATTATCATATATGGCGTTTGTAACAATATTAGGTAGTTTAGTAACTTTAATAATACCAGATAGTTGTTTTACAAGTGATATACTTATAAATATTCATACGATGTGGCTACACTGTGGTAGTCTAGTCGTATCAGTTTATTTGCTTATGAGTAGGGAAGTAGAAATAAATAAAAAGAATTTAATAAATTCATTTATAGTATTTTTATTATTTGTAGTAATTGCTGAAATATTAAATATGTCAGTTTATAACTCAGGAATACTTAATGAAGAAACATTTAATATGTTCTACATAAGTCCTTATTTTATAACTCATTTACCTGTATTTAAAACAATACAAGAAAGTGTGCCTTTTATAATTTATTTATTAAGTTATATAGGAATTATATTCACAGGTAGTTTAATAGTATATTTTATATCATATTTAATATCAAAAATAAGTTAATTCTTATTTTTTTTATATATCATAAACTTTAATATGGAAAATGAAGCTCTTAACAATAAATTAAAACAATTAAAAATAGAAGACTTTATATGGCTCATATATGTATTTATAATATTTATGAGTTGGTATTCTAATACTTTAGAAAGAAAATATTTTATATATAATGATGTAGAAAGTAAAGAAAAATATAGAAAAATAATGATATTTATATTTTCTATATTGATTGTTGTGTATCTTTATTTTTTAAAAGATTCATATTCTGATTTACAAAACATAAATAAATATGATTCTCCAAAGACTAGAGGTTTAGTATATTTATCTTTCGTAGCATCTTTTTTGATTGCTATAAGTGGTGTTATATTTCTTTATATAGCACTTGAAGATAGAGATTTGAATGTAGAACTTGCTTTTAACTAAAAAAACAAACCTATAAAGGTTTATTTTTTTTAGTTAAGTTTTCTTGCATAATTCTTTTATTATTTAATAATCTTTCATTTTGATCTTCGTAGGTATTCATGTTTATAGCAATATCAACATATTTTAAAGCTTCTTCATAATTATTTTCATAAAAATAACTTAAAGATAATAAATCATAAACAGTATAGTCCCAACTAAATATTTCATTTATATAAGTTTTAGGGTGTTCTTTTATTTTAAGTGCTTCTAAACAATATTTTTTAACTTCACTAAAATTGTTTTGCTTATATTCTAGGAGTGCTTTTTCCATTAAAGGATCTCTTAAATGGGGCGCTTCTTTAATGGCTTTATCAAGCCACATTCTTGCTTCATCAAATCTCTCTAAATTTTGATAACATCTAGCAATAAATCTCATAGAAGCACATCTTTCATCTATCCAAGTAGCAGTAGGTAATTTCAAATGTTTAATTAAAGTATCAATAGCTTCATTCCACTTGCCATAATACATATACTCTCTACCTAAATAGTGTACATTTCTATCGTCATTAGGTTTTTCCTTGACTGATAATTCAAGTAACGGTAAATAAGAACTTCTAGATTTAGTTTGGTCTGGATAATGGTTGAGTGTTATTTCGTTAGTGTATTTTTTAATTTCTATATTATCTCCCACATAAGTTAAAACTTCATGTACAGGATGAGTCCAGGTGTAATTATTCCTGTTATGTATTTTTTCTATATAAAAGTTTACTTTAGGGGTATTATTTTCATCTAATAACCAGTTGTAGTTATAAGCAAGACGAGTAGTGTCTTTATCCCAAATATCTTCTAATTTTTTCCTCCATCCTTCAATAAATACTTCGTCCAAATCTGTACAAACACAAATATCACAATCATTAGGTACTAATTCTAAAGATTTATTTCTAGCTACATCAAATCTCCAAGGATTTATTTTTTTTGTTTTAACTTTAACACCCATTTTTTTTAACATTTTTACCGTTTTATCAGTAGAACCTGTATCCAAAACATAAATATCATCTGCTTCTTTCATAGAATTAAACCATCTTTTAACAAATTGTTCTTCATTTTTACAAATTGCATATACACATACTTTATATTTATTCATAACTTCTCCTTTGATAAAAATATAGTTAAATGAGCTGAACTAAAAGAACAGCTCATTTAATTTCTTGGTTATGCAGCAGGACCAGTAGGTCCTTGTGGTATTGTTAAATTTAATACAAAATCGGGTGCAGTTCCTGTTATAGTAGCGGTTGCTTCTGTACCAGGATCTCCAGTAGTTACTGTTCCAATAGTTAGTGTAGGGATAGATCCGTCAGCACCTGTAGGTCCAGTAGGACCAATATCACCAGTTGCCCCAGTTGCCCCAGTTGCTCCGGTTGCCCCAGTTGCCCCAGTTGCCCCAGTTGCCCCAGTTGCTCCGGTTGCTCCGGTTGCCCCAGTTGCCCCAGTTGCCCCAGTTGCCCCAGTTGCTCCGGTTGCCCCAGTTGCTCCGGTAGGTCCAATGTCTCCAGTAGCTCCGGTTGGTCCAGTTGCCCCAGTTGCTCCGGTTGCCCCAGTTGCTCCGGTTGCCCCAGTTGCTCCGGTAGGTCCAATGTCTCCAGTAGCTCCGGTTGGTCCAGTTGCCCCAGTTGCTCCGGTTGCCCCAGTTGCTCCGGTTGCTCCGGTTGCCCCAGTTGCCCCAGTTGCCCCAGTTGCCCCAGTTGCCCCGCCAGCAGGCCCCGTAGGTCCAGTGGGCCCTATAATAACATTACAAATAGGTCTAAATCTTTGATCTTGTCTAATTTTTTCTCGTGCCCATCTTTCTAATTCGTTGTCATTATTATTCATAAATTTCTCCTTTCTGATTTATAATATGAAGTAATAAAAAAATGAATAATAATTTAAGCCCTAAATATAAAAAGTGATGTTTAAATCTTTGTTTTATGATATAATTAGCTTAGAGAAGGTAAGTGAGTTTTGTGAAAGGTAGTAAAAAGTATTATAAGGATTTAGATTTAGTTAGGGTAATATTGTGTATTGGCATTTTGTTATATCACTTAAATATTCTTAAAGGTGGATATTTAGCTGTATGTGCATTCTTTGTACTAAGTGGATATCTATCTTGTAAGTCATTATTTAACAAGAAAAAAATATCTTTAAAAGAATATTATCTAAATAGACTTTCGAAGATATATTTACCACTCCTTTTAGTAGTATTTATATCAATTGCTATTATATCTTTTATACCTAGTATTAACTGGCTTAATTTAAAGCCTGAGACAACATCAGTTTTATTTGGATATAATAACTTTTGGCAATTAAGTGCTAATTTAGATTATTTTGCAAGACATGTTAATTCACCGTTTATACATCTTTGGTATATTGCGATATTATTACAATTTGATTTAATATTACCACTCATATTTATAGGATTAAAAGCATTAAAAGATAAAACAAAAAAAATAGTACCTATAGTAACTATTTCAAGTTTAACTCTTATGTTTACAATAATTTTTTACATATATAGTTTAAAAGATAATATAATGGTCACATATTATAGTTCTTTAACAAGAGTGTTTTCACTTTTATTCGGACTTACTTTAGGATTTATTCATGAGTATTATGGAAAATTAATTCCAAATATTATTAAAGATAACAAAATAAAAAGAATAATATTTTATTCATATATATTGATTAGCATAGTTTTATTTGTATTTATAAATGCTGAATCAGTATTATTTCCATATGCTATGATATTATTTACAATAATTTCTTGTAGATTAATTGAGTATGCAATATTAGAAACTAAAGAAGATTTATCAATTTTTGATAAATGTATTAAGTGGATATCAAGTATAAGTTATGAAATATATTTAGTACAATATCCAGTAATATTTTTATTACAGTATATTAATATTAATTGGCATTTAAAAATATTGATAGTTATATTAAGTACAGTTTTAATATCTTGGTTAATTAATTTTATAACTAAGTTTAAAGCTCAAAAAAATAAAACGTTAAGATATGTATTAGGATCAATTATTTTAATAATTTCCTTATATGGATGTTTTAAATATATAGTAGCTATGGATCATACAGAAGAAATGAAAGCTCTAGAAGATCAATTAGCTCAAAATCAAGAAATGATACAAAACAAACAAGAAGAGTATAAACAAAAATTGGAACAAGAACAAACTGCTTATTTGGAATCGCTAGCTAATTTAGAAAATATAGAAATTGAACTTAAGGAAGTTGTAACTAATCTATCTATAGTGGGAGTAGGAGATTCTGTTATGTTGGGAGCAGTAACTAATCTATATGAAGAGTTTCCTAATGGATATTTTGATGCTAAGATATCTAGAACAGCTTGGGTAGCACACGGTATATTAACTGATTTAAAGAATAATGGTTTGCTAGGTAATCCTGTAATTTTTAACTTAGGTGCCAATGGGGATTGTTCTTTAGATTGTAAAAAAGAAATAATAAAAGTATGTGAAGATAGGGATATATTTTGGTTAACAGTTACCAACGATAGAGATGTAAATGTTAATGGTGAATTATACCAACTTTCAAATATGTATAATAATGTACATATTATAGATTGGAATACAATTTCTAAAGGACATCATGAATATTTTATTGCTGATGGAATTCATTTAACTGGCAAAGGTAGAGAAGTTTATACTAATACTATTTATGACTCTATTTATAACACATACTTAGAAAAATATACAAAACAAAAAGAAGAGCTTATAAAAGAATATGAAGAAAAACAAAAAAATAAAATAACTTTCTTTGGCAACGATATATTATTAAATGTTTTAAATAGTATAGAAATCGATTATATCGATAATAAGTTTATTATAGATAAAGAATTTAATTTTGAATCAATAAAAATTAAATTAGAAGAAGAAATAAGAAATGATACTTTAAATTATAACATAGTATTTGCTTTTGATAGTTTAGCAAAATTAAACAAAGATGATTATAAAGTACTAATTAAAATGTGTAAAGATAAAAAAGTATATGTATTAAAAATAGATAAACAAACATTTGATTTAAATAGTGAAATAACTGTTATAGATTTTTATAAAGAATTACAAAATCATAAAGAATATTTAATGCCAGATAATATTCATTTAACTGAAGAAGGTAACAAAGTATTAAGTAATCTTTTAAAAGAAAATATAAACAAAAAGTGATGAAAATCACTTTTTATTATGCTCGTTATTAACTAATTTATCATAAGGTGCTTTCTTTTCTAGTTTACCTGAGTTGTCCATAATGTCTTGAACTCTATTAAAACCTTCTTCAGTTATGTAAGTAGTAGTGTACCAAGAATCAGCATCCCTATATCTTTTAATAACTTCAGTTAAATCATTCATAGAAGTATCAGGGAAGTAGGTAGTTATAACTTCAGCTACTTCTTTATCAGTATGTGTAAATACATAATCAATTCCTTTTTGTATAGCTTTAGTAAATCCTTCTATAATGTCTTTGTTATCATTTAGATAACTTTTTTTAGTCATATAAGTAGTGTAAGGGACTTCACCGCCAAGTTCACCTAGAGAAGCCACAACATAACCAAAACCTTGTTTTTCAAGTTGAAGTGCAGTAGGCTCAAATAGGGCAACATAATCTCCAGTACCACCTATAAATGCACCTGACATAGAAGCAAATGCTATAGATGTATCAAAGTTAAGCTCATCTAACTCTATACCATTTTCATTTAAAGTATAAGCAAGTGTCATAGCAGGCATACCACCTTCACGGCCAGCTATTATATGACTACCTTTTAAATCCTTTATATCAAATTCTTTATCAGTTCTATCAATGATAAAACTTCCATCTCTTTTAGTTAAACCTGCAAAGTTAACTAAATAATCTTTTTCTCCACCATTGTAAATATATATAGATTGTTCACTACCACAGAAACCAATTTCTGCATCTCCACTCATAACACTTGCAGCAACTGCATCTGCCCCACTAGTAAGTATTATATCTGCGTCTATACCTTCATCCTTAAAATAACCTAAACTATCAGCTACATACATAGGTGTATAAAATATACTATGCGCAACTTCTGCAACTGTAATTTTAGTTAAGTTATCATCCGTATTATCTTTACCTTTCCCCATAAATATACCAATCGTAATTAACACAATTAGTAATAAACAAATTAAACTACCAATAATCTTTTTCAAAATATTTCCTCCTATTTCATAAGTATTATATTCAAGTATTATTTTTTAGTTAATAATTTTTAAAAACTATTGAATTACAAACTTATGTTTGATATAATTGATAATAGTGAGTAGGAGAGATAGTATGGATATAAAATCATTAAATAACAAACAAAAAGAAGCCGTAATAAATACAGAAGGTCCTATGTTGATACTTGCAGGAGCAGGATCAGGTAAAACTAAAGTTCTTACTACTAAAATTGCTTATTTGATAGAAGAAAAGGGAATAGATCCATATAATATTCTTGCGATTACATTTACAAATAAAGCCGCAAATGAAATGAAAGAAAGAGTAAAAAAAATGTTAGATATAGACTCTAACACAATACAAATTTCTACATTCCACTCATTTGGACTTTCAATAATAAAAAGACATTATGAAAAATTAGGCTTCAAATCAAACTTTACAATTATAGATGCAGATGATTCGCTTTCTACTGTAAAGAGAATATTAAAAGATATGAACTTAGATCCTAAGTTTTTTAACCCAAAAACTATAAGAAATAAAATAAGTTCAGCTAAAAATGAACTTATGACACCTGAAGAACTTGACAAATTTACTAATAATGAAATAGATGAAGTAACTGTAAAGGTATATATAGAGTATCAAAAGAAATTAAAATTAAATAATAGTTTAGATTTTGATGATTTATTAATGCTTCCGATAGTTTTATTTAATCAAAATAAAGAAGTATTAAAATATTATCAAGAAAGATTCGAGTATATACTTATAGATGAATATCAAGATACAAATCAAGTTCAATATGTACTCACAAAAATGTTAAGTGCGAAATATAAAAATATATGTGTAGTAGGAGATCCTGATCAAAGTATATATGGATTTAGAGGTTCTAATTATAAAAATATATTAAATTTTGAAAAAGATTATAAAAATACTAAGGTAATACTTTTAGAACAAAATTATCGTTCTACAAAAAATATATTGGGCGCAGCAAACGATATTATTAAAAATAATAAGAATAGAAAAGAAAAACAACTTTGGACAGATAATAATGTTGGAGATAAAATTAAATATAAAAGATGTGATGATGAAAAGGATGAAGCACACTTTGTAGTAAGTAGTGTCAAAAAACTTATGAATGAAGGTTGTGCTTTAGAAGAAATTGCAGTTCTTTATAGAACTAATGCTCAATCAAGAAATATAGAAGAAGCATTTTTAAGGGAAAATATTCCTTATAAAGTAGTAGGTAGTTTTTACTTCTATAATAGAAAAGAAATAAAAGATTTAATTAGTTATTTAAAACTTATCTATAATCCTAGTGATGATATAAGTTTAAATAGAATAATAAATGTACCTAAAAGAGGTATTGGTCTTAAGACTATGGAAAACTTAACTACTAAAGCTAATATATTAAATGAAAGCTTATTTAATACTATTGATAGTGGTAAAGAGTTAGAGTTTAAAAAAATGATACTTGAGTTTCAGCAAATGAGTGAAGAATTATCTTTAACTGAGCTTGTTGATTTAATACTTGATAAATCATGTATAAGAAAAGAATTATTAGTGGAAGATACAATAGAATCACAAAGTAGATTGGAAAACTTAGAGGAATTCAAATCAATAACAAAATCATTTGAAGATAAATATGGTGTAGTATCACTTGCAGAGTTCTTGGATGAAATAAGTCTGGTATCAGATGTTGAAGAACACAAAAACAGAACAGATGTAGTAACACTTATGACAGTTCATTCTGCTAAAGGATTAGAGTTCAATCATGTATTTATAATAGGTCTTGAAGAAGGAGTCTTCCCACATACAATGAGTTTATATGATAATAATGAAATAGAAGAAGAAAGAAGACTTTGCTATGTTGCAGTAACGCGTGCAAAAGAAAAATTAACCATATTAAATACAAAAAGAAGACTTTTATATGGACAAGATAGTTATAATCCGCCTAGTAGATTTATAGGTGAAATAGATAGTGAGTATTTAGATAAAGAAGAAATAAAACAAAATTTAAATAGTAATTATAATAAAATATTTAAAAGTTCTAATATTAATAAATATGAAGAATATACTCCTGGTGAAAAAGTAATCCATGACAAGTATGGAGAAGGTGTAATTATAACAGTAGAGCCCTCAATACTTACAATTGCTTTTGCTCATCCACACGGCATTATTAAAATCATGAAAGGTCATAAAAGTTTGAAAAAAATAGAAGACTAGTGATTGACTAAGTTCTTCTTTTTTTATATAATTATTAAAGGTAGGAGGATATATATGATAATTGGTATTGACAAAAAACAATTACAAAAACAAAGAGAACAAAAATACAATGAATATGCAATACTTTTAAATAGTAGTAATCCTTCTAGTGAAGAGTTAAATGCTTTAAAATCAGAATTAAAATATTTAGATGATCAATTAAGTAGAATTACAGGGTTAAATGAAAAGAAAAGGTTAGAACAAGTTAAAAATAAGAAATCTGGTATAGAAGAAAAAAATAAAAATAGTTATTATGCATTTAAAGAAAAGTATAAGAAAATATGTAATATGAAATTAGCTACCACTCGTATAATAGGTATAATTAGTGAACTACAAAAAGAAGAATATATAGAAGAAAAAGTTATGAGAAAGGTTGCTTAATGGAAGTACAAAAAGAAGCCTTTAGTGGTTTAATTGAATATTACAAACTTTTGCCAAAAGAAACAAAAAGAAAAGAAATAATAGATGAATTAGAAGAACTTATTTCTAATTATTCTAAAATATGTACTAAGTTTGGTGTTATGCCTAATATGATGCTTAATAAAGAGATGCTTAATATAAATAGAAAAAATATAACTGAAGACGAGTTCCTTCATGCTTTGTTTGCCTATTTAAATACACTTCAAGATATAAGTGCACAATTTATAAATAAGATGAGTGATACATTAGAAAAAAGATAAAAACATATTTAAAAAGATATGTTTTTTTGTTATAATTTATATGGTGATAAAAATGGAATTAATAATAGGTTCACACGTATCATTTAAAAAAGATACACAAATGTTAGGTAGTGTTGAAGAGACGCTAAAATATGATGCCAATACATTTATGTTTTATACAGGTGCTCCACAAAATACAGCTAGAATACCAATAAATGAAGAATTGACTAATAAAGCAAAAGAACTTATGCTTAAAAATAATATAGATATAAAAAATGTAGTAGTTCATGCTCCATATATTATAAATCTTGCTAACTCTAATAATTTTGATTTTAATGTAAGATTTCTTAAAGAAGAAATAAGTAGAGTAGAAAGCTTAGGTGTAGATAAATTAGTGCTTCATCCTGGTAGTCATGTAGGTCTTGGTGTTGGTGTAGGAATACAAAATATAATAGACTCTTTAAATGTATCTTTAACTGAAAACACTAAAGTAACAATCTGTCTAGAAACTATGGCAGGTAAAGGTAGTGAAGTAGGTAAGTCTTTTGAAGAAATAAAAACTATTATAGATGGAGTTAAATATAAGGATAAAATAGGCGTTTGTATGGATACGTGCCACTTAAATGATGCAGGGTATGATTTAAGTGATTTTGATAGTATATTAGAAGAATTTGATAAAGTAATAGGTCTAAATTATTTAAGGGTTGTGCATATAAATGATTCTAAAAATATAATGGGTGCTCATAAAGATAGACATGATAATATAGGTATAGGTAGTATTGGTTTTGATAATTTAATTAAAATTATTTATCACGATAAATTAAAAGGAATTCCTAAAATATTAGAAACTCCTTATGTAGAACAAAATCCTCCATATAAAGAGGAAATAGAAATGATAAAAAATAAAAGTTTTAATAATAATTTAATAGAGGATATTCTAAAATAAATATCCTTTATATCTATTTCTATAGTATAAATATAATTCTTTAACTTTTATAAATGCAGTAGGATTGATATTTTTCTCTACTAAACCTAAATATTTATCTTCATTAACTAAGATATCATCAAAGTTATTCTTTGCTAAATTAAGTAAATATTCTAGCTCGTTAGTACTTAATTTAATATCATTCTTAACTGCAAACTCACTTAAAGTTTGTGTAGTTAATTTATCAATATAATTTTTGATTAAACCTTTCATATATTCACCATTATAATATATGATTAAATAAAATAATAATGAATAAAATAAATAGTAGGTGATTCTAATGATTATAATAAATAAAGTCTTTTTTCAAATAAAAAAAATAAATGAAGAAAAAGATAAACAAATATAAGTATTATAAAAAAAGAGTAAATATAGAAGAAACAATTGAAAAAAGATATAAAATCTTAGTAATCATAATAATTATAATAATGGCACTACTATTATCAACACTTTTCTATGTACAAATAATAAGAAACAAGTATTATAGTGCTAAACTTAATACACTTACTGTAAATATTATAGAAGGAGATTCTACTCCAAGAGGAAGAATATATGATAGGAACGGAAATATTATAGTAGATAATACTTCTGTAAAAACTATTTATTATAAGAAACCAAATAAAATAACAACCAAACAAGAAGTAGAAACTGCTTACAAGGTAGCTGAATATATAGATGTAAATTATAAAAAATTAACAGAAAACATGTTAAAGAGATTTTGGATATTAAATAACAAGGAAGAAGCTAATAAAAGAATTAAAGATAAAGAATGGGAAGATTATAAAAATAGAAAGTTAACTTTAGATGATATAGATGCTTTAAAGCTAGAAAGAGTAACTGAAAAAGATATAGAGGCTTATGGAGATATAGATAAAGAAGCTTGTTATATTTATAATCTTATGAATAAGGGTTATTACTATACAGAAAAAGTTATAAAAAAAGATGATGTGACAGATGAGGAATATGCTAAAATAGCAGAAAATATAAATATATTAACAGGTGTTAATGTAAAACTTGATTGGGAAAGGTATTATCCTTATGGAAATACATTTAAAACAATTTTAGGTAGTGTATCGTCTAGTAGTAGTGGTATTCCATATAATTTAAAAGAGTATTATTTAGATCTAGGTTATGCCTTAACTGATAGAGTAGGAACAAGTTATATAGAATATCAATATGAAGATTATTTAAAAGGTACAAAGGCAACTTATCAAGTAAATAGTGATGGTAGTTTAACGGAAATTACAAAAGGAAATCGCGGTAATGACATAGTGCTTACTATAGATATAAAATTACAACAAGCAGTAGAACAAATATTAGAAGAAGAATTAATTGCTGCAAAAAAAGAAAAAAACACCCAGTATTTTGATAAATCATATGTAATTATAAATGATCCAAATACAGGAGAAATACTTGCCTTGGCAGGAAAACAAATAGTTGAAAAAGATGGTAAATATGTTATTTATGATTATAGCCCAGGAGTAATAACAGGTTCTGTAACACCTGGTTCAATTGTAAAAGGCGCATCTCATATTGTAGGTTATAATACGGGTGCTTTACAAATGGGTGAAGTTAGAAAAGATGAGTGTATAAAAATAGCTGCTACTCCTATAAAATGTTCTTTTAGAAACTATGGCTATATAGATGATTTATCTGCTTTAAAATATTCATCAAATGTTTATCAATTCTATACAGCTATAAAAGTAGGAAAAGGTAAATATAGTTATAATAAGCCATTAAAGATAGATGAATCTGCATTCGATATTTATAGGGATACATTCGCTGAATTTGGATTGGGAGTAAAAACTGGTATAGATTTACCAAATGAATCATTAGGATACGAAGGAAGTAATAGATTATCAGGATTGCTTTTAGATTTCTCAATAGGTCAATATGATACATATACCCCAATTCAATTATCACAATATATGTCAACAATTGCTAATAACGGTGTAAGATTAAGACCATATTTACTTAAAGCTGTGTTTGATTCAAAGGAAGAATCTTTGACAAATTTAATTTATGAAACAGAAGTAAAAGAATTAAACAAAGTTAAAACTGAAGATAAATATTTACAAAGAGTAAAAGAAGGTTTCAAACTAGTAACCTCTCCAGGTGGAACAGGATATGGATATATTGACTATAGTCATAAACCTGCAGGAAAGACTGGTACTGCTCAAAGCTTTTTAGACACAGATGGTGATGGAATAATAGACACGGCAACTACTACATCAACTTTTGCCGCTTATGCTCCATATGACAATCCTGAAGTGGTTTTTACCGTAATTTCACCTGATGTCGCTCCAGAAGACACATCATATTCGAACATGAGTCGTGTAAATACTCGAATAACTCAAAAAGTTAGCAAAAAATACTTTGAAATTTATAGATAATTTGCTATAATATATTGGAACATTAAAAAAAGGAGGAGAAACTATGGCAAAAAAAGGAGAAGCTAGACAAAGAATAACTCTAAAATGCACTGAATGTAAAGAAGAAAACTATCGTACAGAAAAAAATAAAAAGAATACTACAGATCGTTTAGAATTAAATAAATTCTGTCCAAAATGTAAAAAGAATACTCTTCATAAAGAATCTAAATAGTATTAAGACTTTAGTAAGGGGAGGAGGAATATAATGTTTAACGTTAATGATATTAAAAATGGTATGACAATCCTTTTTGAAGATAATATATATACAGTACTTGAATTTTCTCATGTTAAACCAGGTAAAGGAGCAGCATTCGTTCAAGTTAAATTAAAAAATCTTCGTACAGGTTCTATAGTTGAAAAAAGATTTAACTCAGGCGTTAAATTAGAAAAAGCTATCGTTGAAAAAGTAGGAATGCAATTTTTATATGCAAATGGAGATTCTTATAATTTCATGAATATGGAAACATATGAACAAATAGATTTAACTAAAGAACAATTAGGTGATAATGTTAATTATTTAAAAGAAGGATTAGATGTTTTAATTTCTTTCTATGAAGGAGAATTATTAGGTATAATTTTACCAGCACAAGTAGATTTAAAAGTTGTCAAAACAGAACCTGCTGTTAAAGGAAATACTACTAACAATGCAACTAAAGATGCAGAATTAGAAACTGGATTAGTTGTTAGAGTTCCTTTATTTATTGAAAATGATGAAGTTATATCTGTATATACTGCAGACGGTAAATACGCTTCAAGAGCTTAAATTTTTAAGCTTTTTTTTATTTATATAAATTATATTATTGAATAAAACTGTAAATTATGATAAACTTTATATGATAGGTGATTATGTATGAATAATAAAGGTTTTACACTCATAGAATTAGTCGCAATTGTTTTAGTTGTTGCAGCTATATTCATGGTAAGTTTTCCTAGTCTACTTAATTTATCTAAAAAAGATGAAGAAAGAAAATATGATAGCATGGTCGAAAACTTATGCTTAGCAGGAGATACTTATATAAAAAATAATGAAGAAGATTTTAAAAATATGATTATTCCAAATAATAAAATAGAGGTTGAAATAAATGAATTAATGGCATACGGAATAGTCAAATATGAAACAAAAAATCCAAAAACAAACAAGAGTGTAGAAAACGATAAGTTGATATACACAGTACAAAGTGACAAATCATTAAATTGTCAATATAAAGAAAGTTAGAATGGAAGGTATAGTATGTTAGAAATAGGAGAAATAGTAAAATTAAGTAATGATAAGGAATATATAGTGATAAATGCTATGAATCTACACCACATTCGTTATGTTTTTTTAATTAGTAATTTTAAACCTTTAGATATAGTAATAGGAACAGAAAAAATAATTGATGAAGATATAGTTGTGGAAGAAGTTAAAGATAATAATGAATTAGATTATGTTTTAAGTCAATTTGCTCTTTCTAAAGATGATGAAGACGAATTTGACGAATAATGAAAAAAGTGTTAGAATACTCGTGATTTTGGAGGGGATATAATGGAAAATAATTTAGAAATATTAGAAAATATAATGAAACCTTATTTTGATAAAAAAGCAGAGATAGAAAATATACCTGTAAAGTTAGAAAACGAAAAAAATGAAACAGCTAATAAAATTCGTGAATTGAAAGTAGAAAGAATAAGTAAAAGAAAAGAATTAGAATTAGAATTAGAAAACTTAAAAGTAAGAAGAGAAATTGCTCTTAATGATTTTAAGGAAAAAATGGAAAGAGATATAGAAGCATATATAGGAAATGCTCAAAATAGTAATTCTAATTTTTTCGCTAGTTATGGTTCTATGTTAAGAAAAGATTTAGAAAGAGAATATAACATTAAATTAAAAGAATTAGAAGGTAACTTTAAAGATCAAGAACAATCTTTAGCGGTTGAAATTTCTAAATTAAAAATCGTAACAGATGAAGAAATATCCAACAAACAAGATTTAGAAGATCTAGGTAAAGGATTAGATTATAGTAGAGTAGATTTAAGAGAAATGGTTGAAATTAAGGGTAACTTAAGAAAATCATTAATGGCTGAACAAAAAAGATTAAATTTTGAATTAAAACAACAACAAATTAATTTTGATTCTGCTATGCTAAGATTAGATTCTTTTAAATATGAATATAATGATCAACAACAAGTAATTAATGGTGCTGATTGGAGAGCAATCTATGAAGAAAGCAATGGAATTGCTGATAGAATGGATGAAATTAGAAAAGCGTTAAAAAAAGTAGAAGAATATTTAAAAATAACTGAATTAACGAAAGAAGAAACTGCTGCTGTTATGATGTCTATGACACATTGGGAAAAAGCAGAATATGATAGAAGAAAAGGTAATGCAAGTAATATTACAGAGGATGAAAATAAAAAAGATGATTCAACTAAAACCGATGAAGATATAGTTCAAATAGATGATCCAGTTGTTTCTAATTTTGAAGAAAAAAACGGGAATATTGCTGTGGATGATATGCAAAATTTACTTAAAACTATATATAATGAAATAGTTAAAGAAGCTATGTCTTTAAATAGCGTTAAGATAAGCGAAAGCAAATCAAAAGATAATTTATATATTAGTTCTAAATCTGGAGATGGAGAGTATAAAGAAAATGGTATGCTTGGTGAATCTATTAAATTACCATGCGGTGAATATATAAATAGTGATGATATTAGTCAAGCTATAAATAATTTATATAATAAAACAAAAGATAAGAAATATATAACAAAAGAAACAGGAAAAGAATATAAAATATCAGAAGAAACTATTAAAAAATTAAAACGCAAATTTAAAAAATGTAGTACACTAAAATTAGTTAAAGAGAAGAAAGTTTCTAAATTAGATTTACTTAAAGTATTTGGTAAGACAAAAGCAAATAAAGTAATGACTGAAGTAGAAATGTCAACTTTAAAAGAAGTTAATGTTAAAGAAGGAGATTACATTAATAGAGATGATTTAATTATTAGTTTAAATAATTTATTTATTAATAAAGAATTAGATTGGTTAAGAAATTTCTCTAATACACTAAAAGATAAAAAAGATATATTGGTTAATTATTTCAAAAACAAAAAAACTAGTGAAGAATTAGAGTTAGAAGAAACAACTATAACTAAGAAATAATCAAGGAAACTTGATTATTTTTTTGTTTTTTCTTTTAAATGAAAATTATTTTTGATATACTATATATTAGGTGGTAGTATGGACTCTAAAATTCAAACATTAATAGAAAAATTAAACTTATCTAAAGAGTGTATAGATAGTTTGAAAGAGGCTAAATTAAATAGAATAGTTGCTAATAAAGAAAAGACTAACTATTGTTTTTATGTTGATATAAATAGTACTTTAGATATATCTTTATATGAAGAATTTATTAGTAAATTAAAAGAATCTTTTAATAGCATAGATAATGTAAATGTAGTTTTTAATGTACAAAATAAAAATAATGATTTTTTAATATATTACTTAAAAAATATAATAGATTTCTATAGTAAAGAGAGTTCTATGTTAAGTATGTTTGTAGATAATAAAATAGAAATACAAGATTCTAAAGCAACTATATATGTAGATAATGTAGCTGAATTAAAAAAATTAGAAGAATATAAATTAAAAATAGAAGAATATTTAAATAGAGTTGGTTATACTACAAATTTAGAAATATTAGTTGATGAGGAAGAGTCTTTAAAAATACAGGGAGAAATAGAAAACTCTAAAGTAGATGGAAGTAGTATAGATGTTTCTATATTAAAAGAACAACTAAATACAGTTGAGACACCTGCTTTTTCATGGAAAAAAAATTATACCCCAAAAAGAATTGAAACGGTAGATGATCCAAATGTAATACTTGGTAGAGTTATAGATACTGATGTAGTTAGAATGGATACAATAGTAGGTAAAACTCCATTAGTTA
Organism: Bacilli bacterium; assembly: GCA_017410525.1. Lineage (GTDB taxonomy): Bacteria > Bacillota_I > Bacilli_A > RF39 > UBA660 > UMGS1613. The sequence goes on along the minus strand of JAFQQQ010000009.1, from coordinate 55,636 downwards.
CTGTAGAAAGTGAAATATTTGGATTTGAAGTAAGGGAAACAAAAACTGATTTAAGAATATTTACTTTAAAAATTACAGATAGAACAGACAGTATATATGCGAAAATATTTGTCAATGGAGATGAAGAAACAAAAAGATTATCTAAGGCTTTGAAAGTAGGTAAATGGTTTAAGTTTAGAGGTTCTATAAAAGAAGATAAGTACTCTAATGAAGATGTTCTTAGTATAATGGATATAAATGTAAGTAACCATGAGGATGTTAAATTAATGGATGATGCTCCTGTTAGAAGAGTTGAGTTGCACGCTCATACTATGATGAGTCAAATGGACGGTGTTACTAAATTAGATTTAGGTAAACATACTTGTGAACTTATAAGTAGATGTATTGATATGGGATATAGGGGTGTTGCTATAACGGATCATAATGGTTGTCAAGCATTCCCTGTTGTATATGATATGATTAGATCTCATAACAAAAAAATAGAAGATCCCAAAGAAAAGTTTAAAGGATTATATGGAGTAGAATTAAATTTAGTAGATGATACTGTAAATATAGTAGTAAGACCTAGTGATGCTGAATTAAAAGGTACAACATATGTAGTATTTGATACAGAAACAACCGGTTTTAATGCAGCTGGTGGAGATCAAATGATTGAAATTGGTGCGGTTAAGATTTGTGATGGAAATATTATAGATAGATTTGATGAATTAATTGATCCCAAAAGACCAATTCCCCCAAAAATAACAGAATTAACTTGTATAACAGATGAAATGGTTAAGGGCAAAGAGACGGAAGAAACAGTAACAAAAAAATTCTTAGAGTGGGCTGGAGATCTTCCTATGGTAGCTCATAATGCTAAATTCGATATTTCGTTTATTGAAATGGCAATGAAAAAATATAACTTAGGAGAATTTAAAAACACAGTAATAGATACTTTAGAATTATCTAGAACTTTAGATCAAGGGTTTGCTAGACATGGTTTATCAGCTTTAGTAAAAAGATATAATATCCCTTGGGAAGAAGATGCTCATCATAGAGCAGATTACGATGCAGAGGGTACTGCTTTAGTATTCCATAAAATGTTACAAAAGTTAATTTCACAAAACTTTAAAGTAATATCTGACTTAGATAAGTTAATATCTAAAGATGAAATACACAAATTTGGTAGGACATACCACTTCAATGCGATTGCTTTAAATAAAACAGGATTAAAAAACTTATTTAAAATAATATCACTTGCTAATACAGTTTATCTTTATAAAACACCTAGAATTCTTAGAAGTAAATTAGAAGAGTTAAGAGAAGGATTACTTATAGGTAGTGGTTGTTATGAATCAGAAGTATTTATTCAAGCACGTAGTAAAGAAGGTCAAGAATTAACTAACATAATCAATTTCTATGATTATGTAGAAGTACAACCTCCAGAATGTTATAATCACTTAATACAAACAAGTGACTTTAAAGATGAGATAGAGTTACAAAATCATATAAGAAAAGTAGTAGAAGCAACTAAGGAAGCTGGTAAAATAATAGTTGCTACTGGAGATGTACACCACTTTACAAGAGAAGATAAAATATATCGTGAAATAATTGTAAATCAAAAGGTACCAGGAGGTGGACGACATCCACTTGCTAAAAGTAGTATAACTAAAATACCTTCAATGCACTTCCGTACTACTAGGGAAATGCTAGAAGATTTTGAGTTTTTAGGTGATGATTTATCTTATGAAATTGTAGTTGAAAATACTAATAAAGTATTAGACATGGTCGAAGAAATTGAAGTTATCATAGATACTGGAGGAATACCTTTCTCACCAAGGGTAAAAAGTGATGATGGGAAGAGTTACTTAGACTGCCCTAGAGTAGTTACAGACTTAGTATACGAAAAAGCAAATGATTGGTATGGTAATCCTTTACCACACAATATAGAAGGAAGAATATCTACTGAATTATATGGTGATATTGTTTATAAATGTTGTCTTGACAGTGTAAAGAAAGAAAATCCTAATTTAGAGGGAATAGAATTAGATACAAAGGTTTATTCTGAAGTTCATAACATAATCCTTAAAGGTTTTGATAGCGTTAAAGAAATGCTAAAAGAATATTTAAAAGAAAAATGGACTGAAGAAGATGGAGAATTAAATGATAAATCTCTTGACAAAAAATTAAAAAAGAGTTTAGGCGGTATTATAGGTGGAGGTTTTGACCCTATATACTTAATTTCCCAAAGGCTTGTTAAACACTCAAATGACGATGGATATTTAGTAGGTTCGCGTGGATCAGTAGGTTCAAGTTTCGTTGCTACAATGATGGGTATAACAGAAGTTAATCCTCTTGCTGCCCATTATAGATGTTTAAAATGTAAACACAGTATATTTAAAGATGAAAATGGTAATGAATTAGGTGCAGAATATTCTAGTGGATTCGATTTACCAGATAAGGAATGTCCTAAATGTGCGGAAAAAATGTACAAAGATGGTCAAGACATGCCATTTGCTACTTTCCTTGGATTTAATGCAGATAAAGTACCGGATATAGACCTTAACTTTTCAGATTTAAACCAAGCATCTGCTCATGAATATACAAAAGTATTATTCGGTGTGGATAATGTTTATAGAGCAGGAACAATAGGTACGGTTGCAGACAAAACCGCATTTGGATTTGTAAAAGGCTATTGTGAAGATAAAAATATAGTTATGAGAACTGCTGAAATAGAAAGACTTGCTTTAGGATGTACTGGTGTAAAAAGAACTACAGGACAACATCCAGGGGGTATAGTAGTTGTTCCTGATTATATGGAAGTATCAGATTTCACGCCTTTCCAATTTCCAGCAGATGATCCAACAAGCCCTTGGAGGACAACTCACTTTGATTATCATGCAATCGATCAAGATTTACTTAAGCTAGATATTTTAGGCCATTCAGATCCAACACAACTTCGAATGATTCAAGACCTAACAGGTACAGACATTTTAACAGTACCTTTAGATGATAAAGATACAATGAGTATATTTACTTCTACTAAAGCACTTGGTGTCACTAATGAACAAATTATGTGTCCAACAGGAACGCTCGGCATACCAGAATTTGGTACTCCATTTACAATAGGAATGGTTGCTGAAACAAAACCAACGACATTCGCAGAACTTGTTAAAATATCTGGTCTTTCACATGGGACTGATGTATGGTTAGGAAATGCTCAGGAATTGATTAAGAATAAAATAGTGCCATTTAAAGAAGTTATAGGATGTCGTGACGATATCATGGTTTATTTAATGTATAAAGGTGTAGAACCGATAAAAGCATTTAAAATAATGGAATTTGTTCGTAAGGGAAGGGCATCTAAAGATCCCGAAACTTGGGCAGGACATAAGGAAATAATGGAAAAAGCAGGAATTGAAAAATGGTTTATTGATTCTTGTGGCAAAATTAAATACATGTTCCCTAAAGCACACGCAGCCGCTTATGTTATGAGTGCGTTTAGAATTGCTTGGTATAAAGTTCATATGCCTGTTTATTTCTATGCTTCTTGGCTTACAAGTAAAGCTACAGATGTAGATGTAGAAGTAATGATTAAAGGTTATGACGCTATAAAGAACAAGATAATTGAAATACAAAACAAAGGTTATGAAGCTACAAACAAAGAACTTGGACAACTTGAAAGTTTAAAGGTTTGTTTAGAAGCTACTGCTCGCGGTATTAAATTTTTACCAGTAGATCTTGATAAGAGTAATGCAACTGTTTGGGGAGTTAGGGATGAGAAATCTATTTATCCACCATTCTCAAGCATAGATGGACTTGGAGATACAGTTGCTAAAAACATAGTAGAAGAAAGAGAAAAAAGACCTTTCTTAAGTATTGAAGAAGTTCAATATAGAGCTAAAGTATCAGGCACTCTTATAGAAAAAATGAAATCTATGGGAATATTTAATGGAATGAGTGAATCTAATCAATTAAGTTTGTTTGATTAAATAATAAAATATATAATGTTTTTATAAATTTGTAACGGTTGAAACTACAGGAAAGTTAATTCTGCCTGTAGTTTTTTCATTACTGTAAAAATAAGCTAACAATTCGTCAAAAACGTTCATTTGATTAAATAATAAGTGTGTGTTATCTTGTTTCAGAGGAGATGACTATATGAATTATTATAACGGAATAAAAGAACACTTATTAAATAACGAAGTATATAAGAAAGTAAAGGATTATAGTAAAAATAGAAATGAATTAGAAACTTATTATAATGTGGGAAAATTAATAATAGAAGCGCAAGGTGGTGAAACAAGGGCTAAATATGGCGACAGTTTAATAAAAGAGTATTCTAAAAAGTTAGGTAAAGGTTATACAGTAAGTTCTTTAAAAAGGATGAGACAATTTTTTATTTTAAAACAAAAAGGTGCGACAGTGTCGCACCAATTAACTTGGAGTCACTATGTAGAATTATTAAAGTTTGATGATATAAATGAAATTAACTATTATATAGATATTTCAAAAAAACAAAGATTAGGAGTTAGGGAACTTAGGTATAAAATAAAAAATAAAGAGTATGAGAGATTACCTATAGAAACAAAAACTAAATTAATCCAAAAAGAAAAAAATGAAGTTCAGGATTTTATAAAAAATCCAATACTAATAAAAAGCAATTATGATTATGAAAAGATAACAGAGAAAGTATTAAAACATCTAATATTAGAAGATATAGAAAATTTTATGAAAGAATTAGGCGATGGATTTAGTTATATCGATAATGAATACAAAATAAAAATAGGAGATAGATATAATTATATAGATTTATTGTTATTTAATTATAAATATAATTGTTTTGTAGTTATAGAACTAAAAATAACTGAGTTAAAGAAAGAATACATAGGACAAATAAGTACATATATGAACTATATAGATAAAAATGTTAAAAGTATAAATCAAGATAAAACAATAGGGATAATAATAAGTAAAAAAGGTAATAAATTTGTAATGGAATATGCAAGTGATGATAGAATATTTGAAACTAATTTTATTCTAAATTAAAAAATTCTCAAAATGAGAATTATTTTTTACTTTCTATTATTTCATCAATAATACCATATTCTAAAGCCGTATTTGCATCCATAAAGTTATCTCTATCTGTATCTTTTTCTATAATACCCAAATTTTTTCCTGTATTGATAGAAAGAATTTTATTTAATTTATCTTTAGTTTTTAAAATGTGTTCAGCAGCTATTTTTATTTCAGTTGCTTGACCTTGAGCACCGCCTAAAGGTTGATGAATCATAACCTCACTATTAGGTAGTAAATATCTTTTACCTTTTTTTCCACTACTAAGTAGGAATGCTGCCATAGAAGCACATATTCCAATACCAATAGTAGAAACATCACTATTTATAAAATTCATTGTATCATAAATAGCCATCCCATCTGTAACACTCCCTCCGGGAGAGTTTATATAAATACTAATATCTTCATTGTTTAGAGAATCTAAATAGAGAAGTTGAGCAACAACGCTATTAGCGACATTATTATCTATTTCTCCATTAATAATTATAATTCTATCTTTTAAAAGTCTTGAATAAATATCATAAACTCTTTCATTGTTATTTACTTTATCTATTACGGTAGGTATTAACATATTATCATCTCCTATGTATATAATAGTAATAAATGGTTTATTTATGCATAAAATAAGTCGACAAAGTATTTTTTTTTTGATAAAATAATTATGTAAGGTAGATGATAATATGAATAAAAAATTTAAAGTCACATTTAGAGGCACCGATGTAGTAGAGTTTGAAGAAGGAACAACTTATAAAGAGATAGCTGATCATTTTAAACACAACTACAATTATGACATATTAGCTGCTAAAGTAAATAATAACTTAGTTGATTTAAGCGATACTTTAAATAAGAAGTGTAATATAGATTTTTTAGATAGAAGTACATCAGTTGGGAATTCAATATACGTTAGAAGTGCGAGATTTATACTTGTTCTTGCAGTTAGAAATGTATTAGGTAATGACGCTGAAGTAATAGCAGAACATTCAATAGATAAAGGAGTATTCTGTACTATTAGGAATGCCAAGGTAAATAAAGATATAATAAATAAAATATATAAGGAAATGAAATTAATAGTAGAGGAAGATTATAAATTTACCAAACTTAATGTGTCTAGATTGGATGCTATAAAGTTTTTTAAAAAAATGGGTAAAATGGATAAAGTAAATGTACTAAAATATATTTCAAATACTTATATTAATCTTTATAGAATAAATGATTTATATGATTATTTTTATGGAAAAATGGCTTATAGCACAAGTCAAATTAATGAATTTAAATTAACATACACAGGGGAAGATGGATTTGTAATGTCGCTTCCTGACATAGAAAATCCAGAATGTGTATTAGATTATGTACACCATGAAAAAGTGTTTGATAAGTTTTTAGAATATACAAAATGGGGTAGAGTATTAGGTGTAGAGCATGCTGCTGATTTAAATAGAGTAGTCTCACAAGCAAAAATAGGAGAACTTATAAATCTTGCAGAAGCACACTATGATGCACAGTTAGCAAACATAGCAGAAGAAATTCATACTAGTAAAAAGAATATAAAATTAGTACTTATTGCAGGCCCATCATCAAGTGGTAAAACAACTACTTCTAAAAAGTTAGATATTTATTTGAGGAGTAAAGGTTTTATAACTCATCCAATTGCTTTAGATGATTATTTCACTGATTTAAATAAAAGACCATTAGATGAAAACGGAAAACCTGATTTTGAATCTGTAAGGGCTTTAGATATAGACTTATTTAACAAAAACTTAACAGACTTATTAGAAGGTAAAAAAGTTAGTTTACCAACATTTAATTTTGTATTAGGTAAAAGAGAGTATAATGGTAATTACTTACAGCTAGGGGAAAAAGATATAATAATAGTAGAAGGGCTTCATGCTTTAAATGATGAACTTACTATGTCTGTAAATAAAGATCAAAAGTATAAAATTTATATAAGCCCTTTAACTCAAATGAATGTAGATCATCATAGTCATATTCATACTAGTGATATTAGAAAGCTAAGAAGAATAGTTAGAGATAGTAAAACAAGAGGATATGGAGCAAGGGAAACACTTAGAATGTGGCCCGAAATAAAAAAAGGTGAAAGAGAAAATATATTTAAATTTCAGGATGATGCTGATACAGTAGTAAATTCATCTTTAATATATGAAGTAGGAGTTCTTAAAACTTATGTTGAACCGTTACTTTTCAATGTTGATGAAGATGATTCAGAATATCCAGAAGCATTAAGACTTATAAATTTCTTAAGGAATTTTTTACCAATCCCAAGTGATGATGTTCCGTCAAATTCGGTTTTAAGAGAATTTATAGGGGGAAGTTGTTTTAAAAATTAGAAAGAAGGTATAATTATGATAAGAGTAGCAATAAATGGATTCGGTAGAATTGGTAGATTAGTATTTAGAATAATGGAGGAAGATCCTAATTTCGAAGTTGTCGCAATAAACGATTTAACAGATGCAGAGCAATTAGCATATTTGCTTAAATATGATACAAATCATGGAAATTATAGAGCAAATGAAATAACTTTTGATGGCAACTTTATAATAGTTGGGGATAGAAGAATAAGAGTATATTCAGAAACAAATCCAGCAAATTTACCTTGGGGGGAATTAAACGTTGATGAAGTATTTGAATGTACAGGTAGATTTACTGATAAAGATAGTGCAAGTGCTCATATAGCAGCTGGTGCTAAAAAAGTTATAATAAGTGCTCCAGCTAAAGGAGATTTAAAAACAATAGTATATAATGTTAATGAAGAAACATTAGATGGAAGTGAAGAAGTTATAAGTGCAGCTTCTTGCACAACTAACTGTTTAGCTCCTGTACTTAATATTTTAGAAAAAAATATAGGTATTAAAAAAGGATTTATGACTACAGTACATGCTTATACAAATGATCAAGCAACGCTTGACATTGCTCATAAAAAAGGTATAAATTCAAGACGTGGTAGAGCATGTGCAGCAAATATTGTTCCGTCTTCAACAGGAGCGGCAAGTGCTATAGGACATGTTATCCCATCACTTAAAGGAAAATTAGATGGTGGAGCCTTAAGAGTTCCAGTTCCTACAGGTTCAGTAATAGATTTAACCTTAGAGTTAAACAGAAATACATCGGTAGAAGAAATAAATAACTTATTTAAAATGAATGCAAATGAAACAGTGGGATTTACTATGGATCCGATTGTATCAAGCGATATTAGAGGTTCATATTTAGGTGGACTTATTGATGGTCAACTTACTAAGATTATTGAAGTAGATGGTAAACAACTTGTTAAAGTTATTGCTTGGTATGATAATGAAATGAGTTATTCTGCTCAAATGGTAAGAACTGCTAAGTATTTTGGCAATATTTAGTTATGTTTTATATACAATTAATAGGAATATTAGGTTTTTGTATAGTAGTATTATCATTTTATAAAAAAGAAACTACAACTATACTACTGTATCAAATAACATCTAATTTTGTTTATGCAGTTCATTACTTCCTCCTTGGTGGATTATCAGGTGCGTTTTGTTGTTTTATAGGAATATTTAGAAATATTACATTAATAAAATTTAATAATAAAAAAATAATTTTACCTATATTTATAACAATATATTCTTTAATAACTATAATTTTTTATGAAGACATCTATTCGATATTACCTATGATGGCAAATGTATCATATTTAGTAGGGATGACTTATAAGAAGAAAAAAATATTATTAAAAGGTGCACTTGTTAGTTCGAGTTGTTGGATAATGTATGCTATATTCGTAAGTTCTTATGTAAGTATAGTAACAGAATTAATACTCTTAATATCTAATTCTATAGAATTAATTAGAATAATAAAAAACAGTGAGAAAGTTGATTAAAAAACTTTCTTTTTCTTTGCTCTTAAACTCTTTTAATTTATTAAGTTTTAATGTATAATATACATAGGATAGGTGATTCTATGTTAGGTAAAATAGTCGGTATACAAGAAAATACAGTATTTCTTAAATTAAATGTTAATTTGACGGAGATGCAAAGTATAATAAATTTATATGTTCTTTTAGAAGATAAAGAAAGAAAAATGATAGGTGAAATAGTAGATATTAAAACTGATATAGCAAATATCAATTTAGTGGGAGAGTTTATCGATGATAAATTCTTATTTGGTGTATCTAAGAAACCATCTTTCAGTGCAACTTCTAAACTTATATCTAAAGAAAAAATGAATAGTATATTAGGTATGCCTAATTATGATGAAAAAAGAGATTTATATATAGGTAAAAGCCCAATATATGAAGGAATAGATATAGGTGTTAATATAAATGAATTCTTTAGTAATCATTTTGCTATATTTGGCTCTACTGGAAGTGGTAAATCTTGTAGTGTATCAAGAATATTTCAAAATTTATTTGAAAAACAAAATGCAATAGCTTATAAAGCAAGTATTTTAATTTTTGATGCTTATGGAGAATATCACACAGCTTTTCAAGATTTGAACAAAAAGACACCTGAAATTAATTTCAAGGCTTATACAACAAATGTTAATGATGAAAGTGTTCCTAATGTAAAAATACCTCTATGGTTGCTTACAGTAGATGATATTGCTTTATTATTAGAGGCTAAATCCAGAAGTGAACTACCTATAATAGAAAAGGCTATGAAGTTAGTTACTATATTTGCTAGAGAAGAAAGTCAAGTTTTAAAAAGTAAAAACGATATAATAGCAAGGGCATTACTTGATATACTTGCTAGTGGTAAATCTCCTGCTCAAATAAGAGATCAAATATTCTCAGTACTTAGTCACTATAGTACAAAAGATTTAAATCTAGAAACTCCAATATATCAACCTGGATATACTAGACCATTAAAACAATGTTTACTTATAGATAATACTGGTAAGATAAGAGAAATGGAATTACTTACAACATTTATAAATGGATTTGTTACTGAAGATGTAGAATTAAGTTTACCTGATGGAAGTTTTAGATATACTTTAAAAGATTTATATGATGCTTTTGAATTTGCTTTAATTTCAGAAGGAGTGCTTAGCAGCGATAAAATATTTGATGAATACAATGTACTTAAAGTTAGACTTAGAAGCTTAGTTAATGGAGATTATGCTAAATACTTTGATATACCTGAATATCAATCAAGAGATGCTTTTATAAAAGAAATATTAACTACTGATGCAGGTAGAAAAGCACAACTAATAAACTTTAATATAAACTATGTAGATGATAGATTTGCTAAAACATTAACAAAAATCTATTCAAGATTATTCTTTGAATATGCTAAAAACTTAAATAAAAGAGCTAGTCTTCCAATACATATAATTCTAGAAGAAGCTCATAGATATGTACAAAACGATACAGATGTAGATGTAATAGGTTATAATATATTTGATAGAATTACAAAAGAAGGTAGAAAATATGCGGTAATGCTTGGCCTTATTTCACAAAGACCTTCAGAACTTTCAACAACCGCACTTTCTCAATGCAGTAATTTCTTAATATTTAAGATGTTACACCCAACAGATGTAGAATATATAAGACAAATGGTACCAAACATTACAACAGAAATATTAAAGAAAATTAAATTACTTCAACCAGGAACTTGTATAGCATTCGGTTCTGGATTTAAACTTCCTTCTTTAATAAAACTAGATATGCCACACCCAGCACCTTCTAGTAATAGTTGTGATATAAGTGGTGTATGGTTTATAGATAGAAATTAATTTTCTATCTTTTTTTTGAAAAAAAGTAAAATTTTAGCACTCAGCCTATTGACAGTGCTAATTTAAGGTGCTATACTTATTTTAGCACTTAGAAATGTGTAGTGCTAAAAAAATGTTATATAATCATAAAAAACTTATATAATATTAAAGAGGTGATTAAGTGATTAGTAAAAGGCAAGAAGAATTACTTAAACTGATTGTTGAAGATTATATAAAGAATGCTAGACCAGTAGGTAGTAAAACATTATGTGATTCAATGAAATGCTCTAGTGCGACAATAAGAGCGGAAATGAATTATTTAGAAGAAGTTGGATTATTAGAAAAAACACATATATCATCTGGTAGAGTTCCTAGCGAAAAAGGTTATAGATATTATGTAGATAATATTATGACTCCAAGAGAACTTAATGGAGAAGATATGTTAAAACTTCAAACAATAGTTGACAATAAATCACTAGTAGTAAATGATATAATTTTAAAAAGTATGGAAATTATATCAGAACTTACTCACTATACAACAGTTGTGCTTGGTAAAAAGTCAAGCCACAATTTAGTTCAAAAAGTAGAAGTTATTCCAATAGATAAAAATAATATAGTGGCTATAGTTGTTACTGATAAAGGTCATGTAGAACACAAATCTATATACATACCCGGTGATGTCGATTCTGTTGAGATTAAACAAACTGTTGATTTAATAAATAAATTAATAATTGGAACTAGTATAGATAGTGTTAGTGAAGTATTAGAATACCAAGTAAAACCAATTATAGCTCAGTATGTAAAACAACACGAGGTATTATATAATGCATTTTACAGCGCATTTAGCGATTTTACAAATGAGTCAGTTAAAGTTAATGGTAGAAAGAATATACTTATGCAACCAGAGTTTAACGATACCGACAAAATTAGAGATATAATTAGTAAGTTTGAAGATAAAGAGATAGTAAAAAATATTAAAGAAGAAGATAACGGTATAAATATTTATATAGGTAGTGAAAATGATTTTGATGATGATGTAACAGTTATTAAAACAAAATACACTATTAATGGTGAAGAAGGTACAATTGCTTTAATAGGACCAAAGAGAATGGAATATGAAAGAGTAATTACACTTCTAGAATTTATAAAAGATAATATAGATAGTAGATAGAAAAGAGGCAGTTATGGAAGAAAATAAGTGTTATTGTAATGAAGAATGTACTTGCGGTAGTGAGTGCAATTGTACCGAAGATGTAAAGTGTACAGAGACTTGTCATTGTGGAGAACACGATAAAAAACATGATAAGAAAAAAGAAAAACATAAATATAAAGAAATAATCGAAGAATTAAAAGATGAATTAAAAAAGAAAGATCAAGAAGTTTTAGTTGCTCGTGCAGATTTAATTAACTATAGAAAAAGAAAAGATGAAGAAGTAGTTAGAATGCTAAAGTTCTGTAATGAAGATTTAATTAAACAAATACTTCCAATTATGGATAACTTTGAAAGAGCTATAAAACTTGATGATGATAATTTAGATGATGAAGTGTCTAAGTTCTTAGAAGGATTTAAAATGATTTATTGTAGTATGCAAAATATTATGGGGAACTTTGAAGTTAAACAAATAGATGGTGCTAATAAGCCTTTTGATCCTGTATATCATAATGCTATTATGGCAGAACAAAGAGATGGTGTAGAACCTGGTATGGTAATTGAAGTATTACAAAAAGGTTACATCTATAAAGATAAAGTTATAAGACCAGCAATGGTTAAAGTAAGTGAATAATATGGATCAAAGAAAACATGCATTATTACTTACTTTATTAACTCTTTGTTATAAGACTGGTGGAGAATTTAATATTGATTTTGATAATAAATTTTTTCACGATGAAGAGGTTATAGATTGTCAACTTACCCTGTATTTATTACTTTTAACTAAAGAAGGTGAAGAACAGGATAAAAAATTTAAAGAGTTTGAGGTAAAATATAACAAATTATCTAAAGATAAACAAGAATATATAAGGGAAGATTTAAAAAAAATATTTGAAGAACAAGATAAAAACAATAAAGAAAAGGAGAAAAAATTATGAGTAAAACAATAGGTATAGATTTAGGTACAACTAATAGTTGTGTAAGTGTATTTGAAGGTGGAGAAGCTAAAGTAATAGTAAATGCTGATGGAGATAGAACTACTCCTTCAGTAGTAGCTTTCAAAAAAGGAGATATTTTAGTAGGTAAAACTGCTAAACATCAATCAGTAACTAACCCTGATACAATTAGTTCTATAAAAAGATTAATGGGTACTAAAAAGAAAGTTAAAGCTAATGGAAAAGAATATACTCCAGAAGAGATAAGTGCTATGATTCTTGGAGATTTAAAGAAAACTGCTGAAGCTTATTTAGGAGAAAAGGTAACAAGCGCAGTTATAACTGTTCCAGCATACTTTAATGATGCTGAAAGACAAGCAACTAAAAATGCAGGTAAAATTGCAGGACTTAATGTAGAAAGAATTATCAATGAGCCAACTGCTGCAGCACTTGCTTACGGATTAGATAAACAAGAAGAAAGTCAAACAGTTTTAGTATATGACTTAGGTGGAGGAACATTCGATGTTTCTATACTAGAACTTGGAGACGGTGTATTTGAAGTTAAATCAACAAGTGGTAATAACAAACTTGGTGGAGATGACTTCGATCAAAGAATTATTGATTACATAGTTAAAGATATTAAAGATGAACACGATGTAGATTTAAGTGATAATAAAATGGCTCTACAAAGAATTAAAGAAGAAGCAGAAAAAGCCAAAAAGACTTTATCAAGCGCTACTTCAACAGATATTTCTTTACCATTTATTACTGCTGAATTAAACTATGAAACTACATTAACAAGAGCTAAATTTGAAAGTTTAGTAAGTGATTTAGTAGAATCAACTTTAGAGCCAGTTAGAAAAGCTTTAAAAGATGCTAAATTAAAAGCAAGTGATATAGATAAAGTAATTCTTGTAGGTGGATCTACTCGTATTCCAATGGTACAAGAATTAGTTAAAAAAGAATTAGGTAAAGAACCTTCTAAAGAAGTTAACCCTGATGAAGTAGTTGCTATGGGTGCTGCTATTCAAGGTGGAGTATTAACAGGAGATGTTAATGATATAGTATTATTAGATGTTACACCTTTATCACTTGGAATTGAAACATTAGGTGGAATTTGTACAGTATTAATTCCAAGAAATACAACTATTCCAACAAGTAAATCACAAGTATTCTCAACAGCTGCTGATAATCAACCTGCAGTAGATATTCACATTTTACAAGGTGAAAGACAAATGGCTGCAGACAATAAAACTTTAGGAAGATTCCAATTAACAAACATCCCTCCAGCACCTCGTGGAGTACCTCAAATTGAAGTTACTTTCGATATTGATGCTAATGGTATTGTTAATGTTAAAGCTAAAGATTTAGGAACTAATAAAGAACAATCAATCACAATTACATCTTCAACTAACTTAAGTGATGATGAAATAGATAAAATGGTAAAAGAAGCTGAAGAAAATCGTGAAGCTGATGAAAAAAGAAAAGCTGAAGCAGATGCTAGAAATGAAGCTGAACAAATGATATTTGCTACTGAAAAAGCTATTAAAGATTTAGGGGATAAAGTTGATTCTAAAGATAAAGAAAAAGCTGAAGACCAAATCAAAGAGTTAAAAGAAGCTTTAGAAGGTGATGATATAGAAGATATCAAAGCTAAAACTGAAAAATTAAATGAATCTGCTATGGCACTTGCTACTAAAGTTTATGAAGAAGCTGCTAAAGCTAACCAAGCAGAACAACCTGAAGAAGAAACTAAAAAATCTAAAAAAGATGATGTAATGGATGCTGATTACGAAGAAAAATAAAATGAAGTTCTAGGCAACTAGAACTTCTTAAATTATAAAAAGGAGATACTATGGAATATAAGGCAAGAAGTGAGGTACCTAATAAATATAAATGGGATTTAAGTAAAATGTATAAAAATAGTAGTGAAATAGAAAAAGATGTTGCTAGAGTAAATGAATTTACTCCAAAAATACTTAAATTTAAATCTCATATTATGGATAGTAGTGAAAGTTTATATAACTTTTTAAAACTTACGGAAGAACAAGATAGAATTATAACAAAACTTTATGTTTATTCTAAAATGGCTTTTGATGTTGATACTAAAGATAACAATACTAAGTCATTAAAGATGAAAATTGAAAAGTTAAACGAAGAGTTAAGTGAAAAATTTTCATTTATAGAACCTGAAATGATGGAAAGTGATTATGAAACTGTTTTAAAATATATATCTGATAACGAAAAATTAAAAGAATATAAGTTTTATTTAGAAGATATATATCGTTTTAAACCACATTCATTAAGTCAAAAAGAAGAAGATATTTATGTTAAAGCTACAAATGCTTTTGGTAATTGTCATGAAGCATTTAGCAGTTTAAATAATGCTGATATTGATTTGGGTTATATAAAAAATGAAAATGGTGAAGATGTTAAATTAACTCAAAGTAATTATATTGTTTATATGCAAAGTAAGGATAGAAGTGTAAGAGAAAGTACTTTTAATGCTATGTATAACTATTATAAAAATAGAAAAAATACACTTGCTTCTATCTATTTAGGAGAAATAAAAGAATCTTCTTTTATAACAAATGTAAAAAAATATAATTCAACTTTAGAAAGAAGTTTATTTAATGATAATATAGATATAAGTGTATATAAAAATTTAATAGATACTGTTCACAAAAATTTAGATTTAATGTATGATTATATGGGACTAAGAAAGAAAATGTTAAATCTTGACGAACTCCATATGTATGATATATATGTTGATTTAGTAGAAAATAGTAATGATAAAATACCTTTTGAAGATGGCAAAAAAATATTATTTGAAGCATTAAAACCATTAGGAGAAAAATATCTAAATGATTTAAATAAAGCCTTTGATGAGAAATGGATAGATATTTATCCAAGCGAAGGTAAGAGATCAGGTGCTTATTCTTGGGGATGTTATGACTCATATCCATATTTACTTCTAAATTATAATGAAACAGTTGATGCGGTAAGCACTATGGGACATGAATTAGGTCATTCTATGCATTCTTATTATTCTAAAAGTCAAAATTATGTAGATAGTAATTATCCTATATTTTTAGCTGAAATTGCTTCCACAGTAAATGAAGTGTTAATAAATGATTATATGTATAAAAATGCTAAAACAAAGGAAGAAAAAATATTCTATTTAGTAGATTTCTTAGAGTCTGTAAGGGCTACATTATATAGACAAACTATGTTTGCTGAATTTGAAATGTTAATGCATAAAAAAGAACAAGATGGTATTCCTTTAACAGAAGAAGAAATATCAAATACATATTATGAGTTAAATAAATTATATTATGGTAATAATGTAGTTAGTGATAATAATATAAGATATGAATGGGCTAGAATACCGCATTTCTATACACCATTTTATGTATATAAATATGCAACAGGATTAAGTAGTGCTTTATCAATAGCTAACCGTATACTTAAAGGAGATAATAAAACAAAAGAAAACTATTTAACTTTTTTAAGTAGCGGTGGTAATGATTATCCTTTAAATATATTAAAGCGTGTTGGTGTAGATATGAAAACTCCAAAACCAGTAGGGGAAGCATTAACTTTATTTAAAGAAAAATTAAATGAATTAAAACAATTAATTAAGTAGGTGAAGTATGAATAAAAGAGATTATTATGAGGTGCTGGGGGTACCTAAAGGTGCTTCTGAAAAAGAAATTAAAAGTGCTTTTAGAAAATTAGCTAAGAAATATCACCCAGATGTATCTAAAGAACCAGATGCTGCAGAAAAGTTTAAGGAAGCTCAAGAAGCTTATGCAGTTTTAAGTGATGAACAAAAGAGAAAACAATATGATCAATTTGGTCATGCAGCATTCGATCAAATGAATGGTGGAGCTGGATTTGATTTTTCTGATTTTGATTTCAGTGATATATTTAGTGAACTATTCGGTGGATCTTTTGGCGGTGGATTTTCTAACTTTGGAGGATTTGGCGGAGGTAGACAAACTACTAGGGCGCGCCGTGGTTCTGATAGATTAATGAGAGTAGATTTAACTTTTGATGAAGCTGTGTTTGGATGTAAAAAAGAAATAAATATTGATTTCTATGATGAATGTGATGAATGTCGTGGTAAAGGTGGTAAGGGAGAAAAAACCTGTTCAACTTGCCATGGTAGTGGAATGGTCACTATGCAACAAAATACTCTTTTTGGCGCTTTCGCAACCCGTACAACTTGTCCAGATTGTAAAGGTAAAGGAAAAACTTATGAATCTACTTGTTCACATTGTAGAGGTACTGGAAGTGTTAGAAAGAATAAAGATTTAGAAGTAAAAATACCTGCTGGTGTTGATACTGGAAATCGTTTAAGACTTGCTGGAAAAGGTGATAGTGGAACTAATGGTGGAGAAAATGGAGATTTATATTTAGAGTTTAGAGTTAAAGAACATCCATTATTTGAAAGAGATGGAAATGATATTTATTTAGAACTTCCATTAACTATTACAGAAGCAGTGTTAGGTTGTAAAAAAGAAATACCTACATTATATGGAAATGTTAAATTAACTATTGAACCAGGAGCTAATACAGGAGATAAACATAGACTTAAAGGAAAAGGTGTAGAAGATCTACATAGTGGTTCTAAAGGTAATATGTATGTAATAATAAATGTAGTAATTCCAAATAAAATAGATAAAAAACAAAAGAAATTATTTGAAGAATTAGGTTCAACTGATTTAAAAACAGCAGAATTTAAAGAAATAGAGAACTATTTAAAGAAAAATAAATAGTTTTTCTTTGAAAAACAAGCAAAATTTACACTTTTTTACCAAAAATTGTTGCAAACCTCCACTAGATATGGTAATATTAAATTGTAAGCAAGATAGCTTATTAATTAGATAGGGAGGTAGTCGAAATGACTAAAACAGATTTAGTAAATTTTATAGCTGAAGAAGCTGGATTAACAAAAGCAGATGCTACTCGTGCTCTTGATGCTTTCATGGGTGGAGTAACAGCTGGATTAAAAAAAGAAGGAAAAGTAACTTTAACAGGATTCTTTACTTTCACTGCAGAAAAGAAAGCTGCTAAAGAAGGACGTAATCCAAGAACTGGTGAAACAGTTAAAATACCTGCAAGAGTGGCAGTTAAAGGAAAAGCTGGATCTAAATTAAAAGAAGCATTAAACTAATGCTTTTTTTCTTTATCTAATTTCAAATATTTGATATAATTATAGTAGGTGATAGAATGAATGAAGTTGCTTTAGGCATACTTAAAAAAATAAATGATAATGGTTTTTTAGCGTATCTTGTAGGTGGATATCCTAGGGACTTATATATAGATAGAGTTAGTATTGATTACGATATATGTACAAATGCAACCCCTAAAGAATTAAAAGAGATTTTTGGAGATTCTATACTTCCTGCAGAACAATATGGTTCAGTAACTCTAATTAGTCATGGCAATAGATTTGAAATAACTACATTTAGAAAAGATATTAAATATTTAAATAATAGAAAACCTATAGAAATAGAGTATGTAGATAATTTATTAGATGATTTAAAAAGAAGAGACTTTACTATGAATACTATGTGTATAGATAGTGAAGGTATAATAATAGATTTATTGAACGGTAAAGATGATATAGATCAAAAACTAATAAGAACAGTAGGTAATGCAGATTTAAAAATATATGAAGATTCTCTTAGAATACTAAGAGCTATTAGGTTTGCTACTGTATTAGATTTTGATTTAGATGAAGAATTAAAAAAAGCTATAAAAAAACATAAATGTCTATTAAAAAATCTATCTTATTATAGAAAGAAAGAAGAATTAGATAAAATATTTTCTAGTCCAAATAGAGATAAAGGTATAAAGTTAATAAAAGAGTTAGAGTTAGAAGAAGATCTAGAATTATCTAATTTAGATATTTTAGTAACTACTACTTATTTGATAGGTATATGGGCTCAGCTTGATGTACTTAATAAATATACATTTAATAATGCTGAGAAAGAATCAATAATAAAAATAAATGAATTAATGTCTAAAGATTTACTTAATTATAATAACTTATATAACTATGGATTATATATTTCTACAATAGTTAGTGAGATAAAAGGAGTAGATAAAAAGATAGTTAATGAAAGGTATAATAGTTTATATATACATAATAAAACAGACATAAAGATAGAAGCAAAAGAGATATGTGAATTATTAAATAGAAAACCTGGTAAGTTTTTAAGAAAAATATTTGATGATTTAGAATATAAATTAGTTAATAAATTACTTGAAAATAAAAAGGATATATTAAAAAAATATATAAGTGAAAACTATTAAAAACATATTTAAAATAATATGTTTTTTTGATATAATAATAACTAGGTGAAAGAAATGAAACAGGAAAATATTAGAAACTTTTCTATAATTGCTCATATAGATCATGGTAAAAGTACACTTGCTGACAGATTACTTGATATAACTGGTGCGATTACAGAAAGAGAAAAACAAGCTCAACTCTTAGATAGTATGGATATTGAAAGAGAAAGAGGAATAACAATTAAATTAAATACAGTGCAGTTAAAATACAATTATAAAGGAGAAGATTATACACTTCATTTAATAGATACTCCTGGTCACGTAGACTTCACTTATGAAGTATCTAGAAGTTTAGCTGCGTGTGAAGGGGCAATCTTAGTAGTAGATGCTGCTCAAGGTATAGAAGCTCAAACACTCGCTAACCTTTATCTTGCTATGGAAAATGATTTGACAATTATTCCTGTTATAAATAAAATAGATTTACCTAATGCGGATATTGACAAGGTAAAAAAAGAATTAAAGGAAACTTTAGGATTTAATGATGATGAAATAATTCTTTGTAGTGCTAAAAATGGTATAGGAATAAAAGAACTAATAGAAGCAGTAATAGAAAGAGTTCCTGCCCCAACAGGTAGAAGGGAAGATAAATTACAAGCTTTAATCTTCGATAGTTATTTTGATTCTTATAGAGGAATAGTTACTTTAATAAGAGTAGTTAATGGAAGTGTTAAAGTGGGAGATAAAATAAAGATGTTTGCTACCAATAATATCTATGATGTAGTTGAACTTGGTGTTAATACCCCTCATATAACAAGAAAGAATGAATTAACTACTGGAGAAGTAGGTTATTTATGTGCTAGTATAAAGAAAATAGAAGATGTTAAAGTAGGAGATACAATTACTTTAGAAAAAGATGCAAGTTCAGAACCACTTCCAGGATACAAACCAATGAAGCCTATGGTATTCTGTGGACTATATCCAATAGAATCAAATAAATTTCCAGATCTTAGAGAAGCCCTAGAAAAATTAAAACTAAATGATGCTTCGTTAGAGTTTGAACCTGAAACATCTCAAGCTTTAGGTTTTGGATTTAGATGTGGATTTTTAGGTCTTCTTCATATGGAAATAATAGAAGAAAGAATAGAAAGAGAATTTGGTATAGATTTAATTGCTACATCACCTTCAGTTATTTATGAAGTAGAAATGACTGATAAAAGTATAGTTTATGTAGATAGTCCTGCTAAAATGCCTGAAAGACAAAAAATTAAAGAAATAAAAGAACCATATATAAAAACTAATGTATTTGTACCTAGTGAATATATAGGCCCTATAATGGAATTGTGTCAAAATAAAAGGGGTAATTATGTATCTATGGAATATATAGATACAACACGTGTAAATATACATTATGAAATACCTTTATCAGAAATAGTATATGATTTCTTTGATAAATTAAAAAGTTATACTAAAGGTTATGCTTCTTTTGACTATGAAATAATAGGATATAAACCAAGTAATTTAGTTAAAATGGATATTTTATTAAACGGGGATATAGTAGATGCTTTAAGTTTAATAGTACATAAAGATTTTGCTTATAATAGAGGAAAAGCAATTGTTGAAAACCTAAGAAAGTTAATACCACGTCAACAATTTGAAATACCTATTCAAGCTGTTATAGGTACTAAAGCAATTGCTAGAAGTGATATTAAAGCCGTTAGAAAGAATGTACTTGCTAAATGTTATGGTGGAGACGTATCTAGAAAAAGAAAATTATTGGAAAAACAAAAAGAAGGTAAAAAGAGAATGAAGATGGTAGGTAGTGTAGAAGTACCTCAAGAAGCATTCTTAGCTGTACTTTCTATGGAGGAAGACTAATGGCAAAGTTTACAGATGAAGAGAGAATAGAAATTACTAAGGAAATAGCTAATTATATTATAGATAATAGTTCATCTACAAGAAAAACTGCAGAACACTTTAAAATAAGTAATGCCACAGTATCTACATTAATGAATGAGTTATTACCTAGAATAGATTCTGAAAAGTACTTAAAAGTTCAAAACGTGTTAAATTCTAACAAACCTAAAACAATAACAGATGAAATAGTAAAGCAAAGAGTTCTTAAAGCAGCAGAATTAATTAAGGAAGGTTTTACAGCAGAAGAAATTGCTAGTTCCATGGGTGTAACCATAAATGCTATAAATGAAGATTTAGAAACTAGATTACTTAGAATATCCGAATCTTTATATAATGATATTAAAGAGATACAAGAAATAAATAGCAGAGAAAACTTAATCTTAGGTAGTAATATGACCGTTGAAGGACAAAAAAGGGATGAAAATGGTAAGTTCACAAAATAAAAGTGTTTATATCCATATCCCTTTTTGTGATACTATTTGTAGTTATTGTGATTTCTGTAAATTTTTAAAGAATGATGAGTGGATAGATAAATATTTAGATTCATTAGAAAAAGAAATAAAGAGTAAATATAAAAATGAGATATTAAATACTATTTATATTGGCGGAGGTACTCCTAGTTGTTTAAATGTAAACCAATTAACTAAATTATTTAATATAATAAAAATATTAAATAAAAATAAAGAGTGTGAATTTGCATTTGAATGTAATATAGAGAATATTACTAAAAATAAATTAAAATTACTTTATGAAAATGGTGTTAATAGGTTGAGCATAGGTATTCAAACTTTTAATGAGAAATATTTAAATTTTTTAAATAGAAAACATACTAAAGAAGAAATAGTAGATAAAATAAATGTTTGTAAAGAAATAGGATTTAAAAATATAAATATTGATTTAATATATGGTTTACCTAACCAAACCTTAGATGAATTAAATAGTGATATAGAAGAGTTTTTAAAATTAAATATAACTCATATATCCACATATTCTTTAATAATAGAACCTAATACTAAACTATATATTGACAATATAAAAAATATCGATGATAATTTAGATTATGAAATGTATAAACATATTTGTAATAAGTTAAAAGATAATGGATATAATCATTATGAAATAAGTAACTTTAGTGCACTTGGTTATGAATCAAGACACAACCTAACTTATTGGAATAATGATAACTATTATGGGTTCGGATTAGGTGCTTCAGGTTATATAGATAATATTAGATATGATAATACTAGAAACATAAATAAATATTTAAATGGTGAATACATAAAAGAATCACATAAACTTGATTTAAATGAAACAATAGAAAATGAGTTCATATTAGGTCTTAGAAAGATTAAAGGTATAAATAAAGAAATATTTAAAAATAAATATAATAAAGATATAAAAGAAATGGATATAGTTAATAAACTAATAAAAGAAAATAAATTATTAGAAGATGAAAAAAACATATATATAAACAAAGATTACATATATGTTTCTAATGATATATTAGTAGAGTTTATTGATTAACTCTTTTTTATTAACAAAAAGAAACTGCCCCCTGAGCAGTTTCTATAAAAGAATAAAAAGGGGTTGGCTAGTGTGATACTAGCACCAATTCGCCTAATTCCGAATTGGTACTTAATATACTAATCCAAAAAAGTTCTTTTGTCAACACTTTTTCTTAAAAAAATAAAAAAAGTTTAGATTATTATAAATTTAGTATAAAATATGATATACTTATATAGGAGTGATACTATGTCAGAGAAAATAGTTAATTTTATAGTAGAAAGTTTAGGTAGCTTTATTGCAGTACCTTTTATGAAAGAAATAATAGTATTTATAATATCAATGTGTCCTATACTAGAACTTAGAGGTGGTTTGATTGCTGCTTCATTATTTGGTATGAATCCTTGGATTAGTTATTTAATTTGTATGATAGGAAACATATTACCGATCCCATTTATACTATGGTTAATAAATAAAATATTAAACTCTATGAGAAATAATAAAAGCAATAAAATTAATGGTATAGCTAAATGGTTAGACAAAAAAATAGATAAACATAAAGGCCAAATAGAAAAATATGGTTATTGGGGATTAGTGCTTTTTGTAGGTATACCTTTACCTGGAACGGGTGCTTGGACAGGATGCTTAATAGCTGCTGTACTTGAAATGGATAAGAAAAAATCATTTCTTGCCGCATTACTAGGTGTATTTATCGCATCCGTAATAATGATGTTAATATCATTTGGTATTTTATCTAATATAATATAGGTGATTTTATGGATATAGGAACTTTAAAAGGAATAGGTCCTAAAACAGAAAATATATTAAAGAATAATGGGATAATGACTACAAAAGATTTAATTAGTTATTATCCTTTTAGATATGATGTAATAAAAAGAAGTAATATAGAAGAATTATTTCAAGATGATAAAATAATTATAGATGGTATAGTAGAAAGTAAACCTAGTTTATTTTTCTTTAATAAAAAGATGAATAAAATGTCATTTAAATTTAATACCGGTAATTATTTAATGAATGTAGTTATATTTAATAGGGGATTTTTAAAAAGCAAAATAAATCCAGGAGTTACTTTAACTTTAATTGGTAAGTTTGATAAAACTCATAATACTATAGTAGCCTCTGATATTAGATTTAGTAAATTACCTGATATTCCTGTAATTGAACCTATATATCACCAAATAGGTGGGATTAGTAGTAATCAAATAAGGGGATATATAAATAGTATTGATGATTATCAAGTACAAGAGTATGTACCTGAATATTTAAAAGAAAAATATAAGTTAATTGAAAAAGAAGATGCAGTAATAAATATTCATAATCCTAAAAATGAATTAGATTTAAAAAAAGCTAAAGCATATTTAAAATATGAAGAATTATTTTTATTTATGTTAAAGATGAATAGTTTAAAAAAGAATAAGAAGAATAAAATAGGATTAAAAAGACATGTAGATAAATCTTTAGTAATGGAATTTATAAATAAATTACCGTTTAAATTAACTACAGACCAAATGAACGCTGTAGATAAGATATATGAAGACTTAAATAGTGCTAATAGGATGAATAGATTAGTACAAGGTGATGTAGGAAGTGGGAAAACTATAGTAGCAATCATTGCTTTATATATTAACTATTTAAGTGGATATCAAGGAGCACTTATGGCACCTACAGAAGTACTTGCCAATCAACACTTGTTAAACTTAAAAAGCATATTTAAGGATTGTGATATAAATATAGAACTACTTACAGGCAATTTAAAAGTTAGCGAAAAGAAAACTATTTATAAAAAGTTAGAGAATAAAGAAATAGATATAATTATAGGTACTCATGCTTTAATAAGTGAGGATGTAAACTATAATAATTTAGGTTTAGTTATAACAGATGAGCAACACCGTTTTGGTGTAAATCAAAGAAGTAATTTAAAGAATAAAGGAATAACTCCCGATATACTTTATTTAAGTGCAACACCTATACCTAGAACTTATGCTTTAACTATTTATGGAGATATGGATGTGTCTAGTATTAAGACAATGCCAAGCGGTAGAAAAGAGATTATTACTAGTTTAAAAAGTAATAATAATATAAAAGATGTACTAGAGTTAATGTATAAAGAAATAAAAGAAAAACATCAAATATATGTAATAGCGCCTTTAATAGAAGAGTCTGATAAAATAGATTTGGAGAATGTAAATAAACTAGAAGAAAAAATGACAAGTGCTTTTGGTAAAGTGTGTAAAATAGGTGTAATGCATGGTAAGATGGAAAAGACTGAAAAAGATAAAGTAATGGAAAATTTTAAAAAGGGAGATATTTCTATACTGATTAGTACAACTGTTATAGAAGTGGGGGTAGATGTTAAGAATGCTACTATGATAGTTATATTTGATGCATATAGATTTGGGCTATCTCAATTACACCAATTAAGAGGCAGAGTAGGCAGAAATGATTTACAAAGTTATTGTGTGCTTATAAGTGATAGAGAAGCAGAAAGGCTTAATATAATGACACAAACTATAGATGGTTTTAAGATTAGTGAAGAGGACTTTAAACTTAGAGGTAGTGGAGATTTGTTTGGAGTAAGACAAAGTGGAGATATGAACTTTAGACTTGCTGATTTTAAAACAGATTTTAATATATTACTTAAAGCTAAAGAAGATTCAAATGAATTGCTGGAATCAGGCAATATTAACAATTATTCTAATTTAATAACTTTACTTAATAGTTCAGTAAATTTAGATTAACATATTGACTAATTAAAAAAAATATTCTATACTTATAATGGTATGGTAACATACCACGTGTTCTTTACGAAGCTTATATGTGAAGGACACACAACCAAAACCCCCTGAAGAGGCCGAAAGGCCTCATTTTTTGTTTATTTTGATTTATTTTAATATTTGTGCTATAATACACCATCGATTGAAGGGGTGTTTATATGGATGTATATGAAAGATATTATCGTAGATCATATAATGCTATAAATAGGTTAATTGAAGTATATAAAAATGGTTATAGAAAAGAAGATACTTTGAAATTTAGACAAGAATTAATGAATAAATATTATTCTAATCCTAAAATAACGCAATCAGAATTTAATAATATTATGTTTACTATTATGATTGCTTTACTAGGTCTAAATAAAGAAGCAATAGAAAATACTGGTAAGATAATAGAGTATAAAAAGAATAATAATGAATTAGATTTATCTAAACTTTCATTAACTAATGAACAAAAATTAAGATTGGAAAATTTTTTTGATTCAAAAGTAGTATCTACTGATTTTGATAATTGGTTGAGTATTAAAACAAATCCAAATACTGATAAAGAAAATATAGATTATCTAAGGAGAGTTCGTAATTCTTTATTACATAGTAATTTCTATATTGATGAAGAAAATCCTTTTATACCTTTTGCCCATTTAAAAACAAAAAGTTATTATGAATCAGAATTATTTAATATGCAATTTCAAATGTTTGTATTTGAATATTTTGGAAATATAGATGCTTTAGGTCTTAGTGAAGCTATGTATACGTTTGATGTGCCGCAAATTCAGATACCAGACCAAGATACTTTAATTAAATATTTAATTTTAACTACGATTAATAAAATAACTTATAAAAATTTACAAACATTAGGAATAGAGAGTCCAGAACTTTTCCTAAAAGAATCTGCTGATGAAGAATCTAAAGTAGATCTGGATAAATTTATTAATAAATTAAAAAATATTAATAGTGTTGATGACATAAAATGGGAAACTATGAAAATTAAAGTTGAACATGTTGTGGATTTAATAAGATATATAGAAAGTGTATATGGAGAATATTTTTATAAATTTGATTATTCAATACAAAGTGGGATTATAAGTACTCATTTAAAATATGAATTAAATCCTAAAACAGAAATTAGTAACTGGATGAGTCATTTTTGGTATTTGTATACTTCAATAAATAATCCTAGTTTTATGGTAAGTTTTTTTGATGGTGATGAATTTGGTATAGATTCTTGTTATCCTGCTTTAATGGTATTAAAATCATATTTGTTAATGTATCGTTTACAAAATAATAATTTTGATGAAGTTGATTATAGTAAAGTGAATTTTGATATTGATGATCCAGATATATATTTATATTCAGATAATGAAGATAGAACTCCAATAACTGAAAATTACTATATGAAAAGTTTTGAAAAAGAAAAGAGTAGGGGTATACTTACTGAAGATAAAGAAATATGGAATAAAATTATTTGTGAAGTAGTAAGAGATAGTTTAGCACATGGAAATATAAGAACATACACATCACCACTTACTTTAGAGCCTATGATAGAATTAAGCGATGTAGATCCTAAAAAAGGTACAGTTAGAGTAATAGTATTACCTCTTATTAAATATGAAAAATTCTTAAATTCAGAAGCATTTATTCCAAGTAAATGTTATAAAAAAGAAGAATCTAAAACTTTAAGTAAAAATAAGTAAGAAAATAATAAAAAATTATTTTCTTTTTTGTTTATAAAAAAATGTTGAGTGAATAAAATGTAAGGAGGTGGACAATGAAAAAAATATTTTTTACTGTATTATTAAGTTTATTTATACTTCCAAAAGTAGTAAACGCCGGAATAACTCCTTTGGCTAAAGTAGGGGATAAATATTATTCTTCTTTAGAAGAAGCAATTTTAAATGTAAGTAGTAATGATATAATAACACTCATTTCTGATGTAACTTTAGATAATACTTTACAAATTAATAAAACAGTAAATATAAATCTAAATGGTAAGACAATAGTTGCGGCTGAAAAGGTATTTGAAGTAAAAGGTGGATATTTAAATTTGAGTGGTAGTGGTACGATAAAAGAATCAAAACCTAAATATGGTGCTGTTATGCTTGTTGGTAGTAATAATGTAAATGATAATAAATATAGTTCTGTTCATGTAGGTAAAGATATCACTTTAGAAGGCTGGTCAGGAATATTTATAAGTCATGAAAACTCTAAATCATATGGTGTAGTTGTTTACTTAGATGGTAAGATAAATGCTGTAGATGATGTCGATGGAGATACTGGGATAGGAGTTTATGTAAATGGAAATATAAAAGATAAAGAATCCAATCCTGTAATTAATATTTCAGATGGAGCACAAATCAATTCAACAGGAACAGGTCTTTATATAGCTGGTTATTCAAATTTTTATATAGGAAAAGCAAAAATAACTGGTGTAGAATCAGGAATAGGAATAAAGTCAGGGATATTAAATATAAATGGTGCTACTGTAACTGCTACGGGTATAGATAAAACACCTACTGGTGGATATAATAACGGCATAAAAGCAAGTGGTACTGCAATACAAATAGAGTCTAATAATGGATATGCAGGAGATATTCAAATAAATATCAGTAATGGTAAGTTTACAAGTAAAAATAGTCATGTTATATATGAATATATTGGAAGAGGGAATAGCAGTTTAATCTATTCTATGAGTTTTTCAAATGGTACTTTTATAAGTGAAGCAGGAAAAAATGTGTTTTTCTTTTCGGAATCTTTTAAAGATATACATAGTGGTTTTATAAGCGGCGGAAAGTATTCTTCTAATCCTTCAGAGTATTTAAAAAGTGGATATTCAACAGTAAATGAAGGTGGTATATATAGTGTTACTAAAAACATTTTAAAAACGGTAAGTGGTAGTAACGTAGACAGTAATAAACCTACATTTTTAAAAAGTTTAATTTCTTTATTAACAATTATATTATTAGGATTTATTATTTACTTAAATAGAATGAAAATAAGTAATTGGTTACGTAATATAAAATATAAATTTAAAAAGTCTTAATTGACTTTTTTTGTTTTAATATATAAAATATAAGTAATTTATGGAGGATAATATGTATAAAGAAATAGAGTATGAAAGATTAAGAAGTGATCTAATGGATTATTATGGAACTGCCATGTGTTATAATCCTATGGCAGCGATTGAACTTAATAACGTAGAAAATGCGTCTAATTCTAAATTAGAACAGATTGCTTTACAAAACAGCTTTGATTTAAATAATTATATAGAATAAAAAAGGAGATAGAGAAAATGATAACAGTAGTAGCCGCACTTATAAAAAAAGATGGTAAAGTTTTAATAGCTAGACGTTCAACAGGAGATTCTAATGTATATGGTAAATGGGAATTTCCTGGAGGTAAAGTTGAAGTAGGGGAAACAGAAGAATGTGCTATTGAAAGAGAAATAAAAGAAGAGTTTGAAATGGATATCAAATGTAAGAATTTTATTACAAATAATATATGTGAATATCCAAATAGAACTATTGATTTAAGATTATATGAATGCGATTATGTAAGTGGAGATTTTAAATTACACGATCATTTAGAATATGCATGGGTAAAAATAGATCAAATACTTAGTTATGATTTAGCTAAAGCTGATATGCCGCTTGCCAAATATTTAATTAAATAAAAAAGAGTAGATAAATACTCCTTTTGTGTTATAATATTTAGAGAAGATAGGTGATATTATGTGGTTTATATATGCGATAATAACTTTATTATTATGGGCATTAGCTGATTTATTTTATAAAAAAGGTGCAGATGAAAAAGATAAATATAGTCATTTAAAAACTGGTATAATGGTTGGCTTTGTAATGGGGATATATGCTACAATATATATAATTATGAAAGATATAAACTTTAATTTTTTGGATATTATTAAATATTTACCTGTATCATTTTTCTATATATTATCTATGATAATAGGATATAAAGGGTTAAGATATTTACAACTTTCTATATCATCTCCAATACAAAACTGTTCAGGAGTTATAACTAGCTTGTTATTACTTATAATTTTTAGAGAAACATTAGGTTTATTAGATATTATTGGAATATTTATAATATTTATAGGTGTATTAGCGCTATCTATAGTAGAAAAAAATAATAGTGAAGAAAAAAAGAATTATTCTAAAAAAGTGGTAGGTCTAATTGCTTTAATATTTCCAATTTTATATTGTATACTAGATGGCATGGGTACTTTTTTGGATGCAGTATATCTAGATAAATTACAGTTAATAAGTGAAGATGCTGCTTTAATTGCTTATGAATATACTTTCTTTATATATGGTTTAGTATTGTTTATATATTTAATATTTATAAAGAAAGAAAAAATTGCAATAAAGAATGAAAAAGATAGGTTAGGTGCTAGTATATTTGAAACTATAGGTCAATTTTTCTATGTTTTTGCAGTATCCTCTAATTCAACCTTATCAATACCTATAATTGCTTCGTATAGTATAGTTTCTATATTATTAGCAAGAATATTCTTAAAAGAAAAATTAAATAAAAATGAATATTTAACTATATTTATAGTACTATTTGGTATAATAATACTTGGAATAAGTGAAGGAATAAGTGGTTAAAAGAAAGTTACACTTTCTTTTTCTTTGTATTATAATATAGTGTTAAATGAACTATATATTTTAATATATAGTTTTAAATTAGTAATAAAAACATAGAAAAAATATTAATTAATAAAATATAATTAATCTTTTTTTATATAATTAAATAGGTGGTTATATGACTTTATTTAGTAATTTT
This sequence comes from Bacilli bacterium, assembly GCA_017410525.1. Taxonomy (GTDB): domain Bacteria; phylum Bacillota_I; class Bacilli_A; order RF39; family UBA660; genus UMGS1613. Next base: position 25,481 of record JAFQQQ010000009.1, on the reverse strand, counting down.
AAAATTTATATAATTATTTATTTAATTGTATCCGTAATATTTAATCAAAATTACAAAATAGTTACTAAAAAAAATATCAATGATGGAGTTTTAACAATATTAATTCAGTTTATATCCGTTATTACTTGTATATTTTTATTGCCATTTTTCGAATTCAAAGTTGTAACAGATTATAGAGTTTATTTGTTTTTATTTATATCAATTATTTTTTATACTATAAATGATAGATTAGGTACTACTTCAAGAAAAGGACTGGAATCATCTACATATATAATATTAAAACAAATATCTACAGTTTTTATGATTTTTATGGGGGTATTGTTTTTTAAAGAACCATTAATAATAAAAAAAATTATAGGTTCATTTTTAATTGTTTTAAGTAATATAATTGTATTTTATAAAAAACAAAACTTTAAATTTAATAAACATTTGTTGTGTGGAGTAATTGCTAATGCGTGTTTAGCTGTTGCACTTTTCTTAGATGTTAATAACTCAAATAAATTTAATTTATCTTTTTATGTTTTATTAACGTTTCTAATACCTATAATATTAATATTTTTGTTTGAGAGAATAAAAATTAAAGATATAGTAAAAGAGTACAAAGTTTGCAATAAATACGCACTCATTGTTACCGGCATTACATGGAGTCTTATGATGATTACAAAATTAAAATCATATGAGTTAGGTAGTGTTAGTGTAGTAGCGCCCTTAACAAGTTTAACAGTTATTTTAAATATTTTTGTTAGTTATTTTTTTCTCAAAGAAAAGAAAGATATATTAAAAAAAGTAATTGCTGGAATACTTATAATAATAGGTATAATTTTGATTAAAAGTTGATTTTAATAATTATAAATGATAAGATAAAATTGTGGTGTAATATGATAATAAATGAAGTTTGTGAAATAGTTAGTATGTCTTTTAGTAAGGATACTTGTTATCCTACTTTAAAAGATAAATGGTGTGAAGAAAATAAGGCTTTAGGTCAATGTGCTATTACTGCTTTAGTTCTTAATGATTTTTTAGGTGGAAAAATCATGAGATGTGAAAGCGAATATGGAAGTCATTATTATAATTTAATAAATGATAAGATAGTTGATTTAACTGTTTCTCAATTTAAAACACTCCCTAATTATAAAACAGGAATAGAAAGAACAAGAGAATATTTACTTTCTAATGAAGATACAAAGAATAGATATAAGTTACTCTTAGAAAGAGTAAAAGAAAACTTTGTTAAGTGTGGTAAAAAAGATTATAAACTCTTAACTAAGAGTGGTACCGTATTAAGTAAAATACCTGGTACTATGGGTGGTAATAAAAAAATTAAAATATATGGTAGATTTGATTGCAAATCAGTTTTAAATTGGTTAAAGAAAGGGCACTATAAAGAAAATAGAGTGTTCTTTGAAAGCGAAGAAGTTGCTCAGGAACTAGGTTATAGACCATGTGGTGTTTGTATGAAAAAAGAATATAAGATATGGAAAGAGAACTCAAAATAATTTGAGTTTTTTTCATTTTTATATTTTTTGTAAATTTGTTAAGTTTAATAAAAGAAACTCAATAAAGAATAATAAAATCAATAAATTAATTTACTAATAAAGCTTTAAGTGATATAATATAAATTGTTAATTTAGAATAAAATATAAGAGGTGAGTTATGAAAAAACTTCAAAACTTTAATTATCACGGACATACTTTTAGATGTGGTCATGCAGATAGTACAATGACAGATGAAGATTTTGTTAAAGAGTTTATAAATAAAGGTTTTAAAAAGATTTCTTTTACAGATCATATGCCGCATAAAGATGGAACTGATGATAGAAGAGTTATGAGAATGGCATATGAAGATAAAGATGAATATTTAGAAAGCATAAAAAAATTAAAAGAAAAATATTTAGATATTATAGATATAGAGTCTGGTTTTGAAGTAGAATATAGACATGATAAAGAAGATGATTTATTAGAATTAAAAAATGAAACAGATAGAATAGTATTAGGTCAACATTTTATATTAGGTAAAGACAATGAAGTAATTAGGTTTAGATATCATGATTTTACTGATGAAGAACTTTTAACTTATGCTAAATATTTAGATATGGCAATGGAAAAACAAATTCCTGATTTAATTGCACACCCAGATCTTTATATGATAAATAGAGAGTCTTTTGGTGATATTGAAGAAAGGGTTGCTCATATAATTTGTTCTTCAGCTGAAAAACATAATATACCTTTAGAAATTAATTTAACAGAAGCTTTTTTATATTTATCTAATATGAAAAAACAGATTTATTATCCTTGTAAAGAGTTTTGGAAGATTGCTTCTAATTACAATATTAAAGTAGTATATAGTATAGATGCTCATTATAAAGAACAAATAAGAATGTATGAAGAATGTATAGAATTTGTTAATAATCTAATAGGTAAAGACATAATAGAAAAATTTGATTTTATAGAAAATATAGGTGAATAATTTGAAAAGATTTAAGAGTGCAAAAATTGCTAGTATATTAGGAATAATAGGGAATTTATTTTTACTTATAATAAAAGCAACAATAGGATTTATTACAAATAGTCAAGCCATGATAGCAGATGCATTTAATAGTGCGGGTGATATAATATCAAGTGTTATGACTTTTATAGGTAATCAAATTGCTAGTATACCAAGTGATGATGATCACAATTTAGGACATGGAAAAGCAGAATATATTTATTCTATGCTAATAAGTATAGCTATGATTCTAATGGGACTTTTTGTATTTAAAGATGCATTTAGTTCTATTTTCAATAATAGTAAATATGAATTTTCAATTTGGCTTGTAATAGTTTGTATAGTAACAATCATAACTAAATTATGTTTATTTATATATACAGATAAATTATCAAAAAAATACAATAATTTACTTATAAAAGCTAATTCTAAAGATCATAGAAATGACTGTGTTATAACACTTTGTAATTTATTTGCTTGTTTACTTACCCTATTAAATGTTTATTGGTTTGATGGAGTAGTAGGTGCTTTGATTTCTATATGGATGATTTTAACATCCCTAAAAATATTTAAAGAAAGTTACGATGTTTTAATGGATAAATCTATATCTGATGAAACAAAGAAAAAAGTTTATGAAATTATAAACTCTCATGAAGAAATAAAAAAAGTTATACATTTTAATTCAACTCCCGTAGGATATAAATATCAAATATCATTTACAATCTATGTAGATGGTAATTTAACTACTTTTGAAAGTCATAAGATAGCTGATGATTTAGAAAAAGAAATAGGTAAAAAACTTGATGAAATATATTTAACAGTGATACATGTAAATCCAATTGAAGTAGGTAAGGATAAGAGTGTGTAAAAAATATGAATAGGTAATTTTAATTACCTGTTTTTTGTGCTATAATAATTATGGTGGTAATATGAAAAATATAATAGTTAACATTAGAAGAGAAAGAGATTTATATGAAAAATATAGTAATGAAGTCTCTAGTGAATTAATTGAATATTTAATTGATGAAGCTAAAGTAAAAGATGATGTAGAAATTATAGTAAATACTAGATTAGATATAAAAAATATAGATAAACTTATAAAAAGCGGTTTAGAAGATTCTATTAAAGATATAAAGAAAATAGATAAGTTTTATGATAATAAACAAGTAATACTATTTATAGTAGGTATGTTATTCTTAATAGTTTCAACTTTGACTAAGCCAGAAATAATAAAAGAACTTATTTTAATAATAGGTTGGGTTGCTGTATGGGAAGTTATGGATATTGCAATCAATATAGATAGTAAACAAAAATATAATAAAAAAATTGTAAATAAACTAATAAATTGTAAAATAACAGTTAATAATAAGTAAAATAGCGTTAACTGTTATTTTCTTTTATATAAAAAAAGTGATATAATGAAAATGGTGATAGAGTGAAAAAAATAATTATTCTTATATTTGCTTTATTTTTAGTAGGTTGTAATAAAGAAGAAATGATTACTTGTAATATAGAAGTAGATAATGATTTACAGAATTACACTATGAAAGGAATATATAATATTTATTATAAAGATAATTTTGTAACTAGAATAGAAAAGAAAGAACAATATATATCATTAAATGAAGACATTATAAATTATTTAAATGAATCAAAAAGTTTAGAATATTATAATTTAAATGATTTATATGGTGGATATACATATACTATAAATTATAATGAAACAGCAGTAGCTATAACATCAAAAATAGATTTAAGTCTAGTAGATTTAAAGAAAATGGAACAAGATAAAAAAATAGATAAAGATTATGTGGTAGGAAATAGATTAACTACTAGTGGTATTGTTAGAGTTTATGAATCTAAGGGTGCTATTTGTGACATATAATATAAAGGAGTGATATTATGTTTAAAAATAAAAAAATATTTGTACTTGGAATGGCTAGAAGTGGATATGAAGTATCTAAATTATTGAGTAAGTATAATAATAAAATACTTGTTACTGATAAAAAAGAACAAGACATTAAGCATATAGAAGAGTTAGAAGAATTAGGAGTAACTTTTATACAAAGCGATGATCCTGTATCTTTAATTGATTCTAGTTTTGATTTAGTTATAAAAAACCCAGGGATTAGATATGATCATCCTTTGATTTTAAAGGCTATAGAGCTTGAAATAAAAGTAGTTAATGAAGTAGAAGTTGCATATCATTTTTTACCTAAGGATGCTTTTGTTATAGCTGTAACAGGTGCTAATGGTAAAACAACTACAACAACGCTTGTTTATGAGTTTATAAAAGCCATGGGTAAAAGAGTTCATTTAGGCGGTAATATAGGTTATCCTTTATCACAAATAGTGGAACAAGTAGAAATAAATGATGCAGTTGTACTTGAAATATCCGCACAACAATTACATGATTGTTATGATTTTAATCCTAATGTTAGTATACTTACTAATTTAGTTCCTGTGCATATAGATTTCTTTGGTACTTATGAAAATTATATAGATCATAAACTTAGAATATTTATGAATCATAATAGTAAAAATATAGCTATAATAAATAAATCAAATAAAGATTCTTATGAATCTACTAAAGATATAAAATCTAACAAAATATATTTTTCTAGTACTGAGGAAGCAGATTGCTTTATAAAAGATGGCACTATCTACTATAAAGATGAAAAGATAATCAATTTAAATGAGATAAGAGTAAAAGGCATGCACAATTATGAAAATATTATGTGTGCTATAATTGCTACTAAAGAATTAGGAATATCTAATGAAACAATTAAAGAAGTATTAAATAAATTTACAGGTGTTGAACACCGTATGGAGTTTGTTGCTAAAATAAATGGTAGGGATTTTTATAACGATTCAAAAGCCACTAATGTTAAATCTACTGAAATTGCTCTTAATGCGTTTAATACACCAGTAGTACTTTTGTTAGGCGGTTTAGACAGGGGACATTCTTTTCAAGACTTAAAAGATGATTTAACTTATGTAACTCATATAGTTTGTTATGGAGAAACAAAAAACAGAATAAAAGAGTTTGCAGATGAATGTAAAATAGATTGTACAGTTGTTGACACATTAGAAGAAGCTACTAGGTTTGCTTATAACATTTCTAATGGAGGAGATACAATACTTTTAAGCCCAGCATGCGCGTCTTGGGATCAATTTGATGATTTTGAAAAAAGGGGAGAAACATTTAAAGAGGCAGTAAATAGTTTAGAATAGGAGAAAATTATGGGAAAAATTATTGATGTAATTGGAAGAGAAATATTGGATTCAAGAGGAAATCCAACAGTAGAAGTAGATGTAATACTTGAAAACGGAATAGTTGGTAGAGCAGCAGTTCCAAGTGGTGCTTCAACAGGAGTAAGAGAGGCATTAGAAATGAGAGATGGTGGAACGAGATATATGGGTAAAGGTGTACTTAATGCTGTTAACCATGTAAATAATGAGTTAAGAAATTTAGTAATAGGTATGGAATCAAGTAATCAAAAAAAATTAGATTACGCTATGATAAATCTTGATGGAACAGAGACTAAATCTAATTTAGGGGCTAATGCAATATTGGGTATTTCAATGGCTGCTTTAAAAGCAAGTGCTCAGGAAGTGGGACTTCCATTATATAAATATATTGGGAATGGAAAACAACTTCCTAAACCTATGATGAATATAATAAATGGTGGATGTCATGCTTGTAATAATCTAGATTTTCAAGAATTTATGATAATACCTAATAGAAATAATATAAAAGAAAGACTAAGAGTAGGCGCAGAAGTATTCCACACATTAAAGAAAGTTTTAAATGAAAAAGGCTATGCTACTGGAGTAGGAGATGAGGGTGGTTTTGCTCCTAATTTAAATAGTAATACTGAAGGATTTGAACTTATAATAGAAGCAATCGAAAAGTCAGGATATATCCCAGGAGTAGATGTAAATCTTGCTATAGATGTTGCTGCTTCTGAGTTTTATCAAAATGGAAAATATGTTTTAAAAGGTGAAAATAAAATTTTATCAACAACTGAATTAATTGAATTCTATGAAGAATTAGCAAACAAATATCCTATAATATCTATAGAAGATCCAGTAGATGAAAATGACTGGGAAGGATTTAAACTTATTACTGAAAGATTAGGTAATAAAATTCAATTAGTTGGAGATGACTTGTTTGTAACAAATAAGAAATGTTTACAAAAGGGCATAGATATGGGTGCAGGGAATGCAATACTTTTAAAAGTTAATCAAATTGGTACAATTACAGAAACATTAGAAACGATAGATCTTGCAAGAAATAATGGATATAAAACAGTAATATCACATAGAAGCGGCGAAACAGAAGATACTACGATTGCTGATTTAGCAGTAGGACTTAATTTAGGACAAATAAAAACAGGATCTATGTCTAGAACAGATAGAATATGTAAATATAATCAATTGATTAGAATAGAAGAAGAAATAGAAAAAGACACTAAATAATTAGTGCTTTTTTATATAAAACCAAAAAATGTGTTATACTATTTATATATAGATAGGTGATTTGATGTTACTACTTAGTATAATAATATTATTAGTTTCGTTATATTTAATTATTAAATTATCAGACACGTTTGTAGATGCAGCAACCGCTATTGCAGAAAGTTTTAAAGTATCTAAAATGGTAATTGCTCTTACAATAGCTGCTTTTTGTACGTGTGCTCCGGAACTAGCGATCTCTTTTAATAGTATTGCATCTAAAAATGCAGAAATGACTCTTGCTAATATAATAGGTAGTTGTATAATAAATATTCTACTTATTATAGGGGTATCTGCTATAGTTAAACCTATTAGATTAAAAGAAAGAACGGTAAGAAAAGAACTACCTTTATTATTAATTATAACCTCAGCATTCTTTTTCTTAATAAATGACTCTTTATTTAGTAGTGATTTAAAAAATAGTTTAAGTAGAGCAGATGGAATTGTGCTTCTTATATGGTTTATAACTTTTTGTGTATATATTTTTTCCATTGTAAAAAAACAAAGAGATTTTTTTCAAGACAAACCTAGATACGATAGAAAAGAAGCAATATTGAGGACAATATTATCTATAATAGGGATAATTATTACAAGTGATTTTATTGTAGATAGTGCAGTTTATATAGCTGAATCTCTAAATGTTTCTCAAAAGATAATAGCAATGACAATAATAGTTATAGGAACAAGTTTGCCTGAATTAACAATTACTTTAGTATCAGCTAAAAAAGGTGAGTTTGATATGGCTATAGGGAATATAATTGGTACTAATATATTTAATATATGTGTTGTATTAGGGTTGCCAATAACAATTTTTGGGACAGTATCTTCTGGCGCTTTTAATCTTGTGGATTTAATTGTTGTACTTTTAGCGGGGTTATTATTATTTATATTTGGTAGAAGTGATAAAGAACTTACAAGAAGAGAAGGCATAATAATGCTGATAGTTGTTATTGTTTACTATATTTATCTATTTGTATAAAAAATAAAATTTATAGTGTTTTTATAAAATTGTAATAGTTAAAACTACAGGAAATAGAATTTTGTCTGTAGTTTTTTAATTACTGTAAAAATAAATTAACAAATAAATCAAAATGTTCATTTGATTAAATAATTTGTATGTGTTATCTTGTTTCAAAGGAGTTAACTATATGAATTATATAGATAGGAACATAAAAAGTATAAATCAATATAAAACAATAGGAATAATAATATGTAAAAAAGATAATCAATTTATAATGGAATATGCAAGTGATGAAAGAATTTATAACACAATGTATAATTTAGTATAAAAGAAAAACTTTTTTTGTTATTTTTAAGTATATTTATGTTATAATATTGTTGTAGACTATGGAGGTATTTATGGCAAAAAAGAAAAAACGTAAAGAAGAAGAAGTAGAACCGGTAGGTTACATAGTAGAATTAAAAGGAATATTTTTAGTATTAATAGCAATCGTAGGCCTTTGTCCTTTTGGAATGGTTGCGGATTTTATAAAAGGGTTTTCTTGTTTTTTATTTGGAACTCTTTGGGCTTTGTTTTTAGTAGTATTATGTGGTATAGGATTATACACTATAATAAAGAGAAAACAGCCTAAAATAGTTACAGGAAAATCAATTGGGCTTTTTATAATTATTATAGGAATACTTACTTTGTTACACATAAGTTATATTGAAGCAAATGAAATAGATCCAAATAATTTCAATATATTAGAAGATGGAATGAATGTATTAAAAACTACTGTTGATAACGTTATGAAAGGTATTAAACAAGACTTTTGGATTCCAGAAACAGGAGGAGGTATAATAGGGGCAATATTTGTTAGTGTATTTGCGACCCTTCTAACTCTTAATGGGACATGGTTTATATGTTTTGCTTTAATAGTATGCGGATTGATAATTTATACAGGTCTTACTATTTTTGAAATGATGAAGAAAACTAAAGACGAAGTTAAAAAAGTAGCTGGTAAAGTTCATGTTTCAAAAAGAGAAAGAAAGAAAAAAGAACAAGTAAAAGAAGAACCAGAAGTAGAAGTAGTTATTCCTGTTACGGATGATAAACCAAGTAAAAGATATGTTTATCCACCAATTTCACTTTTAAATAAACCAATTAAAACTGATGGTAAGGAAAATGAGCTTGCAATAAAAAATAATATACCAATACTTATTCAAGTATTAATGGATTTTGGAATAGAAGCAAAAGTAGTAGATACACACGTAGGACCTGCGGTAACTCAATATGAACTTGAAATAAAAGCAGGAACTAAAGTAAGTAAAATACTTAGTTTAAATAGAGAAATTGCTCTTGCTTTAGCTGCTAAAGATGTTCGTATTCAAGCACCTATTCCAGGTAAAAGTACTATAGGGATTGAACTTCCAAATAGAAAAATTTCCATGGTAAGTGTTAGAGAAGTTTTAACAAGTCTTCCGGCTAGTAAAGTTAATTCTAAATTACTTACAGTTCTTGGTAGAGATATAATGGGTAATCCACAATGGATGGAAATTAATAAAACTCCACACCTTTTAGTTGCGGGAGCTACTGGTAGTGGTAAATCCGTTTGTATTAACAGTATACTTGCATCTATCCTTATGAGAGCTAAACCGGATGAAGTTAAGCTTGTGCTTGTGGATCCTAAAAAAGTAGAACTTTCTATTTATAATGGAGTGCCACATTTAATGGCTCCAGTGGTAACTGATCCTAAAAGAGCAAATGTTGCTTTAAAAAGAATAGTTGCTGAAATGGAAAGAAGATATGAAGTTTTTGAAGAAAGCAAAACAAAAAATATTGAAAGTTATAATGCATATATAGATAAAAAGAACGAAGGACTTCCTGAAGAAGAACAAACTAAGAGAATGCCTTTTATCGTTGTAGTAATAGATGAACTTGCAGATTTAATGTTAGTTGCTGCCAAAGAAGTAGAAGATTCAATTATGAGAATTACACAAATGGCACGTGCAGCAGGAATACATTTGATTGTTGCAACACAAAGACCTTCTACAGATGTAATTACAGGTATAGTTAAAGCTAATATTCCATCAAGAATATCATTCGCTGTATCAAGTGGTATTGATTCAAGAACGATACTTGACATGGTAGGCGCTGAAAAATTACTAGGTAAAGGTGATATGCTTTTTTTACCGCAAGGAACAAATGCTCCTGTCCGTATCCAAGGAACATTTATTTCTGAAGATGAAACCAAAGCTATAGTAGATTATGTTTGTAATCAACAAAAAGCTAGTTATGATGAATCATTACTAATGGATGATGAGGAAAGAGGCGCTACTACTATGTTAGATAGTAGAGATGATTACGAAGAACCTTTATATAACGAAATAGTAGATTTTGTTATAGAACAAGGTAAAGCAAGTGCCTCACTTTTACAAAGAAGATTTAGACTTGGATATAATAGAGCAGCAAGATGCATTGATCTACTAGAAGATAGGGGGATAGTAGGTCCACAAAACGGTTCTAAACCTAGAGAGGTCCTAGTTAAGAAAGACGACGAAGAAGACTAATTTCGACAAAATAAAACTAATGATTAAGCTACAATAAATTTGGTGATAATATGAAAAAATATTTATTAACATTCATAATAGCTCTAATCATTGGTTTTTTCCTTTCTAATTTTTTTCTAAAACAATATGATGCTTATGAAGGAATTAAAGTAGCAAATAAAGGAGATACTTTATATTTTATACAATACGGAGTTTTTTCTACTTTAGAAAGTTTAGAAGAAAATACAATATCACTCCAAAATTATGTTTATAGTAAACAAGATAATTTGTATTATGTTTATGTTGGGATAACCGAATTAAAAGAAAACGCCGAAAAGATAGTAAACTATTATAAAAATATAGGTAATGAAACAATAATAAAAGAGTATGGTATAACTAATAAAAATTTTTTAGGGTTATTAGAAAATTATGATACTGTTTTAAAAAATACAAATGATGAAACAGCAATCTCGTCTATAATAAATCAAGTTTTAGTAAAATATGAGGAGGTAGTAATCAGTGGGGGTTAAAATAAAAGATATACCTAAGGAAGATAGACCTTGTGAAAGATTGATAGAATATGGGGTAGAAAACTTAAGTAATGAAGAATTGCTTGCAATTATATTTAAAACAGGAACTAAGGGCAGCTCTGCTAAAGATTTAGGTAGTCAACTTTTAAGTAAAATAGAAAACATAAAAAAATTAAATGATATTAACTTAGAATATTTAAGAGAATTTAAAGGGATCGGTATAAGTAAAGCATGTAATTTAATTGCTTGTATAGAACTTGGTAAAAGAATAAATAGGGAAGTAGATTCATTGAAGAATATTAAATTAAATAGTGCTGAATTAGTTTACAAATATTATAAAGAAAAAATAGGGGACAAAAAACAAGAATATTTTTTTGCTATATATTTAGATAATAGCAAAAAAATAATAGGAGATAAACTTCTTTTTATTGGCACTGTTAATTATAGCCTAGTACACCCCAGAGAAATATTTAAAGAGTCGTATTTACTTGGTGCAAGTGCAATCATTTGTGTGCACAATCATCCAGGGGGAAATGCACTTCCAAGTAAACAAGATTTTGATATAACTAATAATTTGGTTCAAGCATCTAAAATACTTGGAGTTAAGTTTTTAGATCATATAATAATAACTAAAAATAATTATTATAGTTTTTTAGAAAATAATGATATTTGCTTTTAAAACAAATTAAAATGTACTATAATAAAAATAGGTGATAAAATGAAAAGAAAGAATAATATATTAAAATATATAATTATAGTAATTGTATCATTTGCTCTATTACTTGGGATATCTTCTTATACAATAGATGATGATAAGGATTTAAACTTTTTTGAGAAAGCAATAAAAGATACAACTACATTCATTCAAACAGTATTTTATGCACCTATTAAGTTTGTAAGTAATGAACTTGAAATATTCAATGAAAAAAAGGACTTATATAAAAAATATACCGAATTAAAAGAAAAAGTAGAAAAAACGGATTTATATTATGCTCAAATAGAAGAATTGCAAAAAGAGATTACAGAGTTAAAATCCGCATTAGATTTAAATGCTACTTTATCTGAATATACTTATATAAATGCTACCGTAGTAAATAGAAATATAGGATATTGGTACAATAATCTTACAATAGATAAAGGTAGTAAGAATGGTATAAAAAAAGGAGATGCAGTAATAACTAATAAAGGTCTTATAGGCAAAATTATAGATGTAAGTAATTTTTCTAGCACTGTTAAACTTTTAACAAGCGATGAAATAAGTAATAAAATATCTATAAAAATTGATTCGTCTGATGAATATTTATATGGATTATTAACTGGTTATGATAAAGAAAATAATGTATATAAAATAGAAGGTATTACTAATTCAAAAAAAATAGAGGAAGGGGATTTAGTTACAACTACCGGGCTTACAGATTACTTTCCTAGTGGAATAATAATAGGTAAAGTCTCTAAAATAGTTAAAGATGAATATGATTTAGACAGTGTTGTTGAAGTTAAACCTTCTGTAGAGTTTGAAAATATAAGTATAGTAACTATTTTAAATAGAAAGGCAGAAGAATAATGATATATATTATTTTGATATTCTCGTTTCTATTTGAGGCAACATTCACAAACATTGTAAATGTTTATAGCTTTTTAGCTCCGTTGTTTTTATTAACAAGTTTAACCATACTTTATCCATATTTTAAAAAAGATAATTTTAACTTTGTAATACTATCTATAATATGTGGATTATTTTATGATATTTCATTTACAGGATCACCATTTATAAATACAATTAGTTTTGGTATTTGTAGTGGATTTATAATACTTGGATATAACTATATGAATTATAATGTTGTTAATTCTAATTTTATAAACGTAATAGTAATTTGTATTTATAGAATAATTAGTTATTTATTATTATGTATAATCGATTACGTTACATTTAATGAAACGTTTTTGATAGAGGGAATATGCAATTCATTATTGGTTAATGTTATATATGGAATAATCATATTTATTATTATTAGTTTAATTGCTAAAATATTTAATATAAAAAGAGTTGAATAATTCTTTTTTTTAATCTATAATATATATAGAATAAAGAGGTGATTAATGTGTTATCAAATATAGGTTTTATAATTGTAGTTGCAATTACATCTATAACTATTATTATATGTTCTATAGGCATTATAATTGCTAGTAGATTTCAAAATAAGCAAAAGAAAAAGTATACTGAAGTAAATCAACTTATAAATAAAAATAAGGGTGCTAGATTTTCTGTAAAAGAAGGTTTAACAAAAGAAGAAATAAATAATATAGATAATAGTGTAAATGCAGATATTCTTATGAGTGAGTTATATTCTAAATATGTAGATATGGAAAACAAGATAAAAACTTTTGATACAAATTTTGATGATATATTAACCGGTCACTTAAAAGAATTCAATATAAGTAGAATAGAAAATTTTCGAAGTAACGGATTTGCCGATATTACAGACGGTATAGATTTAATTGGTTATACTATAACTGAATACAGTAAAGAAAAATTAACTTTTAGGGTAACTATTAATTGTTTTTCATATAAGACGGTTAATAATCAAATAGTGAGTGGTAGCAACTTAGAAAAAATACAAAAAATATTATTATTAACATATGAAAACGTTAATGGAAAATGGCTTATAAGTACTTATAACAAAATATATGAAAGAAAACTGAGTGATTAATTTCACTCTTTTTTAATTTTTGTAAAAAATTGGATGCAGAAAAACTATACAAATGTTCGCAAAAACTATTGACAAACTAATTTTACTTTAGTATAATGTAATTGTGATTATAAAGGAGGACGTATTAAATGGCAAAATCAGTTAGTTCTGATAAAACGTTAGATCAAGTTTTATCAGATATAGAAAAACAATTTGGAAAAGGGGCTGTGATGAAACTAGGTGAAAGAGAACATCAAAAAATAGATACGATACCAAGTGGTTCTATTTCACTAGATATAGCTTTAGGAATAGGTGGATATCCTAAAGGAAGAATTATAGAAATATTTGGGCCTGAATCAAGCGGTAAGACAACTTTCGCTCTTCATGCAATTGCTGAAGCCCAGAAGAAGGGTGGAAGGGCAGCGTTTATAGATGCTGAACATGCGTTAGATCCAATATATGCTTCTAAATTAGGAGTTAATATAAATGATTTGTTATTATCTCAACCTGACAATGGGGAACAAGCATTAGAAATTTGTGAAGCATTAGTTAGAAGTGGTGCGATTAGTATAATTGTTGTAGATTCAGTTGCAGCATTAGTGCCGCAAGCAGAAATTGAAGGAGAAATGGGTGACTCTCATGTGGGGCTTCAAGCCAGATTAATGAGTCAAGCGTTAAGAAAGTTATCAGGCATAGTTAATAAAACTAATACAGTAGTTATATTTATAAATCAATTAAGAGAAAAAGTGGGAGTAATGTTTGGAAATCCGGAGGTTACTCCAGGTGGAAGAGCACTTAAATTTTATTCTTCAATAAGACTTGAAATTAGAAAAGGTGAACAAATTAAATTAGGTAGTGATGCTATTGGTAATAGAACTAATATTAAAGTAGTTAAAAACAAAATGGCTCCTCCATTTAAAGCTTGTTCAGTTGATATAGTTTATGGTGAAGGGGTTTCTCTTAATGGAGAAATAGTGGATCTAGGTGTTGAAGCAGGCGTTCTTGATAAAAGTGGTGCTTGGTATTCATATAATGGTGATAAAGTAGGTCAAGGTAAAGAAAATGTAAAAGAATGGCTTAAGAAAAATCCTAAAATGAAAGAAGAAATTGAAAGAAAAGTAAGAGCCTACTTCGAAAAAAATGATGCACTTGAGATAGGAAGTTCAAAAACTGAAGAATAATAAAAAAAGGAAAAAATTTGATTTTTTCCTTTTTTCAATACTTAAATTACCACAATATCCTGAAAAAACAAAAGAATATAAAAAACATAAAAATAAATATCAAGAAGAAATTAAATCTGGTAAAAATGAAGAAAGTAAGAATAATTTGATAAAATAGAAGAAAACAAAAAGCTAATAGTAATGCCCACCAAAAACCTCTACAACGAAACCATCTTCCCATATAATCACCTAATATATTTTATTTATTAGGTGATTTTTCTTATATTATATTAGACTATATTATTTATAGTTTTTGCTTTTTCACTTATTATAACAATATCACTATCTATTTTCTTTAATGTTTTACTTATTTTACTTATTTCTTTTCTTTTTAAAATAATTAATAATACTGAGTAATTATTATCTTTTTCACATATAGTGGTTATTTTATAATTATTTAATTTTTCTTTTATAACATTTTCAAATTTTTCTTTAGTAATACATATAAGCATATTACTGCCTAAAGCAATTTTTTCTTCTATAATACTGCCTAAAAATGATCCTGCTATAGATCCTATAACAAATATAACTATCTTAAATAAATCTTTATTTATATCAACAATTACAATACCAGTGCCAAATATCCAAACAAGAGCAACTACACCTTGAAGGATAGCGCCTAATTTTTTTTTGCCATTTGCGACTACAATAAGCCTTAAAGTACCAACCGCATTTTCGATTATTTTACAAAAAAATATAGCTAAATATATTAACATATAATCACCTATATTATATTGATAAAAAAATTTTTATTTATACAACTAGTTATAAAAATAAATTAAAATCATATACTTTATTGGTGATAATATGGATATAAAAGTAGGCGATTATGTAACAAGAATATCTCATAAACATGATATGATTTTTAAAGTAATAGATATTGATGACGAAGATATTTGTTATTTAAAAGGGGCTAACGTTAGATTATATGCAGACAGTGATATAGAGGATTTGGTTAAAACAGATTTTAAAATGAGTGATGATAAAGATGTAATAGAAAGGGTTAAAGATTCTACTAGTTTAGATAGAGATGATTACTTTTATCTTCCAGGTAAGATACTTCACATAGATGGCGATAGAGAATATTTGGATAGGTGTTTAAAGTATTATAATAATATTAATTTAATGGCCATGGGAATATGTGAAGATGAAAATATAGTTCCCAATAAAATAAGTGAATATTTAGAAGAATATAATCCTAATATATTAGTTATAACGGGTCATGATGCATATTATAAGAAAAAAGGTGGGGTACACGATATAAATAGTTATAAGAATAGCATTAATTTTGTTAAGGCAGTTAAAGAAGCGAGAAAGTTTGAAAAGAGTCATGAAAAACTAGTTATAATAGCAGGTGCTTGTCAATCTGATTATGAAGAATTGATAAAAGCAGGTGCTAATTTCGCTTCAAGTCCTAAAAGAATAAATATACATGCTTTAGATCCTGCTATAATTGCAAGTCGTATGAGTTTAGCTGATATAAATAAAGATATAGATTTAAAAGATATTATATCTAGTACTAAATATGGAAAAGAAGGAATAGGTGGTATTATTACAAAAGGTACAATGTATATGGGGTATCCAAGATGACAATATCAAGCGTAAAAAAAGAGATGTTAGAACACATTGGTGATAAAGTATCAATTAAATATAATTTAGGAAGAAATAAATATGAAGAATACGAAGCAAAAATAAAAGAATTATATGATTATATATTTTTAGTAGATACTGATTTAGGTGTGAAATCTTTTTCGTATATAGATGTAGTAACTAAAGTAATTAGAATTGACTATTAAATAAAATGGTGCTATAATTCTTCTTACGGGGCCGTCTAGTTTCGACAGATATGCTTGAGCTCTAATTGCAAGTCGTAAGGTAATGCGTTAAATTCCAAAAATAAATAACTGGAAACAGAAATCAATTAGCTTTCGCTTAATAGAATATAGAAGGCTGCTTCAATAAATATTTTCCTACGATATTTATATGAGGCTCGAATTAGTAGGATATATTATTACGATGTCTATAAGTAATAATGAAAATAATAGACTTACTATTAAATTGTTTGTTGGTTAACTTATTTAGTAGGACATATACTAATCAACTAAACTTGTAGATGTTATTGTGTTAGTGTATTTGGACAGGAGTGCGAATCTCCTCGGCTCCACCATAAGAGTTTCACTTGAACTGTTAAAAGTCAAGTTTTATAAAGGAAAATCACTGTTTTGAAAGAGTGATTTTTTGTTTGTTTGAAATTTTGTAGTGAAATGAGTGCGTGATATTTACAAAACAGAAATGATTAATAAAAATAAATCAGAAAAAATATGGAAATTAATTGGAAATGAAACGGAAATTAATCGGAAATCTATGATATAATATAATTAGATGGATGAATGGTAATTTGAAAGTTGGTGGTATTATGTTGAATAATTTAGATAGATTAAAATATTATTTATTATGTGATAATATTTCGCTGGTAGAAGATGAAATTTTCTTAATAATACCAGAATTAAAAAATGAAAAAAATTTTGAACAAAAAAGTGAATGGCACTCATTTGATGTATGGAATCATACATTAGCAACCATTAATGCTTGTGATAAAAATTTTGATGATAGATTAGTTTTATTACTTCATGATATTGGAAAGCCTTTTTGCTTTCAAGATGAAGGAAATATAAGGCATTTTAAAAATCACGCTAAAAAGTCTGCAGACATGTCGAAAGATATATTATTACGTCTAAATATTCCGGAATATAAAATTGATATCATGGTAAAATTAATAGAGTTACATTCTTCTAAAATAAAAATTCAAGATATAAATAAAGAAAATATAGATTTTTATAAACGACTATTAAAAATTCAAAAATGTGATGCTAGAGGTTATGAAAAAGAACATGCAATGCAAATATGTAAACAATTAGAAAATACAGAAGCAGAATTTAAAAAAAATTATAAAAAATAAATTACAATTTATAGGGCAGAGAAGTGCTCTTTTTCATTGATGTAGTGATAAAAAGTACTGATGGAAATGAAACATATAGTGATTTTTTTTGATTATTTATGTTATAATTTAATTAATAGAAAGGGATAGTACTTATGAATATAAAATTATTTTTTGAAGCAATACTAAAATTTTTATTAGGATTTGTACTAGTGTGTTTGTTAATATTTATACCAGCAAATACTATAAATTATTGGAATGGTTGGTTACTTATATGTTTATTATTTGTTCCTATGTTTATTTCAGGAATATTTATGATAATAAAATCACCAACTTTATTAAAAAGTAGATTGAATGCTAAGGAAACAGAACCGGAACAAAAACAAGTTGTTAAATTAAGTGGTTCAATGTTCATAATAGGTTTTGTAATAGCGGGTTTAAATTATAGATTTAATTGGATAGAATTACCTAATTTTGTTATAGTTATTTCATCTATAATATTTATTTTATCATATATTTTATATGTTGAAGTATTAAGAGAAAATGTTTATTTATCTCGTACAATAGAAGTACAAAAGGGGCAAAAAGTAATAGATGCAGGACTATATGGGATTGTAAGACATCCCATGTATGCAGTAACCACTTTACTTTTCTTGTCAATGCCTTTAATATTAGGGTCTATTATTTCATTTGTTATTTTTTTGGTATATCCATTTATAGTTGTTAAAAGAATAAGAAATGAAGAAGAAGTGTTAGAAAAAGATTTAAAAGGATATGCAGAATACAAAAAGAGAGTTAAATATAAATTAATTCCGTTTCTATGGTAAAAAGAGCAATTGCTCTTTTTAATTTACAAATATTGGCAAAATAGTAATCTATTGTATAATTAAAGTAGAAAGGAGTATAGGTGTGTTTATGGAAAAAGAAGCAAAAAAAATTAAACCAATAGTTACGTCAAGGTTATTATTTATTTCAGCACTAGATAAAATTTATTTAGTTATTTTAGGACTTAATCTTTTAGTGCTTACAATTGCAAATTTTTCAGGTAGAATATCAAGCCCTTATTATAATTTTTGGGCTAGAGTAGGTAGAGAGATAATAATACTTATTGTATTATCTATTTTATATTTATTTTTGAATTGGTTCTATAAATGTGCGGTTAAAACAGTTTTATGTTTAACAGAAAATCAAGTATATAAAGAAAAATATATACCATTTAAAAGAACTGAAACAAGTATACCTTTGAATAGAATTACAAAAGTATCTACACATACGGCATTTTGGATATTTAGAGTTATTATAATTCATCAATACAACCATTTACCAATGTTCTTCTTTACTTGGAATCATCAAGAATTTAAAGATGAATTAAATAAATTACTTACAACTGAAAAAAAGGTAGAAAATATTTATGCTACAAAAAATATCATAAATAAAAAAGGATGGAAAGTTGTAATGTGGGTAGGAGTAGGTCTTGCTGCAATAATTGCCTTAATAGGAGTAATTAGATTATTCAATGTTATATTTACAAAACCAATTGATATAACTGGAAGTTATTCTTATTATGGTGATACAGTTGAAATAAAATCTGATAACACTTGTGATATAGATGATATTATTTATGATGACGTAACTAAATGCACTTGGAGGTTTAATGAAGAAACTGGCAGTCTTGTAATTGATTATGAATATGAAGATTACTCTTACTATTATGGAACTCATATAGAAGAAGATACTTTATATTTACAATATGATTATGATAAGGATGCTATTGTTTACGGATATAATACTTATACAAGATAATCACTTTTAAAATAAAAAATCGAACAATTAAGTTCGATTTTATTTTTTTATTGGAGGGCCTAGTCGGATTTGAACCAACGATCAGGGAGTTGCAGTCCCACGCCTTACCACTTGGCTATAGACCCATCTGTTTCATAAATATAATTTTACACTAATCAATCTTTTTTGTCAATTATAACTTTACTTTATTAATAAAAAATATGCGGAAATAATAAAAATATAACTTTAGTACAATAATTTTAAAATTTTAGTGAAATTAATTGACTTTAATTATAAATAGGTATATATTTAGAATATTTGTAAAAAACATACAAAAATTATTATAAATAGTATATAATTAAAGAGGTGATAAAATGTTTAAGATGTTTAAAACTTTTACAAAAAAAGATTGGGTAATAGTATTATTTAGTTTTATATTGATAACAAGTCAAGTGTGGTTAGATTTAAAATTACCTGATTATATGAGTTCAATAACAACTCTTATTCAAACAGAAGGTAGCAATATAAGAGATATATTGCTTCAGGGTGGATATATGATGTTGTGTGCTTTTGGTAGTTTAATATCTGCTATATTGGTAGGATTTCTAACTTCTAAATTATCTGCTAATTTCTCTTTAAACTTAAGAAGTAAAATATTTAGAAAAGTTGGAAAATTTGGGATGGAAGAAATAAAAAAATTTGAAACAAGTAGTTTAATAACTCGTACTACTAATGATGTTACTCAAATAGAAATGTTTATAGCTATGGGACTACAAATGCTTATAAAAGCTCCTGTCATGGCTATATGGGCAGTGACTAAAATATTAAACAAAAATTTAGAGTGGAGTATACTTACGGGTGCTTGTGTAGTAATACTTTTAATTACAGTTATAACTTTACTTATAATAGTGTTTCCAAGATTTGAAAAAGTTCAAAAATTGATAGATAAAGTAAATGGTGTAACAAGAGAAAACTTAACTGGTATAAGAGTAATAAGAGCATTTAATGCAGAAAAATATCAACAAAATAGATTTGAGAGTGTTAATAGAAATTTAACGAATATGCAGATGTTTAATCAAAAATGTTTTGCTATATTAAATCCTATGATGAATCTTGTTATGCATAGCTTAACTTTAGGAATATATATAATAGGAGCAATATTAATAAGTAATGCGGGATTGCTTGATAAGATAAGTTTATTTAGTAATATGGTTGTATTTACAAGTTATGGTATGCAAGTAATAGCAGCTTTCTTAATGCTTGCTATGATATTTATGATACTTCCAAGAGCACAAGTTTCAGCTAAAAGAATTAATGAAGTCTTAGATAGTGATATTTCTATTAAAGATGGCAAGATAGATGTAAAGGAAACTAAAGAAGTAGGTACAGTAGAGTTTAAAAATGTATCATTTAAATATCCTGATTCAGGTGAGTATTTGCTAGAAAATATAAGTTTTAAAGTAGAAAAAGGGGAAACTATTGCATTTATAGGTTCTACAGGAAGTGGTAAAAGTACTTTAATAAACTTAGTTCCAAGATTTTATGATGCTACAGATGGTGAAGTTTTAATAGATGGAATAAATGTTAAGGATTATACTTTAGAATCATTAAATAATAAAATAGGGTATGTTCCTCAAAAGGCGGTTATGTTTACTGGTACTGTTAAGTCAAATGTAGGCTATGGATATAATGGTAGAAAAGAAGCAAGTTTAAATAAAATAAAAGAAGCAATAGAAGTTGCTCAAGGTACTGATTTTGTAACAAGCATGGATAAAAATTATAATGCGCATATTGCTAGAGGTGGAACAAATATATCAGGTGGTCAAAAACAAAGATTAGCAATAGCAAGAGCAATCGCAAGAGATCCTGAAATATATATATTTGATGATTCTTTCTCAGCACTCGATTATAAAACTGATTCTATACTTAGAAAAAACTTAAAGAAATATACAAAAGATGCAACAAGTTTGATAGTAGCTCAAAGAATAGGTACTATTATAAATGCAGATAAAATAGTTGTACTTGATAAAGGTAAATGTGTAGGAATAGGAACACATAAGGAACTTTTAAAGAAATGTAAAGTTTATAAGGAAATTGCTTTATCACAACTATCAAAGGAGGAGTTACAAAATGGCTAGACATGGCGGACCAATGAATGTTTCTGAAAAATCTAGAGATTTTAAAGGCTCTATAACACGATTATTTAATAATTTAAGTACTTGGAAATATTTCTTAATTATTTCTTTAGTGCTTGCTATGGTGAGTGCAATTATTTCTTTAGTTGCTCCTAATAAATTGTCAGAATTAACAGATACAATTGCTTCAGGCATAAGTCCTAATATAAGTGAAGAAATTGAAAAAGATATAATGTATGATAAAAATATCAGTAATGAAGATAAAAAAGAATTTCAAGAGTTAATTGATTATGCTAAAGAAGATGATGTGGATTTAAATAAAATATCAGGTAATTTTGATAAACTGCCTAAGTCTATTTATAATATAGTAAAACCTAAAATAGATATGTCTAAAGTAAAAAGTATTGCTATATTTATAGGAATATTATATTTAATAAGTGCAATATTTAACTATGTTCAGGCATTACTTATGACAATTGCTTCTAATAAGTTTGCTAAAAAACTTAGAAGCAATATAAGTAAAAAAATAAATAAATTACCACTCAAATATTTTGATACACATGAAACTGGAGATGTGCTATCTAGAGTTACAAATGATGTTGATATGATTGCTCACAATCTAAATAATAGTTTATCATCTTTAGTAACAGGATTAACATTCTTATTAGGCTCATTACTTATGATGTTTATAACAAATTGGATTATGGCTATAACAGCTATTCTTTCAAGCTTAATAGGTTTTGCTTTAATGGGTTTAATTCTAGGTAAATCTCAAAAATATTTTACAGAAAGGCAAGAACAATTAGGAGATTTAAATGGATATATAGAAGAAATATATTCGGGACATAATGTAGTAAAAGCATATAATGGAGTATATGGAGCAAATAAAGAGTTTGATAATTTAAATAATAAATTATATGAGAGTAATTGGAAAAGTCAATTCTTAAGTGGAATAATGCAGCCTTTAATGATGTTTATTGGTAACTTTGGATATGTTGCTGTATGTGTAGTAGGGGCATTACTTGTTATGAATAATATTATTACATTTGGTGTTATAGTTGCGTTCATAATTTATGTTAGAATGTTTTCTAATCCACTTTCTCAAATTGCTCAAGCAATGACATCTCTTCAATCGGTTGCTGCTGCTTCAGAAAGAGTGTTTGATTTTCTTGATGAAAAAGAAATGACAAATGAAAGTAAAATAAAAGGTAAACTTAACAAAAAGAGTGTAAAAGGACAAATAGAATTTAAAAATGTTAAGTTTGGTTATGATGAAAAAAGAACAATAATAAATGATTTTAGTGCTAAAGTTAAACCAGGACAAAAGATTGCTATAGTAGGTCCTACAGGCGCTGGGAAAACTACGATGGTAAACTTACTTATGAAGTTTTATGAAATAAACTCTGGTGATATATTGATAGATGGAGTATCTATAAAAGATTTAACTAGAGAAAATATTCATGATTTATTTGTTATGGTACTTCAAGATACTTGGGTATTTGAAGGAACAATTAGAGATAATCTTAAGTTCAATAAAAAGAATGTTAGTGATAAAGAAATAATGAAAGTTTGTGAAGTAGTAGGGGTTGATCATTTTATTAAAACACTTCCAGGAGGATTAGATGCTAAAATAGGTGATAATGATGCCATAAGTCAAGGGCAAAAACAATTACTTACAATAGCTCGTGGTATGATTGAAAATGCCCCATTCTTAATATTAGATGAAGCAACTTCAAATGTAGATACAAGAACAGAAGAATTGGTTCAAAAAGCTATGGATAAATTAACAAAAGGAAAGACATCTTTTATAATTGCACATAGATTATCTACTATTAAAAATGCTGATTTAATACTAGTTATGAAAGATGGAAACATAATTGAACAAGGAACTCATTCTAAACTTTTAAAAAAGAATGGATTCTATGCAGAACTTTATAATTCGCAATTTGAAACAATTGTTGAATAAACTCTTTACAAAATAAAAAAAATAGTGTATATTTTATATATCACTATTTAATGCAGGTGTAGTACAATGGTTAGTATATGGCCTTGCCAAGGCTAGGATGCCGGTTCGATCCCGGTCACTTGCTCCATATGATTGTTAAAACCTTATTTTATAAGGTTTTTTTGTTTACATAAATACTTATGAAATAAGCGTTTTAATAGAAGAAATAAAAGAAAATTTATAATAGATGGATTGAACTTCAAAAATTAAAGTTTTGAGAAAGTTTGCTTGTTTGTAGAATAAGTGAAAAGTTAAAAGAAAGTACAAAAAGAAAATGAATTATTCATTTTCTTTTTTTAATTAAATCTTCTTGGACAATCAAAATGATTATCTCTGCCATTACAGAATATAAAGAATATTATAAATATTACAATTAAAATCCAAATCCATGAAGTTCCACCATATCCACATCCACAACCATATCCGCCACAAGGATATCCATAGAATCCGTATCCAAACATACCAATATCTCCTTTCATAATATTATATTTAAATAAAATATAGGTAGATATAAAGTATACCTAAAAATGTATTTTTTTAATAATAATTTTAAAATAATATAAACAAAATTAGTATATGTGGTAATAGTGTGCTAAATTTTATGACTATTAAAATCATTGAATTATTCAAACACCTATAATTTGACTTTTTTATAAAACACCACTATAATAATAACCAATTTAAGGGGGATACTATGAATAAAAATTACTTTAATATTTGGGAGTTCAAACAAGCTCTTGATCTTGCAGAAACAGATCCAATATCAGCTAGACTTTTATATGAAGAATATTTTAAAAAATATCCAAAAGATTATTCCGGATATCCTTATTATTGTTCTAACTTAATTACATTAGGAGAGTTAGAACTTGCCGAAAAAATATTAGATTATGTAGAAAAAGAGTATATAAAGGATAATTTATTTAATAAAGAGGAAAAAATAAAAAAGTTTGAATATAATATGTTTTTTACTAGAACAAAACTCTTATCTTATCAAGAAAGATATGAAGAGTTATATAGATTGTGTGTTAAAAATATAAGTAGGGTGGCAGATAAAAGTTTAAATAGTGTATGGTTTTATTCAAAAAAAAGAACTGGTAGATTAAATAATGGAGAAAGAGATGCGAACTCATATTTATTTAGACAAATAGTTAGATACGAACAAGATGATTTTTATAAACACATACAAAAACATTTATCTAATTATAATGAAAATCTCGAAATGCCAAATACCGCTATATTTGAAGAAAAATTTCCTTTAAAAGAGGTAGTGGAAGAAATAAAAAAATATATTCCTTCAGATAAAAGATTGTTTTTGGGGTTTTATGACGATATATATTATTTTAGATATGATGAGTGTGGCAGAGAAGATAAAAAAATTGTTAATTATTTTAAAGTAGTATGTTTACACAACTCACAAGACTTTATAACTATGTGTCCAGTAAAGGGAAGTGATAATTTACCACACATAGATTTAAATTATATGAAAAAAGAAGAGTTTGTGAAGGTTAAAAAAATAAGTCAAACAGATAAATTTAATCGAAGATACAATAGAAAATAAAAACAAAAAAGCAAAAAAATGTAAAAAGTGTTTTTTCAAAAAAATCACTTTTTTTGATTTTTAAAAATTAAAAAACGTTTAAAATAAAGGAGTTTGTGTTTTTGACAAATTAAAAAAACAAAAAAACAAAAA
>JAFQQQ010000008.1 GCA_017410525.1 Bacilli bacterium | reverse complement strand
GATATATTTAACGAAAGAAAAAAACAAGAATTAGAAAGATAAATATAACATTTGTTTGTTTTTATGATATACTATTATTAGTGGTGGTTTTATGGATAATATAAGTACATTAGAAAATCTTTATAATCAAAATGGTAGTGTTGAATTTAAATTATATAGTTTAGACTATAAAATAGAAAAAACTGAAACAGGTTGTACTATTTGTGCGATAGAATATTCTAATCAAAAGAACCATTATCCAGATTTAAATTATTTATTAGATAATCACTATATATTCGGAGAAAGTATTAGAGCGAATGCTCATAGAATTATTAATATAAGGTAAATATACGAAGCGGTTGTATTTAATACACCGTTTTATTTTTGAAAAGGAGGAATATTATGAGTCAATTTCCAAAAGAATTTTATAAAGAAGCATTGGATATTTTAAGAGAAAAATTAAAAATTGAAATAGATGAAAATCTTTATAAAGCATATTTCGAAGAAGAAGATATAATTAAAAAATATTTTAAATGGACAAGAAAAGCCGATGAATTTTACGAAAAAGAGATTGAGAATGCAAGTGAAATTATTGGAACTCTTGATATGGGTAAAATGGTTGCTAGAATGCAAGTAGAAGATAGAGGTGGTGCATTTCTTTGGAAAGGATTAGATAAAGAAAATCCTTTAGATGATTTAGCTCAAAAGTGTAAAGAAGATCCAAAATATATGTTAACAACTTTTATGCGTCATTGTGATCGTTTTAATGATTACTTCACTGAAACTATATATGATCAGTTAACTTCGTATTATAAGAAAAATGGAACTTATGATGCTGATAAAAATTATTATGAAGAAATATCCGAGATGGATTATGATGACTTTTATAATTGCAAAGCATTTGGTAAACACTATAAAGATTATTTTTATTTATACAAAGAAGCTCAAGAGATTATAGAGTTTGTTAAAGATAAATTAAAGTCAGTAGAAAAGAAAGAAGAAATGGAAAGATAGGAATTGTTTTTAAAAGATAATTCCTTTTTTGGTGAAAAAATGATTATGATAATTTTATTGATAATAGCATTGCTATTATTTTTTTTATATCCAATTTTAAAAATATCAAGTAGATGTTCTAGAGAGGAGGAAAGATTAGAAAATGAAAAGTCTAGAATTATATAAAAAATTATCAAGAGAAGATAATTTATATTTAAATGATTATTTAGCATATCAATCCATATATGATTGTGCGAGAAATAGAAATATTACATTGGACGATAAAGTTGTTACTGATTTAAAAGAAATAATAATTGATTATTATACAGAAGATAGTCAATGGCATTTTTCAGTACCTAGAATTGCAGATTTTATTAGTACTCATTATTTAGATGATGATATTACATTAGATGAATTAGGTGAGATACATTATACTGATATGTTTGATGCAATAGAAAATGATAGTATTAGTATGGTCTTGGAACAAGACACTCCAATATTAAATAAATCAACTCCTACATATTTAAGCAGCAATTATAATTTAGAAGATATAAAAGATAATATTGTTTATGCTTATCCAATAGGTTTTGATGGTTATGCGGATTATTTCTTAATGAAAAAAATTGATGATAAAGTAATTACTAATTTTGCTTGGAAACAAGAGGATGAAAGATTAAGGTTAGTAGAAGATATAGAAGATACTAATATTGAATATTTTATTGTTAATTATGATGATTTTAAAAAGGATAGAGTGGACTATTTCTATAATAAAATGTTAGATTGTTATGAACAATATAATAAAGAGCAAGAAATACCACCAGTAGGTTTTAATTTAATTCATAACGAATTAAAGATAAATCAATTTGATGATTTTGAATTAAGACAAATTATGAGAGATGAAGAAAGAGAAAGGTAGTGATGATATGGATTTTTCAAAATTCAATAATGAGTTTATGAATATGCAAACTATGATTGTTAAATATAATAATCAAGTTAATGAAATAAAAAATAGAATAAAATACAATTTAAAAGAAATTGGAAAATATGATACTAAAATTAAAGGATCAAAAAATATTGTAGAAAAGAGTTTATATAAAACAATGATAGAAACAATAAAACAAGAAAATAAGTTTTTAGAATCATTAGTTGAAAGTGAGGTTGAAAAAAATGAAAAGACCGATAGCAAAAATTAATAATAAAGAGATTTATCTTGATATTGGTAATTATGAAAATGATAAATCGTTATATTTAGGTTTGGTAGATGCTGAAGGTAAACTTTATGATGAAATAACTATCAACTTCAAAGATATGGCAAATATAGCAATGAATTATATTTATATTAATAATAAAATATCTGATGGACTAATTGATTATTTAAAAGATAAAAAAATTATTAGTGATACATTAATGTATAAAAGACATAGTAGTGGAAGTTATGAGTTAGTAAAAGTAGATTTAGATGAATTAAGATATTATGATAATGATAGTGTTGATAGATTTGAAAATATATATGATAAAAAATATTTTTCAACCGAAGTAGAAGAAAAATAAAATGCCAACAGAATATGTTATTATTTTAATTATCGTAGTATTGATGATTTGTTTTTTATATTTTGTTGAGCCATTTATATCAAAACAAAAAGTTAAGGATAATAAAGAACATGGAAGTGCAAGATGGGCGAAATTTAGTGAGATAAAAAAGAACTTCAAAGAAGAAAAAATAAGTAATATAAAAAATTATGGATTTCCTGTTTATTTTAATAAAGACAATACGAAAGTATGGTTTGATATGAAAACACCTCATTGGATTTATTTAGGAAGTACTGGTAGTGGTAAATCAGTAACATCAGTAATACCTAATTGTTCTTTTATAGCAACAGCTCAAGTTAAAAAGAGTGTTTTTATAACAGATCCAAAAGGCGAGATATTTGATACGACAAGCAAATTATTTAAAGATAATGGTTATAATGTATTAACTTTAGATTTTAGAAATCCAGAATATTCTAATCATATCAATTTATTAGAACCTGCTATAAAGGAATATGAATTATATGATAAATATAAAAGAGAAAGTGAAAAAGTAAAAAGTAAGAAAAAGAAAATAGATTTGAAAAATAAATCTATTACACATTTTGCACAATGTAATGAATTTGTAAATGATATATCAACTATGATAATGAATGATGAAACTGCCAAAGAAAAGTTTTGGAATAATAGTTCGTGTGATTTATTATATGGTTTGATATTTTTATTTTTAGAAGATTATGTAGAGGGTAAGATAGAAAGAAAAAAGATAACTTTAACTTCAATTAAGAAATTTCAAAATAGTTCAATGACAGAAACTAATAATAAGTTATTAAAAAATTATATGGAGCAAAAAACTTATGATATGAAAAGTAAAGATAAATTATTACCTTTACTAAATATATCAGATACAACATATCGTTCTATAACTTCAACATTTAATGAAAGAATGACATTATATGATAATGTTAATGTTGAAAATGTAACTTCAAATTCAGATTTTGATTTTGATGTTTTAGGTAAAAGTCCGACAGTCTTATATTGTTGTATACCTGATGAATCAAAAATATATTATTCATTAATTTCAATAGTGGTTTCTTTAATATATAAGAAACTTGTTTTGTTATGTAATGAGCAACCTAATAGAAGATTGCCTTACGATCTAGTTTTTATGTTAGATGAATTTGCCAATACACCACCACTTGCAGATATTACTACAATGGTAAGTGTAGCAAGAAGTAGGGGTATGCAATTTAATTTCTATTTACAATCTTTTGCTCAATTAGATAATTTATATGGTAGAGAAGTAAGTCAAATTATTCAAGATAATACTGGACTAGCATTTTTAAAAACGAATACACAATCCACTGCTGAAGAAATTAGTAAACGCCTCGGAAATAGAGGAGTTCAAACTTCATCAGTAAATTATTCAATGAGTTTTACAAATAATAATGGTAGTCAAAATACTTCTTTAATTAGTCGTAATTTAATGACACCTGATGAAATAAAACAATTACATTTTAAAACAATAATATTTCCTACAAAAGGATATCCAATAATTAGGGACACGGTTACTTATGATAAGTTTAGTTGTTATAAAAGTGGAAGAATAGAAAGAGAAATAAGACCACTTGAAAGACTAGTTGATACTTATTATACAGTGGAACAAATTAGTGCAAAGAAAAAAACTCCACCTCCTAGTAGTGGTAGCCCTAAAGCAGTACAAAGTGTAGAGTTAGAAAAGAATAATAGAAAGAAATTAGAAATATATGTAAAAGAAATATTAAAACTATTTCCTAACGTAGATAATGATGTTGAATATATAAAAGAAAATATAATTAATCAAGCACATATCTTTTTAGCATCACCTTTATCTTTATCGGATATAGGTGGTTTGGATCAGATATCAAAACAAAATAACTTTGGTTATTTAGCAGTATCTTCTCAAGAAAAAGTTAATAGAAAAAATCGTTGTAGCAAGATAGAAATTTATTTGAAAAATGATAAAGAACAGGAGGTAAATAAATAATGCACAAAAAGTTTTTAGAAGAGTATAACACTATTAGAGATAATACATTGAATTATATTAGTGAGAGTGAACAAGAGTGGTTTAATTTTTTAAACTTTTGGTCAAAGAATGTAGTTCAATATAGCATTGATAATTTACTTAATATTTATGCTTATAATCCTAAAGGTAGTGTATTTGCAACTTTTGATGAGTGGAATAGTTCAAAAGTACAAAGAAGAATAAAACCACAAAGCAGAGGTATACCAATAATTAAAGATGGTAGTAAAGTACATATTTTTGAGATTTCCCAAACACACGGGAAGTCTTTTTATTTATGGAAATATGACCATAAGATAGATAACGAACTTTTAAACTATTATTTTTATCCATTAAAAACTGATAATAGTAAAAAGAATATATCAACTAGTTTATATACTTCAATATTAAATCAAGTTGGTAAACATATTAATCAAGAGTATGATACATCATTAACGCTAGATGAAAAAAGATTTATAACTGACACAGTTGCAAATATTACAATGTCAAAGTTTGGTTTCAATATTATGGAAACATATAATGGAACATTAAAAGATTTGAATAGTTTTGATTTAGAAGATAAATTAAAATGTCTTCAACTTGTAAATAAAGAATCTTTATATATGTATAAGAAAGTAAGAAATGATATTAATGTTTTATCTAATACGAAAAAACAAATTGATAGTTTAGTAATAAATGAATATACACAAGAAGATTTTAATTTTAATGATATAGATAATAAACTTATATCTATAGCTGAAGAAAATGAGATAAATAATGAATTAGTAAGAGATTTTTATAATAATAGTAAATATGCTTTCAAAGAATTAGAAAGAGTAAAAGATCCTTTTAATGATAAAGAAGATATAGATGATAAAGATGATAAAGTAATTGATGAAGATTTATTTACTGAATTTGATAGGGAAGAAAAGTTAAGATTTTATGTAGAGTTTTATAATGGTACTAATATCACTTACGACAAATGTCCATATAATATGATGATAGAAGATTTAACTAATAATAAAAATAAAGTTAAAAAGATTTGGTTAAAAGATCCTAATTATAAATTAGAAGATAAGTTAGTGTTAGATAATTCAAAAGAAAAATACACGACTTATTATAGTATGGATTATAGAAGTGAAGAATACAAAAAAGAACTTGAAAGAATAAATGAAATACAACCTAATGAAATATCTGAAGAAACAAAAGAAAAATATATTAATATAGTCCTTAAAGAAGGACCTAGTGAGTATAGAGGAAAAGAAAGAATATATTTAATTGTTAATGGCAATTTTTCTAATCAAGAAAAAATTAGAAGAATAAAAAATATTTATGGTCTTGCAGGTCATTCAGGTAGTGTAATAGATGATATTAGATATGGTTGGAGTTCTTATGGTAAAAACTTTGAAGTAGAAATTGGTAATGTTTATGTACCTTTAAAATGGAACGAAGTATTAGATAGAGTGCAAACATTATGTTTTATGAATGAATATTTAACTGAAGATGAAAAGTTAAATCTTTATGATGTAGAGCAAGAAATGTTTACGAAAGAAGATAGTAAAGAATTATATGAAGATGATCCAGTAGAAGAAAAAAGTGTTGGCGTTAGTCAATTAACTTTATTTGAGCCAAGAGAACAAGAATTGGCTAATAAGATTTTAGAAATATTTAATTCTTTTGATACAAAATATAAAGATACATTTGTATTAAATAAAGTAGATTTAAGTAAATGGACACATATAACTAATCCAAATAAAACTTTAACCATTAATTTAAAAAGTACAATTATAAGTGATTTAGCAGATAGAGAAAATAGTTTTACATATTTTAATAGTGATAAGACTGATGAAAAACTTTTATATAGTGGAATTGAAAATGATCCGTTATTAAGTAGATTAAATGAAGATAAAGATTTTTCAATTTCATTTACTCCTGATATGATACATATTTATTGGCATAACTTTGAAAAGAAACAATATTCATTGGATAATATAAAAGTTAATTCTAATAATAATGATAAAAATAGTGGAACAAAACAAGAAGATAATTATATAGATTATGAAGAAGAAAATATAATTGATGATTATAGTTTTGAAGATGATGATTATGACGATTATGAAGATGAAGAAGAACACGAAGAAAGTTATGAAAGAATAGAGATAAAACCTGTTGAAAAAATAGATTATATTATTCCTAATAAAGAAGATGAGTTTTTTGGAGCAAAGACAAGATTTGAAGATAATGTTAATGCTATAAAATTATTAAAGAAAATAGAGTCTGAAGATAGACTTGCTACAAAAGATGAACAAGAGGTTTTAGCAAAATATGTAGGTTGGGGAGGAATAAGTGAAGCATTTGATAAAACTAAATCTAATTGGAGTAAAGAATATGAAGAATTAAAATTATTGTTAAATGAAAAAGAGTATAAAGAAGCCAATGAATCTGTATTGACTTCTTTTTATACTCCAAATGAAGTAATAGATAGTATTTATAATTCTTTATCTAGATTTGGATTTGAAAATGGAAAAGTTCTAGAGCCATCCTGTGGTATAGGAAACTTTTTTGGTAGAAAACCTAATTCTATTGAAATGAAAAATGTACGAGGAATAGAATTAGATAGTATAACAGGTAGAATTGCAAAACAACTTTATCAAAATGCAAAGATAGATGTAAAAGGATATGAAAATGTTGAGTTGCTAGATAATATGTATGATGTTGCAATAGGTAATGTACCTTTTAGCAATTATCAAATATTAGATAAAAGATATAAAACACATTTTTTAGTACACGATTACTTTTTTCAAAAGACTTTAGATAAAGTAAGACCAGGGGGAATTATTGCATTTATAACTTCGTCTGGTACTATGGATAAAAAAGATAAAACTGTTAGAGAATATATAGCACAACGATCTGAATTAATTGGTGCAATAAGATTGCCAAACACTACATTTAAAAGTAATGCTAATACTAGTACTACAACTGATATTATCTTTTTAAAGAAAAGAGAAGAATTAAAGAAAGATGTATCTGATGAAAGATGGTTATATACTGATTATTATGAAGATGATATTCAACTAAATAATTATTTTATAGATAATCCAAATATGATGCTTGGTAAGTTTGAAATTAAGAGTGGACCTTATGGTAATGAGTCAACACTTAATCCTTTAGATGAAAAGTTAAATGTTTTATTAGAACAAGCAGTAAATAACTTGCCAAGTAAGATATATGAAAAAGGAAGTTATGATATAGAAGAAGCAAGTTTTGATTATCCAGTATTAGATTGTGATGATGATATTAAAAATAATGCTTTTGTAATTGTTAATATAGATAATCAAGATATTATTTATAAGCGAGTTAATTCTAATCTTGTTCCTTATACTTTACAAAGTGGTATGACAGCTGAACGAATAAAAGGTATGTGTAAAGTAAAAGTTGCTTTAAAAAATGTTTTTGGAGTTCAGTTAAATGATGGTACTGATGATGAATTAAAAATAACACAAGATAACTTGCATAAAGTTTATGATGAGTTTTATAAGAAAATGGGTGCTATTAGTTCTACTACTAATCAAAGAGCATTTGAAGATGATCCAGATTATTATTTAATTTCATCAATAGAAAATAAGGTTAGTAAAGATGATGAAGAAGTACCAGTTTATGAAAAAGGTGATGTTTTTTATAAAAGAACAATAAGAAGAAATAAAGAAAATGAGAAAGCAGAAACTGCAGAAGAAGCACTTGCTTTATCAATGAATGCTAGAGGTTGTGTAGATTTCGGTTATATGAGTTCAGTATATAATAAAACTGAAGAAGAGATTATAGAAGAACTTGGAAATCTAATTTATCAAGATCCACAAAAAACAAATGAATTTAATAATGGTTATGTTTTAGCAAATGAATATTTAAGTGGTAATGTAAAAGAAAAATTAAATATAGCCGAAATTAAAAATCAAAATGGTATATATGATAAAAATATTGAAGCATTAAAACAAGTGCAACCTATACCATTACAATATGATGAAATAAATGTAAAACTTGGTAGTACTTGGATACCTGAAGATATATACCACCAGTTTGTATGTGAACTTGTAGATATATCTTGGCGTTATGAGGGTAATTTAAAAATCAAATATGTACCAACTGCAAATCAATGGTTATTTCAATCATCTGGTTTACATAGTGCTACTACTAAAAATACTAGTACTTGGGGTACTGATAGAATGGACGCCATTAATATTATAAAGAACTCATTAAACTTACAAAGTGTAACTGTCTACGATAAGTTAGATGATGATAGAAGAATTGTTAATGTTGTTGAAACTGCAAATGCAAGAGAAAAACAAGAACTTATTAAACAAGAGTTTAAAGAGTGGATTTGGAAAGATGAAGGTAGACGTGAAAGATTAGTTAGAATATACAATGAGAGATTTAATTGTATACGACAAAGAGAGTATGATGGTAGCAATTTGAAATTTGATGGTATGAATCCTAGTATAGAATTAAGACCGCATCAAAAAGATGCAGTCGCAAGAGTTTTATATGGTGGTAATGCACTATTAGCTCACGCAGTAGGTGCTGGTAAAACTTTTGAGTGTATCGCAAGTGCAATGGAACTAAAAAGATTAGGTATAGTTAGTAAGCCAATGTTTGTTGTTCCTAATCATTTAATTAATCAGTGGGCTAATGATATTTTAAAATTATATCCAATGGCAAATGTATTAGTTGCTTCACAAAAAGATTTTGAAAAAACAAGAAGAAAGAAATTAATGGCACGAATTGCAACAGGTGAATGGGACGCAGTTGTAATTGCTCATTCTAGTTTTGGATTAATTCCTATTAGTAAGGAATATGAAACACAACATATTAATAATCAAATAGATGAATTGACACAAGCACAATATGATATAGAAGCAGATGGTGTAAGTGTTAAGAAAATAGAACAAGCAAAGAAAGTGCTAGAGGCAAAATTAAAAAGATTATTAGATGATACTAAAAAAGATGATGCAGTCAACTTTGAAGAACTTGGAGTTGATTTTTTATTTGTAGATGAAGCACATATGTTTAAAAACTTACCAATGTTTTCAAAGATAAGAAATGTAGCAGGTATTAATAATACTGAATCGCAAAAGGCAACTGATCTTTTTATGAAGATTAGTTATATATTAGAAAACAATAATGGTAAAGGAGCAGTTTTTGCAACTGGTACTCCAATATCTAATTCAATGGGTGAATTATATGCAATGCAGAAATATTTGCAAATAGATAGATTAAGAGAATTGGGATTATCTAACTTTGATGAATGGGCGAGTACTTTTGGTGAGATAGTTAATAGTTTTGAAATATCGCCTGATGGTAGTGGCTTTAGAACAAAGGCAAGATTTTCAAAATTCTATAATATACCAGAGTTAATGTCTTTATTTAAAGAAGTAGCGGATATTAAAACATCTAAAATGTTAAATCTACCTGTTCCTAAATTAAAAGATGGAAAGTACAATACAATAGTTGCACCTAAATCTGAAGATTTAGATAGTTATGTGCAAGATTTAGCATATAGAAGTGAACTTATTAAAAATCGTCAAGTACATAGTACTGAAGATAATATGTTAAAAGTAACCAATGATGGTAGAAAAGCAGCACTTGATATGAGAATGATAGATCCTACTTATGAAGATATATCAAATTCAAAAATTAATTTAGCAGTAGATAATATATATGGTATTTGGTTAAAGAATAAAGAAAACAAATTAACTCAATTAGTATTTTGTGATTTATCAACTCCTAGAGATGATGGCGGATTTAATGCTTATGATGATATTAAAAACAAATTAATTGCTAGGGGAATACCTGCAGAAGAAATTGAGTATATACATAATGCAAAAAGTAATGCTCAAAAAACTAAATTATTCAATGATATGAGAACTGGTAAAGTTAGAATATTAATGGGTAGTACTGCAAAGATGGGAGCAGGAATGAATGTTCAAGATAAATTAGTAGCGTTGCATCATTTAGACTGTCCATGGCGACCATCTGACATTGAACAAAGGGAAGGAAGAATATTAAGACAGGGAAATCAAAACGAAGAAGTAGAAATATATAGATATATTACTGAAGGTAGTTTTGATGCTTACTCTTATCAATTAATAGAAACTAAATCTAACTTTATAAATCAAATAATGGGGAATAATGGAAATGGAGTTAGAAGTGCTGAAGATTTAGATAGAGATACACTTACTTATGCAGAAGTAAAAGCGTTAGCGAGTGGTAATCCTTTAATACTTGAAAAGTTTAAAGTAGAAAACGAATTAAAACAATTATATTTATCAAAGCAGAGGTATGATAAAACAAGAGAAGATTTATTAAAAAAATATCAAATAGGTTTACCTAATCAATTAAAAGATTCAAATAATTATCTTTCGTTATTAAATGAGGATATGAAAGATATTCAAGATTTAAGTGCTGATAATTTTAGAATCACACTTAATGGTGTAAACCTAACGTCTAGAAGTGAAGCGAGTGAAATGCTTTACAAAATGTTTTCAATTTGTAAAGTTGGTGAAGAAACAATTATAGGTAATATTAGTGGATTTGATATAGTTGGAATTAAAGATGAGTTGTGGGGAAAACCACAACTTTTTTTGAAGAACAAAGGACGTTATAAAGTTGAAATTAGTGATACTCAAGAAATAGGTAATATATATAAGATGGAAAATGTTTTAAAAAGTTTTGATAAAAGAATAAGTGATACTGAAGAAAGAATTGCTTATATAGAAAAAGAACTAGGAAGTGTTAAAGAAGAATTAGATAAACCTTTCCCTAGTTTAGATAGAATTAGAGAATTGCAAAAAGAACAAGCAAGAATTGATAGTGAATTGGATCTTGATAAACAAGATTCAAATACTATGACAAATGAAGAAAATGAACTTGAAAATGACAAATAAAAAGAAATTGAAAAAATTTAAAAAAAACTATTGCAAAAACCATTTTTTTAAGTGATTAATAAAGTGCAAGAAAAATGCTATAATTGACCACTAAAATCTCGATATTGGGACTTTACTAGTTCGGTCAGGCACTTGTCTGCAAAAAAATAAAAAGCTCTTAAAATGGCTAAAAAACAATAGGAGGTATGATGAAGTCAGGGCTTGACAAAGATTTCTTTGAATATATTGTTGATGGACTTGCGACAGTAGCGAAAAGTGATTTAGAAGAAACTCCTGAAAGATTTAATTACACATTTGCTATTAATGAAATGGTTAAATATCTTAAAGGAAAAGGAATACCTTTTAATAAGGAAATAATCTCTGCTGAAGTTGACAACAAAATATTAGAAGAATTTGTTGAAAGTTTGCCAAAATAGAAAGAAAGGAATGATGATTATGTATTTGTCAAACACATCAAACAAAGTTAAAGATTTATTTGAAAGATTTGAACAATTTAAAAATACAACCAAATTTGAGGTATGTATTTACTTATTTGAAGAGTGGAACAATGGATTAATTAATGAAAGAAATGAAATTAACCCATCTACTACTGATGAAGATTTTGAAATATTTAAACCTACAAATGTTGGTCTATCAGAACACTTTGCTCATTCAATAGGTATGTTATTACTTGGAATTATGAACAACTTTACTGAATCACATCAAAAACTAAGTGATGACCTTTTAACTATTAATTTAGATGATGACTCAAAGCAATGGCTATCTACTTTTGAAAAACTAGATTTTTCAGAAAAAATAGATGTAATCGGCGAGTTATTAATTAGATATGATAATGAGGAATTATTTGAGGGACTTTACCATTTTCCAGTATTATCAGAAGATGATGCATTTAATGTAGCTTTAAATATAAAAGATTATAAAAATAGAATATTTGGAGGGAATGAGGAAACAGATTTTCCTTATGAAATAGTAGATTAGAAAATAGATTAAAAAAATAGATTTGGAGAATTCAATATGAAGATATTTGTAAACTGTTATTTGAAAACTTAATTTTTAAATAATGGCTTACAGGGGTACTCTTTACCATTTAAAAAAAATTGAGTTTTCAGTATTTAAAATATTTGGGAACTCAATTTTGAGTTCTTTTTTATTTACGAACTTAATATTTTTAAATGGAAGGAGTGATACTTTGGACACAGATCTAGATTATCAAATTTATAGCGATTCAAAGAAATTACCCAAAGAGTACCTTATTCTTCAATTAAGAATGAGTTTAAATAAAGAATTACTAGAAGCAAAAATAATATCTTATGAAGTTTTTAGTAAAATGCAAAAATTATTAGTAAAGAAGATGGATAAAATTATTTTAGAAAATATCGAATAAGAAGAAAGGAGCAAAATATGGATATCATTAAAGCACGACAAGAACTTATGCTTGGTAAAACCATTTACGATATGAATTTGCGAGTTGTAGATTATGGTAGAGTATCGACTGATAAAGATGACCAGTTAAATTCATTGGAAAACCAAATAAATTATTTTAGTGATTTAATTGGATCTGTAAAGACTTGGACACATATTAGAAGTTATAGTGATGAAGGTATATCAGGAACACAAGTTTATAGACGTGAACAATTCTTACAGATGATAGAAGATGCTAGATTAGGTAAGTTTGATATTATACTAACAAAAGAAGTATCTAGATTTGCTCGTAATACAATCGATAGCATTAGTTATACTCAACAATTATTAAAATACGGAGTAGTAGTTTTATTTATATCAGATAATATTAACACAATATATCCAGATAGTGAATTTAGATTAACTCTAATGGCTTCAATGGCTCAAGACGAAGTGCGTAAATTATCAGAAAGAGTTAAGTTTGGAGTTAAGAGAAGTATAAAAGATGGAAAACTTGGTGGTGGTGGAATATACGGATACTCAAAAAAAGATGGTGTATTAACCATTATTGAAAAAGAAGCAGAAGCAGTAAGAATGTTATTTGATTTATATATAACAGGAGAATATGGATTTGCAAAAATAGGCGAGATATTAGCAAGTAGAGGTTATTACACAAGAAAAGGAAAAGTTTTTGCAGATACTACATTAAAGAAAATGCTTAATAATCCTAGATACAAAGGATTTTACACTGCTAATTTAACAGAGGTAGAAGATTACAAAACACACAAAAAAGTACCTAAACCTGAATCTGAATGGATTATATATAAGGATACAACTGGAAAAATACCACCTATCGTAAGTGAAGAAATATGGGATAGAGCAAATAAATTATATAAACAAAGGAATAGCCATTGGGCAAAGACAGTTTTAAATAAAGAATTCTATTTAGAAAATAGAACATATACATCAAAAATATTTTGTACTGAACATAATACTACATTTATTAGAACTGCAAATTGTAAAAGAAAAGATAACCCAGTATGGCAATGTAATGAATATTTAAGACACGGAATAAAAGGTTGCTTAACACCTATATTATATGAAAAGCATTTAAACGATATATTTTCCAACTTAATATCAAAGTTTGTTGATAATAGTGATGAAATATTAGAAACAATTTTAAATGATTATAAATTGTTGATTAAGGAGTCAGACTCTACAAACGATCTAGAATCAATAAAAGAAAGAATAACAGAGCAACAAGCATTCAAAGATAGGTTACTAGATATGTCATTAAGAAATATGATAAGTGATGATGACTTTAAAACTAAAAATCAAAAACTTGATGATGAGATTAGAACATTAAAAACTAAATTAATAAAAATGGAATCTAATAGAGAGTCGCCATTATATTATGAAAATATAGTAAATCAAATAAAAGAATTTATATCGCCAAAGATGAATATAAAAGAGAACTTATCAAGATACTTTAATACATTTGTTGATAAAGTTTTTGTTAGTAAGATTAACAACGATAGAAAACATATTAAGTTAGAAGTTTTATTTAATTTTAATAATCCTAACGAGATAATAGAAATAGATACAAATAATTATAATAATCCAAATAACAAAGGATCGAATGCTGATGAAGAAATCAAAATAGCAAACGGTGCTTTGACCTTAAAAACAAATAGAAAATATAACATTAACCTTGACTTTGAGGGTAATTTTTTAAGGTCAAAGTATCTCTTGCAAGCAACCAAGGAACCCTGGATTTGTAAACTTAGGTCTTAAACTTGGTAAAGAAACTTTATTTAATTATATAGATTTATTTGGTTTCGGCATCAAAACAGGAGTAGATTTAAATGGAGAATCTAATGGAATATTATTTAATATAGATAAAATAGGTGATTTGGAACTTGCTACGACTGCTTTTGGTCAAGGAGTGAGTGTAACTCCTATACAACAAATAACAGCTGTTAGTGCGGCTATAAATGGTGGTATTTTATATAAACCTTACATTGTTAAAAGTTTAAATGAACCAGAAACTAATAGTGTAATACTAGAAAATAATCCTACAGTAGTTAGAAAAGTAATAAGTGATGATACTAGTGAAAAAGTTAGATATGCTCTAGAAAGTGTAGTAGCGCGTGGTACTGGACATAATGCTTATATTGGTGGATATAGAGTAGGTGGTAAAACTGGTACTGCTCAAAAAGTAAAAGATGGAGTTTATTTAAGTGGCAATTATATAACGAGTTTTATAGGATTTTTACCTGCTGATAAACCAGAAATAGTTATATATATAGCTGTTGATAATGCTAAAGGCATAACACAATACGGAGGTACAGTTGCTGCTCCTATTGCTAAAAACTTTCTACTTAGCGCTATAGATATTTTAAATATAGAAGAAAGAACAGATGAAATAGAAAGAGAATATTTATATACAGATAAACAATATGCTGAAGTACCCAATGTAGTAGGTATGAGTGTTAAAGAAGCAGTAAAATTATTAAAGAAATTTAAAATAGAATATACTGGTAAAGGAGAAATTGTAACTTATCAATCTCCAAGTGCTAATGAGAAAGTTTACGAAGGTGAAACTATAAGATTACTTCTTACTGAATAATTGACAAAATATATAAAAAACTTGTATACTAGTATTTAGTAGGAGTAAGATATGAAAAATAAAACAAGAAAAATATATGTAGTATTAACTTATACAGGAACAATTCTATCTAAAATAATAAGAGTTTATACAGGTGCTGAATATTGCCATGTATCTTTATCACTAGATAAAAGATTAAATAAAATGTATAGTTTTGGTAGACTTAATCCATATAATCCTTTTATAGGTGGATTCGTTCATGAAGGAATAAATATAGGTACATTTAAAAGATTTAAAAACACAAAAGCAGAAATATATGAAGTAGAAGTAACTAATGAACAATATAATAAAATTAGAAAAGAAATAAAGAATATAAAAAATAATAGAAGAAAGTATAAGTTTAATAGAACAGGATTATTTTTATCTGCTATAAATTATAGATATACAAAAGATAATAGATTTTATTGTGCTGAATTTGTAAAACATTTAATAGATATAGCAGATATAGATATGAATTTACCAAATACAGTAAAACCTATAGATTTTAAGAAATATAATGATTTAGAATTATTATATAAAGGAAGATTAAGAAATTATAATTAATATTATAATTTTTTTATTGTTCAAAAATAAAAAATATTATATAATAAATATGGTGATAATATGAATAATAAAGTTGTTATAATAGGTTGTGGTAATGTGGGTATGAGTTATTGTTATGCTTTGATGAATCAAAGAACTTATGTAAATGAACTTGTACTTATAGATATAAATGCAAAAAAAGTAGAAGGAGAAGTAATGGATTTAAATCATTGTCTTGCGTATAGTCCTTCTAAAATAGATATAAAATTAGGTGATTATAGTGATTGTAAGGATGCTAAAATAGTAGTAATTGCTGCTGGTGCAAATCAAAATCCTGGTGAAACTAGAATGGATTTGATAAAGAAAAATAGTAAAATATTTAAAGATATAGTAGACAGTGTTATGAATAGTGGATTTAATGGTATATTTTTAGTTGCAACTAATCCCTTGGATGTAATGACTTATTTAACTTATAAATATTCAGGACTTCCTCATAATAAAGTTCTTGGTACAGGTACTACCTTAGATACTGCTAGATTAAAATATTTAATAAGTGAGAAAGTAGGAGTAAGTCCAAAAGATATTCATGCTTATGTAATGGGTGAACATGGTGATTCAGAGTTTGTTCCATGGAGTAATGCTAATATAGCACTAAAACATATAAATTATTATTTAACAGAAGAAGAAAAGATAAAAATTGAAAATGATGTAAGAAATTCAGCATATGAAATAATAAATAGAAAAGGTGCGACATATTATGGTATTGGTATGTGCTTAGTTAGAATCACAAATGCAATATTAGGTGATGAAAATGTAATACTTTCTGTTTCAGCATACGATAAAGAACACGATATTTATATTTCAACACCTGCTATAGTAAACAATAGTGGAGTTAAAGAAAAGATATTTGTTCCATTTAATCAAGAGGAAACAGAAAAGATAAAAAATTCAATAAATGTAATCAAAGAAGCAATAAATAAGATATAATTTTGTGCACGTATGTAAAATGTGCATAATTTTTTTGTCAAAAATTGAAAATTTGTTGCATTTAAAAAAATTAAGTGATATACTAAACTTGTAAATAAGAAAGAAAGGTATGTGATAAAATGAAAAAATGTTTAGGTTTATTTACACTAGCATTTGCTTTACTATTTGCCATCACAGTTAAAGTAAGTGCAGTTGAAGTTAGTGTTGCAGATGAAGCAACATTAGAAACATGTGTTGCTACAGCAGAAAATGTTTGTAAATTATCTGCTGACGTTGAGTTAACACATTCACTTGAAGTTGGTAAAAAAGTAACTATCGACTTAAATGGTTTTGATATAGTTGCTAAAGACGGTATGACAGATGATTCTTTAATTATTGTTTTACACGGTGGAACATTAACAATTAAAGGTGAAGGTAGTGTTACTGCTACAAATACAAATGCATCTGCACGTATTGCTGTAAAAATGTCAAAAGCAGGAAATACTGCAGCATTTATTAATGAAAATCCAGCAACATTAGTATTAGAATCAGGAACATTAGAAGGAACAAGTTTTGGTATTTCTGGAAACGGAAATCCAGATCGTGTAAACACTAATGTAACTATTAACGGTGGATTAGTTAAAGGTGGTACAACTGGTATTTATCATCCACAATCAGGTGCTTTAACAGTAAATGGTGGAGAAGTTACTGGTAAAACTGGTATTGAAATGAGAGCTGGTGAATTAACAGTTAAAGGTGGAACTATTATAGGTACTGCTGTTCCAACAGAAACAAACGCTAATGGTAATGGTACAACAACAACTGGTGCTGGTATTGCTATTGTTCAACATTCAACTAGTTTAAATTTAGTTGCAAATGTTGAAGGTGGAACTGTAAAAGGTTACACAGCTTTATATCACAACAATACAGAAAATAATAGTGAAGATGCTGCTGCTAAAGTTACTTTAGAAGTAACTGGTGGTAAATTTGAAGCTACAAATGATGGAGAAAATGCAATCTACAGTGATGCAAAAGAAAACTTCATTGAAGGTGGAGAATTTGTTGGAAAAGTTGATGAAAAATTCGTTTCAGAAGATTTAGAAACAAAAGTAATTGATGGTGTTACTTATATTGGTGAATCAATTCCAGAAAATCCAAATACAGGAGATAATGTTGTTACATATATCTTAATTGGATTAATGAGTTTAATAGCTTTTGGATATGCTTCAAACAAATTAAGAAAAAATGCTTAATAATTAGAAAGTAGAGAAATCT
Source organism: Bacilli bacterium (assembly GCA_017410525.1). Lineage (GTDB taxonomy): Bacteria > Bacillota_I > Bacilli_A > RF39 > UBA660 > UMGS1613. The sequence goes on along the minus strand of JAFQQQ010000008.1, from coordinate 37,471 downwards.
ACTTTTTTTCTTGTCCTAATTTATGAATGTAGGAATAAAATTAAGTGAGGGATTTTATGATTATATTAACTAAAGTAGTACTTGTTATGATGATTAGTTTAATTTTGTCTATAATTACAGGTGCTTTTTTAATTCCTTTATTAAAAAGATTAAAAGCAGGACAAAGGTTAAGTGAATACTTAGAAGAAAAACATAAAAGTAAACAAGGAACTCCCACAATGGGTGGTTTAATATTTATAATACCTACAGTAGTAGTTATGATATTTATGTTTTTGTTTGGTAAGATAAAGTTTAATACAACACTCCTAATAGTTATATTTACTTTTTTATCTTATTCGATTATTGGATTTATAGATGATTTCTTAATCATAAAAAGAAAGAATAATAATGGATTAAGTGAAAGTTCTAAGTTTATATTGCAAGTATTAATTGCTATCATATTTTTCTATTTATTTATGAAGAGTGGTAATGAACCATTACTTTGGATTCATACATTAGGAATAAAACTTGATATTGGTTTTTTATATGGATTGATTATATTACTTGTACTTGTTTCTAGTAGTAATGCAGTAAATATTACAGATGGATTAGATGGTCTTGCTGGAAGTTTATCTTTAATAGCTTTTTTAACTTTAGGAATAATCACTTATAATACAGGGTGGTTAGAAGGATATGAAGAAGTATCTTTATTTTGTTTTTCTATAAGTGGATCTTTAATAGGTTTTTTACTGTTTAATTTAAATCCAGCAAAAGTATTTATGGGTGATACAGGAAGTCTTGCTTTAGGTGCAGTTATGGGAAGTGTTGCTATTTTAACTAGACATGAAATATTACTAATTTTAATAGGTATAGTATTTGTTATAGAGACATTAACTTGTATTATTCAAAGAGTATATTATAAATTTACTAAAAAAAGATTATTTCTAATGACACCTATACATCATTCATTTGAAAAGAAGGGTTATAGTGAAAGAGATATTGTTAAATTATTTTGTTTAGTTGGAATACTGGCTAGTATGATATCTATTATATTTGGGGTTATATTGTAAAAATAAAAAAATAAAATTATATAGGTGATATAATGAAGAATAAAAGGTTGGAATTAACTTTACTAATAAGTGTTATTATAATATCTTTATTTGGGGTTATTATGATTTATTCTTCATCATATATATGGGCAGAATATAAATATAATGATCCTTATAAATATTTAAAAAATCAAGGTTTATTTTTTATTATAGGTATAATTTTAATGATTATAGTAAGCAAAATAGATTATAAAAAATATTTTAAGTATGCGAATAAGATATTATTATTGTGTGTTATTTTATTGATACTTGTATTAATACCTGGAATAGGTACAGTGAGAAATGGATCAAGAAGTTGGTTTGGTATAGGTTCTTTTGGAATACAACCTAGTGAGTTTGCTAAACTAGGGCTTATTATTTTTACAAGTAAATATTTATCTAATAATCCAAATTGTATGAATAATTTTAAAAAGGGAGTACTACCTATACTTTTAATTACTATAGGTATCTTTGGTGTAATTATGTTACAACCCGATTTTGGTACAGGTACTATACTTGTAATGACTATAGTAGGTTTATTATTTGTTGCTGGATTAAATATAAAAATATTTTTAAAATTTGGTGTGGTTGCTTTAATAGGTGTAGTAGGTTTAATACTAATTGCCCCTTATCGTTTAAAAAGAATATTATCGTTTTTAGATCCATGGAGCGATCCTTTGGGTAGTGGATTTCAAATTATTCAAAGTTTATATAGTATAGGTCCAGGTGGGTTATTTGGCCTTGGATTTGGGAATTCTATACAAAAACATTTTTATTTACCAGAACCTCAAACAGATTTTATATTTTCAATTATATCAGAAGAGTTTGGATTTATGGGTATACTAATAATATCAATTTTATTTATAATAATATTTTATAACTCATTAAAAATAAGTATGAAGTGTAATGACTTGTTTGGTAAATATTTATCATTTGGTATTACTTTTGGACTTATATTTCAAACTATACTTAATTTAAGTGTGGTAGTTGGACTTATTCCAGTAACAGGAGTAACCTTACCGTTTCTTAGTTATGGTGGCTCTAGTTTACTTATAACTATGATAAGTATTGGTGTAATATTAAATATATCTAGATATGAAAAATAAATGGAAATATTTTTCCATTTATTTTTTTTCTCTTTTAATAAGTTTTGCGTGTAATACAATTTTAACATTATCATCATAACAAGTAGATAAAGTTAATATTTTATCTTCTGCTGAAATAGTGGTATTAAAGTTATAATTGCTTCTTGCTGTTAGCATCTCCCCAAAATTAACAAAATCTATATCATTAACAAAATTAACTTGTATGTAATCATTTGTAGTAGGTATCTTATAAACACTAAATACTTGCCATAATGTATTTTCCGTTTCAGTTGAAAGTTTTATAACATGATTATTAGTGTTATTTAACCATCCATTTTTAAGTATTTTTCTGAGTGTTCCAAACATGGTATTATTCATTCTGCCATGTGCATAAATAATAGTATTTTTATCAAAATCATATTTGTTGTTTCTATAATCCATAAATACCCAACCGGAACTATTCTTTTTTTTCTCGAAACTGTGTGTTAAATAATATTCATTATTGTTTGTCTGTACATATGGATAATTAATATTTGTTCCATTAACTTGAATCCATCCAGCAGTATCACTGTTTTTTCTCTTTAATTCCGCAAAGTCTACATCTATTAGATTCATTTCAATGTATGTCCAATAAGGACTAGTTTTAGGTATTTCATTTTCGTCTTCAAATGTTTCTATTATTTCGGTTTGTTGATTATTTTCAATTTCAATAACTTCAGTATTTTCTTGTATATTAGTAATTTCTTTTTCTGAACTTTTTGAATCTTTTATCCAATCTATTATTTTAATTGAACTAATAATAAGGATTGTTAAAAATATTAATATAAACATAAGAAGAATAACATTATTCCACCTAATTCTCCTTTTTTTTCTTTTTTTATTGATTGATGTATTTTCCATACTTTCAACTCCTAAATTATATTATAACAAACTTCCTAAAAAAATTGTAGAACTTATTTTAATATTTACTATTAATTTTATCAAAGTTGCATGATATAATGTAAATAGGATAGGTGAGTAATATGAAAATAGTTATAAAAAGATTTGTTGCTTATGCGATAGATATATTAATTGTATCGATAATTTCTTCTTTAATAACTTCAAATACACTAATAAATAAAAATTATAATAAATATATGGATACATATAAAGAATATGAAAATATATCTGATAAATATGAAAGTGAAAAAATAAATCTGCAAGATGCTTTAGAATATGAAGCAATAACAGAACAAGAGTATGACATTAAATTAGAAAAATTAAATGATAGTTTTAATGAAGATAATGTAAATTATAATTATAAACTTATTAAGCTTTCTATTGTTGCTACAATAGTTAGTATACTTGTAATATTATTATATTTTGTAGTAATACAATATTATTTTAATGGACAAACTATAGGTAAAAAAATAATGAAATTAAGGATAATTAGTAAAAACGATAAAAAATTAGGTATATTAAATTATTTAATTAGAAGTTTAATATTAAATAGTGTTTTAATAAATACATTAAGTATAATAATGATATTTGCACTATCTAAAAGCAATTATTTAATTTATAACAAAATAATATATGTGATTAATTACGCAATAGAAACAGCTATAATATTTATGATGGGATTTACTAAAGATCACAGAGGATTGCAAGATTATGTAGCAAATACAAAAGTAATTTATGAAGGGGAAAAATATGAAGTGCAATAGATGCGGTAGCGAAATAGAAGAAATAGAAATATTTTGTAATGATTGTAAAAAATATTTAAAGAAGTTTCCTTCTAAAAGTGAAGTTCAAGTATTAGAACAATTGATAGAAGAACAAAAAAGTTTAAATGATTTAGAAAATACTAAGGAATTAATTAATCTAGATAAGTTAGTAGCAGAAGAAATAGAAAAACAAGAAGTATTAGAAGATAAAAACATTGTTTTAAAAACTAATAATCAAGAGAAACAAGAAGGAATAATAGAAAGACCTAAAAAAGAAAATATCAATAAAAAGAAATTAATTTTAGCTATTAGTGTAGTTTCTGCTTTTTTAATAGGTATAATTATTTTATTAGTATCACTTTTGATTAAAGAAAAGCCAGAAGAAAATAGAGAAGTAGTTATTGATTATGAAAAAGTAATAAATGCTTATGGAGATAATATTACTGATATTATAGAAGAATATTTAGATGAAAATGAAGAAATTCCAACTTGGCAATATATACTAGAAAAAATAGATTATGATAGATATGAAGTGGATTGTTCTATTCATAATGTTTACAAAGATGGTAGTATATATTTGTCGGGGTGTAAAGTAGATAATAAAAAGACTAATTATACATATGGAACTCTAAAAGAAGAGATAAAAGAAGGTAAAAAAGTTAATGTATATAAACTAGAGTATAGTGGATTTATAGTTTATACAGGTATAAATGAAACTTCTTCTACGCTTGCTGGAACAGTTACTTGTAAAACAGAAGAGTGTACCTATATAGATGCTTATGATAAATATGTGTTGATAGAAGAAGAAAAAGAATATTATTTATATGATTACGTAAATGATTCTTTAATTTTTGGACCTTTTAAATTAAATAATGAATACGATATGTTAGTCCATAATAATACGTTATACGGAATTATTTATAATATAGAAAATACAAATAATATATATAATGTTCAAACAGGAAAAACATTAAAAAACATAAATGGATTCTTATTGCCTGAAGACATGGGTTTTGATCCAACGATAATGTATAAATATAATTATGCAATATTAGTTAATAATAACAAAAATGAATTTGTTAATTTAAAAACAGGTAATGTTAGTTATACAATAAAAGAAAGTATTTTGTCTTTTAAAGAAAAAAATAAAATAGTTTATATAACTACTTTAACTTCAAATAATAAATATAAAATATATAATAGTAATGGTAAAGCACTTTTTGACGGAAAAGAATATACAAATTTTATTATAGGAGAAGATAATTTCTTATTATCTACTGAAAATAGTTTTAAAATATATGATAAAGAATTGAATATTCAAATAAATAGTAAAACTTATGACAAAGTGCTTGGTCTATATGAAGATTTTGTGGTCGCTATAAAAGATAACAACTTAATTTTCTTGGATATAGAAGATAAAGAGTATGTTACTTTTGAAAAGGTATGGGATGATAACACTAATGTATTCTATTATAATTTAACAAGAAAAATAGATGATAGAATTAGTGTAATAATAGAAGACAAAAAAATGCCAGTAGAGAGCGGTTATACAGGCATTGAATATTATTATGACATTAAAACTAAAACAAGTGGTTTTTTAGAAAAAAGTGTTATAGAATAATTATAAATAGAAATCATCTACTTCAGGTGTGAATTTATTTTGATTATCATGTATATAAAATATACTCTTATAAGTATCAATTAAATTATTATCATTAGTATAATTTAATATATCAGATAGAGATAATACTCCAATAGTATTATCTTTTTCCTTTACAAGCAATCTTTTAACCTTATATTTACCCATAAGCTTTAAAGCAGTTTCTATATCATCATTAACACCTATACAAACTATATTATTGCTTATATAAGATTTCACACTATCATTAATACTTTTTAAAGTAGGTATAGATAAACATATATCTCTATCAGTAATCACTCCTGCATAGTGATCTTTTTCTTTAATAGGAATAAATCCTATATTATTCTTTTTCATTAAACTAGACACATCTTTAATAGAACTATCTATATTACTAAAAATAATTTTTTTACTCATAATATCTTTTATCATATAATCACCATTTATATTATTGATTAAACTATATATTTTATACAGTTAATTCATATTATTTAATATGAGGATGAGATTAAAAAAATATAAGCACAAAAAAAATAAGTTTGTAAATAAAATGATATTTATAGTTATTTTACTTATTGTCAGTATTATTTATATATTTAAAATATTTAATGAAAAAGCACTCCCACAATTTATAAGTTATAGTGAAATAGAAACAAAAAAAATAGTATCTAATATTATTAGTAATACTGTTACACAAGAAATAACAAACAATATAAATATGGATGATCTATTTATAACTTTAAAAGACTCTAATGGAGACATACAAAGTATAGATTTTAATTCTAACGAAGTAAATAAAATATTAGTTAATTCTTCTAAGTCAGTGGAGCAAAATTTAAAATATTTAGAAAAGGGAGAAGTAGATAAATTAAATCTTAGTAACTATGATAATCAAAAATTAAAAAATGGAATAATATATGAGTTGCCAAGTGGTATTATTTTTAATAATACTTTATTAAGTAATATACTACCTAAAATACCTATAAAAATGAGTTTAATAGGCAATGTACTTGCCAAACTTACAACGAGTGTTGATTCATATGGAATAAATAATGCTTTAATAAAAGTAAATATAAATATAGAAGCAGAAGTTAAAATACTTATGCCCTTTGTTTCTTCTAATACTATATTAAATGTAGATGTACCAATAATTATGAAAATAATGGAAGGTAGTGTGCCTAGTTATTACTTTGGAGGATATTTAGATACTATAGTTAGTGAATAAATAATATTTTAATATTTAAAAAATTATGATATAATCTTTTTGGTGATTTTTATGAATAATTTAATATTAATTAAATATGGTGAATTAACTACAAAAAAAGCAAACAGAAATACATTTACTAAATTACTTGCCAATAATGTTAAATGTATATTGAAAGGAGAAAATATTAGTATAAGATTTGACAGAGTTAGAATGTATATTGAATGCGATAATGCCTATGAAATAGTAAAAAAATTACAAAAAGTATTTGGTATACATAGTATAGTTATATGTCATAAAGTAAATACTAATATTGAAGATATAAAAGCTAAAGTATTAGATTTATTAAATAAAGAAAACTTTAAAACTTTTAAAATAAACACAAAAAGAGCAGATAAATCTTTTGAAATACATAGTATGGATTTTAATAATATAATAGGTGGTCATGTATTAAAGAATATTCCTTGTAAGGTAGATGTACATAATCCTGACATTGAAGTGAAAATAGAAATAAGAGTAGAAGGGACATTTATTTATACTAATGAAATAAAGGGAATAGGTGGATATCCTGTAGGTGTTCAAGGTAAAGGCATGTTAATGCTTAGTGGAGGAATAGATTCTCCTGTAGCTGGATATTTATCTTTAAAAAGAGGAGTAGATTTGGAGTGCTTATATTTTGAATCACCACCTCATACAAGCGTTCAAGCTAAAAATAAAGTTATAAAATTAGCTAGTATAATAAATGAATATTCTGGTAATATAAAAGTTAATGTAGTACCATTTACTAAATTACAAGAAGCTATATATAAGAATGTTCCAGATAGTTATGTAATTACTATTATGAGAAGAATGATGTATAGAATAGCTGAAAGATTAAGTTTAAAAAATAAGTGTAAAGTTATAATAAATGGAGAATCTATTGGTCAAGTAGCAAGTCAAACTTTAACTAGTATGAGTGTTATTAATAGTGTAACCAATTTTCCAGTAATTAGACCTGTTGCATGTATGGATAAAATAGAAATAATAGATATATCTAAAAAAATAAATACATATGAGACAAGTATATTACCTTATGAAGATTGTTGTACAATATTTTTACCAACTCATCCAGTAATAAATCCACATTTAAATAAGTGTATTTTATACGAATCTAATTTTGATTATGAAACATTAATTAATGAATGTATAAATAATATAGAAGTTATAATTAATTTAGAGCAAGAAGAAAATAACGAATATTTATAATAGAAAAAATTTCCAAAATAAAATTGTATAAAAAAACCTTTTGTACACAAATTATAAATGTACAGGAGGTGAAAATAATGAATAATAAATCAACTAATAAAATGGTTGTACCTGGAGCTAAACAAGCAATCGATAAAATGAAATATGAAATCGCTAGTGAATTAGGAGTTAACTTAGGTCCTGATGCTACTTCAAGAGCTAATGGTTCAGTTGGAGGAGAAATCACTAAGAGATTAGTTCAAATGGGTGAACAACATTTAGGTGGAAGCACTTATACAAAATAAGAAAATGGATAGCAAATAAAGTGCTATCTTTTTTTATAAGAAATAAGAAAATGGATAACGCTTTCCCTTTATTATTTTTATCTAAATAGTAAATAATATTAATAGTAGAAATTAGTAGTTTAGCAAATGCTAGTTTGTTTAATTTTTCCTAATTGGAAGAAACTCTCATACTAATAAATTGTTTTTTACAAATAATAATAATGAGGTGAGATATATGATCAACACAAACAAATTAATAGTTCCTGGATCTAAACAAGCAGTTGAAAATTTAAAATATGAAGTTGCAAGAGAACTTGGAATACAACTAGGAGCAGATACATCAAGTAGATTAAATGGTACTGTCGGTGGAGAAATGACTAAAAGATTAGTTAATTTAGGTAAGCAGTACTATGCTAATGTTAATAATAGAACAAAATAAGTCTTTTGACTTATTTTTTTGAATTTTTATATGAAGAAAAGGAAAAACTGTCTTTTGATTTTATTTTAGACATGTTCTATTAATATAATTGCTAAAATGAGTAATTATGTTAGAAGAAATAAAAATAGAGAATCTTATATATAGAGTAAGCTGGAAGCGAGTTTAAAGTACTTAGTTAAAAACATACAAGATGGAAAAATTAGATAATTTGGAGATAATAAATCAATAATTCTTTTATATACAAATTAGTAAAACTGTGTTATAATGTATCTAGACTAGGAGGTAGTTATGAAAGATAAAAAAGGGATAATAATAAGTGTACTTATAATAGTAGTTTTAATATATTCTGGATTGCGTATGTTTACTGATATTTTTCATGAATATATATTACTTGATTATATAATGTTATTTTTAATATTTATTATAGGAATAATAATACTTAGATTTGCTTTAAAAATAAATAAAATAGATTTTACCTCTAAAGATAAACTATTCAATTCTTTAGTACAAAGTCCAGATTCTGTTTACATTTTAGTACATGCTAAAAGTAAAAAAGTAGTTTATTTATCAAAAAATGTTGAAGAAGTATTAGGTATAAATATAGGTAATAAAAGTGAAGAGGATATTGTATTTAGAGTAATCAATATTCCCACAATAAAAAATGAATTAAATAGTTGGGATAGAAATACAGAATATGTAAGTCAAATGATTGCATATGATAATCCTAAATATAATCATGAGATGTGGATAAAAGTTAAGATATTTGTTTATAAAGAAAAAAATGAAGAGTACTATGTTATAAGAATATTAGATGCTACTAAAGAACATAAAAGACAGCACCTTCTAATATCTCAAGCGGCAGATATAAAATCTCATGAAAGTATTTTAAATCAAATAACAACTAAGTCTTACGATTTAGAAATGAACATAAATTTAACACTCAATTCTTATGAATTAAAGTATTTTAAGAAAGATAACTTATATTTTGGTGAAGAAAAACGGGGTAAATATACAGAAGAATTAAAAAAACTTTTAGAATATATAAATGAAAACGATAGAGAATTAGTTTATTCTAATTTAAACATAGAATCACTTAAAGAACACTTTACTAAATATGAATTAGATAGTGTGGTTATTAGATATAGAATAGGTAATGAAGTAAAAAATAATACTTGGTTAGAAAGTACAATATTCTTTATAACTGCTAGACAAAAAAATGTGGTATCTATTTTAACTAAGAATGTTACTGAGAGTGCTGAAAGTATTAGAGAGCAAAATGTAATGCTACAAAATGCTTTAAATGATGCTAAGTTAATGAATAAAACTAAAACAGAATTAATTTCTACAATATCTAGAGAAATAAGAACACCTTTAACCAATATAGTTGGGTTAAGCGATTCGTTATTACACGAAACTTTAGAAGATAGTATTAAAGAAGATATAAAAAATATTAACGATTCTTCTAATGAGATGCTATATATAATAGATGATTTATTAGATATATCTAAAATAGAAAGAAGAATTATACAAAAAAATGAAACCCAATATAGTCTTTTAAAAATGTTTAAAAGAGTAGAAATGAATGCTAAAGAATATAAAGGGGAAAAACCTATTAAAATAAATATTAACATGGACAATAATCTACCTGTTATATTATTTGGTGATGCTAGAAGGATAGTAAAGGCTTTAGATGAAATAATAAATAATGCTATTAAATATACAGATGAAGGTGTTATAGATATAAATGTTAGAGGAGAAAAAGTTTTTGATAAAGTTAAATTAATCGTAGAAGTAATAGATTCTGGAAGCGGTATTGAAGAAGATAAATTAAATACTATTATGAACGATAATTCTAATAAAGGTATAAGTGCAGTCAAAAACCTAATGAAGTTATTAGACGGTAAACTAGAAATAGAAAGCAAAGTAGGACAGTTTACTAAAGTTACAACTACATTTATGCAAAAAATAGTTGAAGATAATAAAGTAAGAGAGATGATGCACAACAATAAGATTGCTGAAGAATTTAGTTTAAAAGGCAAAAAAGTATTAATAGTAGATGATAATGAACTAAATTTAAAAGTTACAAATAGATTATTAACAGCATATGAACTTGATATCACACTTTTACAAAGTGGAGAAGAATGTATAGGACTTGTCAAAGAACAAAATAATTTTGATTTAATATTAATGGATCAAATGATGCCTGGATTAGATGGTACAACAACTATGAATAAATTAAAAGAAATAGAAAATTTTAACACGCCAATAGTAGTACTTACTGCAGATGCTATGGAAGGACAAAAAGAAAAATATTTAGCAAGCGGTTTTAATGATTATATATCTAAACCAATAGATAAAGTAGAATTATCTAGAGTATTAAAGAAGTTTTTAAAAGAAAAATAATTATAAAAAATATAGAGTAAAATTCTATTAATATTTTTTAAAGATCTTTATGAGTTTTAAAGATCTTTTTTATTCATCATATTTCGACATATAAGAGTGTAATAATATTAAAGTAGTAAAATATTATTAAAACTGGAGGTTTATATGAAAGAAAATTTTGAAGAAGTGAAAATATCAGTATATGCAGGTATGGCAATCTTTAATTTAATTAAAGATTATGATATGAGTATAAATAGAGAAGATATTAGTTTAGAAGATAAAAAATATTTATCTTTATATTTAGGTATAATCAACAGTAAAAATAGAATAAGTTTATATTTAAAAGAAAATGGAATAAAATTTAGTATTAATTTTAATTGTAATCCTGAATTATTAAAAAGAGACGATTATATACAACTTTATAACAAATACTTCGTTGATTTATTTAATGAAATTAGTTTTGATTCTATAGAATCTAATTTAGATTATCTATTAAACAAAAAAATAATACAAGAGTTTAATAGGTGTAATGGACATATTGTGGATAAAATGGTTAATGAAAGGAATAAAGAATTAATAAAAGCAATACACTAAAATAGGTGATTGGATGAAACCTATTATAGGTATTATAACCAGAAAAAGCATTAGTGAAGAAAATCATAATATAAATATTATTTATGAAGATATAGTTGAAAGCATAGTAAGTAATGGTGGTATAAGTATAGGAATTATTTTAAATGATAATTATAAGGAATTAGTTAATTTATGTGATGGAATTATTTTTCAAGGTGGTGATAACTTTGAAAAACATGATATTGAAACTTTAAAATACATTTATGATATAGATAAACCTGTACTTGGAATATGTTTGGGTATGCAGTTAATGGGCGTATTATTTAATGGTACTATGTTAGATATAGAAAATCATAAAAAGATATTAAATTATGCACATAAAGTTAAAATAAAAAGAAATTCTAAATTATATAATATTTATAAGCATGATATTATAAAAGTAAATAGTCGACATAAATCTATTATTAAAAATACTAATTTAAATGTAGTAGGTATAAGCAATGACGGGTATATAGAAGCGTTAGAAGATATCAGTAAAAAGTTTTTTATAGGAGTGCAGTGGCACCCCGAAAATATGATTAGTTATGATAAAAAACAGAATAATATATTTAAATATTTTATAAAATCTTGTTATTAGCTACATAACGTGCATAGATATAGAAGATATATTTGTATATTTTTATTCTAAAAATATGACTATTTGTAAAGTCATTGGTAATAGTGAAAAGGATAAAAAAGCATATTACCATACAATCAATTTTTTAAATAGTAAGTAATTACTATTTTTTCTTTTATAAAAATAAAAATAATGATATAATATTGCTTGGTGATTTGTATGGATAAAATCATAATTAAAGGTGCTAGAGAAAACAATTTAAAAAATGTTAATATAGAGTTACCTAAAGATAAATTGATAGTAATGACTGGTGTATCAGGTAGTGGCAAAAGTAGTTTAGCTTTTGATACTATTTATGCTGAAGGACAAAGAAGATATGTAGAAAGTTTAAGTGCCTATGCTAGACAATTTTTAGGGGGTACTGATAAACCTGATGTAGATAGTATTGAAGGTTTAAGCCCAAGCATTAGTATTGATCAAAAGACTACTAATAATAATCCTAGAAGTACAGTTGGTACAGTTACTGAAATATATGATTATTTTAGACTTTTATTTGCCCGTATAGGTGTTCCATATTGTCCTAATCATAATAAACCTATATCAAGTCAAAGTATAGAAGAAATGACTAATCAAATACTTGATCTAGAAATAGGTACTAAGATTAGAGTATTAAGTCCGGTTATTCATGGAGAGAAAGGAACTCATAAAGAATTATTGGATGATTTAAAAAAAGATGGATATTCTAGAGTAAGAATAGATAATGAAGAATATGAATTAAATGATGAAATAAATTTAGAAAAAACTAAAAAACATAATATAGATGTAGTAATTGATAGATTAATTATAAAAGAAGATATTAGAAGTAGATTAAATGAAGCAATAGAACTTGCTGTAAAACTAAGTAAAGGTAAATGTGTTATTGATATAATTGGTGGAGAGGAAATATTGATGAGTGAAAAATATGCTTGTCCTGATTGTGATTTTTCTTTGCCAGAGTTAGAACCAAGATTGTTTAGTTTTAATGCTCCATACGGCGCATGTCCTGATTGTAATGGGTTAGGGTTTAAACAAAAAATAGATGAAGACTTAATAATGCCTGATAAAGAAAAAAGTATTATGGATGGTGGTATTGTAGCTTTCAATATGGATGCATCAATTTCATATACTCAGATAGTGACTCTTGCTAAACATTACAATATTGATTTAACTAAACCAATAAAAGATTTAAAGAAAAGTGAGTTAGATTTAATTCTTTATGGATCTAATGAACCATTAGAGTTTAATTATATATCAAGTAATGGTAATACAAGAAATACAACTGATTATTTTGAAGGAATAATAAACAATCTAGAAAGAAGATATATAGAAACAAAGAGTGGCTGGATTAGAGAGTGGTTAGATAAGTTTATGATGGAACTTCCTTGTACAACTTGTCATGGTGCTAGACTTAATGAATCTGTATTATCAGTAAAAATAAATAAGAAAAACATTTATGAAATGACTACTATGTCTACTCTCGATTTATATGAGTTTTTAGAAAATCTTAAACTTAATAAAGAACAATTAAAAATAGCTGAACTTATTTTAAAAGAAATTAAAGATAGATTGAAGTTCTTAATAAATGTAGGTCTTAGCTATTTAACTTTGGATAGAATGGCTGGAACTTTAAGCGGTGGAGAAGCGGGACGAATTAGACTTGCTACTCAAATAGGTTCACGCCTTACTGGTGTATTATATGTACTCGATGAACCAAGTATAGGACTTCATCAAAGAGATAATCAAAGATTAATAAATTCACTTTTAGAAATGAGAGACTTAGGAAATACATTAGTAGTAGTAGAGCACGATACAGATACTATGCTAGCTGCTGATTATCTTGTTGATATAGGTCCATTTGCAGGTATACATGGTGGAGAAGTAGTTGCTTTTGGTACTCCTAGAAAAGTTATGGAAAATGATAACAGTTTAACTGGTAAATATTTAAGCGGTAAATTAAAAATAGAAGTACCAAAGGAAAGAAGAAAAGGTAATGGAAAATATATAGAAATAAAAGGTGCTAAAGAAAATAACTTAAAAGATATTAATGTTAAATTCCCACTTGGTAAATTTATATGTGTAACAGGAGTATCTGGTAGTGGTAAAAGTAGTTTAGTAAATGAAATACTTTATAAAACAGTTGCTAGTAATCTTTATAAAACAAAAGTTAAACCTGGAAAATGTAAAAAAGTTATAGGTTTAGAAAATATAGATAAAGTTATAGATATATCACAAACTCCAATAGGAAGAACTCCAAGAAGTAATCCCGCAACTTATGTAGGAGTATTTGATGATATTAGAGATGTATTCGCTCAAACTAAAGAATCAAAAATGAGGGGATACGATAAAGGTAGATTTTCATTTAATGTAAAAGGTGGAAGATGTGAAGCTTGTTGGGGAGATGGTGTTAAGAAAATAGAAATGCATTTCTTACCAGATGTTTATGTTCCGTGTGAAGTATGTCATGGAACTCGTTATAATAGAGAAACGTTACAAATAAAATACAAAGGTAAAAGCATTTATGATGTTTTAGAAATGAATGTAGAAGAAGCACTAGAATTCTTCAAAAACATTCCAAAAGTTAAAGATAAATTACAAGTTATGATGGATGTAGGTTTATCTTATATAAAACTTGGACAGAGCGCACCAACATTATCAGGCGGAGAAGCAGGAAGAGTAAAACTTGCTAAAGAACTACAAAAGAAACCTACAGGTAAAAGTTTATTTATACTTGATGAACCTACAACAGGACTTCATACACACGATATAAAGAAACTACTTGAAATATTAAATAGAATAGTAGATAATGGAGATACAGTTATAGTAATAGAGCACAACCTTGATGTTATAAAGGTTGCTGATTATATAATTGATTTAGGTCCTGAAGGTGGTAGTGGTGGTGGTACAATTGTTACTACAGGGACACCTGAAGAAATAGTAAAAGTTAAAGAAAGTTATACAGGACAATTTTTGAAAGGGATGTTAAAATGAAAGTAAATTTTGAATATACAAAAGAAGAGTATAAAAAATTTTTATTAAAAGGGAGATTACTAAGTAATATAGTTTTATTTGTGATTGGTTTAGGTATATATTTATATTTTACGCTAAATAAAATATCACTTCTTTATTTACCTTTATTTATAGTAGGATTATTAGTAGTTATATTTTTATTAAATAAATTATATATATTCGCACAATTAAAAGTTAATGAGATGTTAAATTATAATACATTTGGCAAATATACTTTAGAACTTACTTCCAATAAATTTTCAATAACAATAAATAAAAATAAAACAGATTATAAATATAGTCAAGTGAAAAGAATAAAAGAAAGAAAAAATTGTTTTGAAATTAAGTTTAAAAAAGGAAGAGATTATTTAACTTTTGAAAAGAAATTCTTTACTGAAGAAGAATATACTAAAGCAATTAAAATGTTTAAAGAAAAAATTAATTAAAATTTTTTCTTTTTTTTGAAAACTACAGTTTTAATAAAATAGTAATAGCAAAAACTACAGAAGTTAAATAACTGTATGTAGTTTTTTTATTCCTGTAAAAATAAAATAACAATTTAAGAAAAATGTGCGTTTGATTAATATTTTTAACTATGATAAAGTGTAAAAGTGAGGAGGTTATTATGAATTATTACAATCAAATAAAGGAAGAATTAATAAATAACGAAATATATAAAAGAGTAAAAGATTATAGTAAAAATAGAAGTGATTTAAATGCCTGTTATAATGTTGGTAAGTTATTAAGTGAAGCTGGTAAGCATTATGGAGAAAAAATAATAGAAGAATATTTGACACTATATATACATTAGATCACTAAAAAATCAAAAAAATGATATTTTTTTTCTTAAAATGGGTATAAACTAATTATAGTTGGGAGGAAAATATGAAAAACAAAATAAAAACGGAAAAACTTTTAACATCTAAAATATTTTTAACAATAGTTTCATTTTTTGTAGGCGCAGGACTTATGTATTGCTTTATAGCTATAGGAAATAATGGAAATGTATTAGTTCAAAGAGTAACTAGCGAAAATGTTAAAACAACTACAGTAGAAGAAATAAGTGATTTAAAAAACGCTATAAACAATGTTTATGAAGCAGCTGTATATATAGAAGTAACAGGGGATAGAACATCTTCTTCTGGATCTGGATTTGTTTACAAAACAGATGATAAATATGGATATATTTTAACTAATTATCACGTTATAGATGGTGGCAAAAAATATGTAATAACATTCTCAGATGGAACTGATTCAGAGGCCAGTTTAGTGAGTGGAGATGAGTATTACGATATTGCAGTTTTAAAATTAACTAAAGATAAAGTGAAAAAAGTTGCTACTTTAGGAGATTCCTCTAATCTTGAACTGGGAGATACTGTATTTACTGTAGGTGCTCCATTAGGTAAAGAATATATGGGAACAATAACAAAAGGTATAGTATCTGGTATAAATAGAATGGTATCTGTAAGTAATAATTACTTGATGGAAGTTATACAAACAGATGCTTCTATAAATAGTGGTAATAGTGGTGG
Organism: Bacilli bacterium; assembly: GCA_017410525.1. Lineage (GTDB taxonomy): Bacteria > Bacillota_I > Bacilli_A > RF39 > UBA660 > UMGS1613. Next base: position 20,678 of record JAFQQQ010000008.1, on the reverse strand, counting down.
ACCTATTTGTAATATTAAAGGTGAAGTAATAGGTATAACATCATCTAAACTTGTAGGTAGCGGTGTAGAAGGTATGGGATTTGCTATTCCTATCAATTCGGTTAATGAAATACTTACCAACATAGAAAGCGGAAGTACACTTGAAAGACCATATTTAGGAGTACAACTTGTAGATTTAACAAATACTTTTGCTTTACAGTATTATTATAATCTAAGAATAGGTAGTGATGTAGAGTTTGGAGCAGTTTTATCTTTTGTAGAGGAAAATATGCCTGCTGCTAAATCAGGTCTTAAAGTAGGGGATGTAATCATTGAAGTAGATGGAAGTAAAGTAGAGGATGTATCCCACTTTAAATATATACTTTATAAGCACAAATTAGGAGATAAAATAAAAGTTAAGTACTATAGAGAAAACAAAATAGGAGAAACAACAATAGAACTTACTGAAGCGATTAAAGGTGAGTAATTCACTTTTTTTCATAAAAATGATATAATTATATATGTTTAAATAAGGAGGTTTTATGTTAGAATTAAAAAATATAACAAAGATATATAAAACAGGTACTTTTACTCAAAAAGCACTTAATAAAGTTAGTATTAATTTTAGAGAAAATGAGTTTGTATCTATACTTGGGCCATCTGGATCTGGAAAAACAACTTTACTTAATATAGTAGGTGGTCTTGATAAATATGATAGTGGTGATTTAATAATAAATGAAATTTCAACTAAGAAATATAAAGATAGAGATTGGGATACTTATAGAAACCATAGAATAGGGTTTATATTTCAAAGTTATAATTTAATCCCACATCAATCGGTATTATCAAATGTAGAACTTGCGCTTACACTATCTGGTGTAAGTAAAAAAGAAAGAAAAAAAAGAGCAATAAAAGCACTTAAAGAAGTAGGTCTTTCAGATCATATTCATAAAAGACCAAATCAATTAAGTGGTGGACAGATGCAAAGAGTTGCTATTGCAAGAGCTCTTATAAATAATCCAGATATACTTTTAGCAGATGAACCAACGGGTGCCCTCGATTCCGAAACTAGTGTTCAAATAATGAATTTATTAAAGAAAATAAGTAAAGATAAATTAGTAATAATGGTAACACATAATCCTGATTTAGCTAATGAATACTCTAACAGAATAATAAGTTTAAAAGATGGAGAAGTAACAAATGATACTAATCCATATGATGGTAAAGAAAAAATAAAATCAAAACAAGGTAAGGATAAAAAAACTAGCATGAGTTTTCTTACCGCGCTTTCTTTGTCACTTAATAATTTAATGACTAAAAAAGGTAGAACACTTCTTACTTCTTTTGCTGGTTCTATTGGTATAATTGGTATTGCTCTAATACTTTCTTTATCAAACGGAGTTAATAATTATATAGCTAAAATTCAAGAAGATACCTTAACAAGTTATCCCTTGATGATAGAAAAAAATACAGTAGATACTGCAACTCTTATGACTTCATTTATGGGTAAAGGTAGTGGTAAAGAACACGATTTAGATGCTATATATTCAAATAATATAATGACGGATATGATTAGTACAATGTATGGTGGTATTACTACTAATAACTTAGTTGAATTTAAAAAATATATTGAGAATAATAAAGAATTAAAACAATATACAAATGATATTAAATATACATATAATTTAAATTTACAAATATATACTAAAGATAGTTTAAAAGTAAATCCAAGTAATATGATGAGTATGTTTAATCCTGCTGTTTCTAATAATCAAACTAATATGTCTAGTGGAGTACAAATATTTAATGAATTAACAACAAATACTAAATTACTTAATAGTCAATATGAAGTAATAAAAGGTAAAATGCCTGAAAAGTATGATGAAATGGTATTAATAGTAGATGAAAATAATGAAATAGTAGATTATGTATTATATGCAATAGGAATAAAAGATCAAAAAGAAATACAAGAAACAATGATGAATATGATGCAAGGTAAAGAAATTCAAGATTTTGAACAAACTAAATATTCATATGAAGATATATTAGATACTAATTATAAACTTGTATTAAATAGTGATTATTATAAATTAGAAAATGGTGTATGGGTAGATAAAAGTAATGATTTATTTTATATAAGTGAACTAGTAAATAATGGAATAGATTTAAATATAGTAGGTATAATTAAACCTAAAGAGGGAAGTAAACTATCAGTTACTAATGGCATAGGTTATACTAAAGGATTAACTGAGTATGTTATAAATCAAATAAATAATAGTGAAATTGCAAAAGAACAATTAGAAAATAAAGATATAAATGTATTTACTAATAAACCATTTACAGGTTTAGAATCTTTAGAAAATAATTTATCAAATATGGGTGTAGTTCAATTAGAAGATCCATATGCTATAAACCTTTATCCAAAAGATTTTGAATCTAAAGATAAAATAGAACAAATAATTAAAGAATATAATGATTTAAAAATAAGAGAAGGGAAAGAAGAAGATAAAATAGAATATACAGATTATGTAGGAATGCTTATGAGTAGTGTTACGACTATAGTAGATGTTATAGGTTATGTACTTATCGCGTTTGTTTCAATATCATTAATAGTCTCTAGTATAATGATAGGTATTATTACTTATATTTCTGTCCTTGAAAGAACAAAAGAAATAGGAATACTAAGAAGTATAGGTGCAAGTAAAAAGGATATATCTAGAGTATTTAATGCTGAAACATTTATAGTAGGATTAACAAGCGGGGCAATAGGCATAATTATAACTTGTATATTAAATTTACTTATAAATATAATTATTAAAAATATCACTGGAGTAATAGTAACTGCACAATTACCAATAATGGGTGCAATAATACTTATAATTATTAGTACATTATTAACTATAATAGCAGGCTTGATTCCTTCTAAAGTAGCAAGTAAAAAGGATCCAGTAATTGCTTTACGAACAGAATAAAAGGATTAAAAAATAATCCTTTTTTTGTTTTAAAAAATAAATGTAAAATATTTAAAAAAAGTAGTAAAAACTATTTACAAATATTTATAAAAGGGGTATAATAGTGGTACAAGGTGACAAAAAGTGGTAGAAGGTGGTAGATAACTATGTTTATGGGGGAGTATCATCACAGTATAGATGCTAAAGGAAGAATCATTGTTCCATCTAAAGTTCGTGATGATTTAGGTGAAAATTTTATAGTTACTCGTGGCCTTGATGGATGTTTGTTTTTATATCCTAAATGTGAATGGGATAAAATAATAAATAAGTATAAAGAGTTACCTGACACAAAAGATAAGAGACAATTTATGAGAATCTTTTTATCTGGCGCTACTATATGTGAATATGATAAGCAAGGTAGAATCAACATTCCAAATCCTTTAATTGAATTTGCTAAGTTAGAAAAAGATTGTATTATAATCGGTGTAGATGAAAAATTAGAAATTTGGAGTAAGGAAAGATGGGAAGAATTTATTGCTAATAATGAAGAAAATTTATCAGATATAGCAGATAGTCTTTTCACAAGTAATTATTATGGATAATAAACACATATCAGTATTATTGCAGGAATGTATAGACAACTTAAAACTAAAAGAAGATGGTGTAATAGTTGATTGTACTTTAGGTTATGGTGGACATAGTAGCGAGATTTTAAAAAGAATAAAAAAGGGGTTTTTATTCGCCTTTGACCAAGATAACGATGCTATTTTATCAAGCTCACAAAGGCTTAATAAAATAGGTAATAATTATGAAATTATAAAAAGTAATTTTGTAAATATAAAAGAAGAATTAAATAAAAGAAATATAAGTAAAGTAGATGGAATACTATATGATCTTGGGGTATCTAGTCCGCAACTAGATGAAGGAGATAGAGGATTTAGTTTTCATCAAGATGCTAGACTTGATATGAGAATGGATAAATCAAAAAATTTAGATGCGTACAAAGTTGTTAACACTTATAGTTATCAAGATTTAGTTAATATATTTTATAAATATGGAGAAGAAAAATATGCTTCCAGTATAGCAAAAGGAATTATCAATTCTAGACCTATAACTACTACCTTAGAATTAGTAGAAGTAATAAAGAATAATGTTCCAGAAAAATATAAAAGGGATAAACATCCCGCGAGAAAAGTATTTCAAGCTATAAGAATAGAAGTTAATGATGAATTAAATGTATTTGAAAACAGTTTAAAAGATGCATTAGAACTTCTAGATGTGGGAGGAAGAATATGTGTCATTACATTCCACTCATTAGAAGATAAGATATGCAAAAATATATTTAATAGTGTAAGTAAAGTAGATGATTCTTTAAAACATTTACCTATAGTTCCTTTAGAATATTTACCTAAGTTTAAAGTTATAAAAACTATAGACCCAAGTAAAAATGAATTAGAAATAAACAGTAGAGCAAGAAGTGCTAAACTTAGAATAATAGAAAGAATTGGTAGATAATATGAAAAATAGTACTAGAAAGGTAGCAAGATTAACACAAGGTGAAAAAATGTTATATACATTAGGTGTTTTTTGCGCAATTTTAACAGTTTTTATCAAGGTATTTTCTAGTGCTAGTATAAGTAACCTTAAAATGGATATAGAAAAAATTTCATATCAAATAGATGGCCAAGAAAAGAAAAATCAGAGTTTGGTAATGCAGGTAAACGAACTCACTTCATATGAAAACTTAAGTAGTGTTTTAAAAGAAATGGGTCTTGCTTACAATAACGACAATATAATAGTTGTAAAATAACATATAAGTAAAAACTTATATGTTTTTAATTTACTTATAAAAATATAAATGTTATAATGGATATATAGTAGAATATTAAAAGGAGGTAAAAATGAATAATCAAAACGTTAAACCTAGACGTCCTAAGTGGAATGCGCCTATTATTTGTTTTATTACTTTCTTTGTAATTATGTTGATTTTATTTATACAGTTATGTTATTTAGGATTATCTAAAAAAGTATATGGAATTGATATGCAAAAGTTTGCTGCTAATAGACAAACTGTAACAGATATATTAATTGCTGAAAGAGGAACTATTTATGATATAGAAAGTAATGTTCTCGCACAAAATATTTCTTCCTACACTTTGATAGCTCATCTTGATTCCAATAGAACTAAAGATGAAGATAATCCAAAACATGTAGTAGATAAAGAATATACTGCTACTAAGTTAGCTAGTGTACTCGGTGAAGATAATTATGAATATATACTTGAAAGATTAAATAAAAAATCAAAACAAGTAGAGTTTGGTAAAGTTGGTAGAAATTTAACTGAACTTACTAAACTTGCTATAGAAGAATTGGATTTACCTGGAATAGGTTTTAGTGAAACAGTAAAAAGATATTATCCTAATGGGGATTTTGCTTCTTATATAATTGGGTATGCTAAACAATATACAAGAATCAACATAAAATTAGGAGAAGAATACGATTTATATAATTATTATCAAAATTTTTTTAATAACTATGGTGGCATAACTATAGAACCTTTTAATGATAAGATTATTAAAATAAGTAATACAACAGTAAAAGGGATGAAAAAAGGTACTAGTATTTTATTGATAAAAACATATGGAGAAACTTTGGCTAATATAGTTATAAATGTTACTGGATATGATGCTTTTAATACCATGGATAGTACGATAGTAGGAGAACTTGGAATTGAAAGTAATTATGAAAATAAATTGCAAGGTACTGATGGATATATAAAGTATCAACAAGATAAAGAAGGTTTTAAAATACCAGATACTCCAGAAGAAAAAATTAATTCGATTGATGGATATGATATTTATTTAACTATTGATTCAAATATACAAAGATTTGCTGAAACAGCAGTTAATAATATACAAGAAGACTATAATCCTGATTGGACTATAGTAACTGTAATGGATGCGAAAACCGGAGATATATATGCGAGTGCAACAAATCCATCTTACAATCCCAATAGTTTACCAAATAATATGACTTATCAAAACCCATTAGTTTCCTATACATATGAACCAGGAAGTGTTATGAAAATATATACATATATGTGTGCTATTGAGACTGGCTTATATGATGGAGAAAAAACTTATTTAAGTGGTACATATGAGTTTGAAGATGGTTATAAAATAGGTGACTGGGATAAAAAAGGATGGGGTTACTTAAGTTATGATTCAGGATTTAGTTACTCATCAAATGTCGCTATTATAAATATTATTAAAGATTATTTATCAAAAGATAAATTAAAAAAATGCTTAGAAAGTTATGGATTTAATAGTAAAACAGGAATAGAACTTTCAAATGAAGAGAAAGGTAATATAAGTTATAAATATGAAACAGAGTTAATGTCTGCTGGGTTTGGTCAAGGTATTTCAACAACTGCAATTCAACAGCTTCAAGCACTCACTATAGTTGCTAATGATGGAGTAATGGTAAAACCTAATATAATTAGTAAAATGGTTAATGGTAGAACTAATGAAGAAATTAAAACTAAAGTAGAAAAAAGCGAACAATTAGTTAGTACCACCACAATAAATAAGATAAAAGATTTAATGGAAAGTGTTATTCAACCAGATAGTCCTACAGGAAGTAAATATTATGTTGAAGGATTTGATATAATAGGTAAAACAGGAACTGCTCAAATTTTTGAAAATGGGGCATACCTAACAGGAAGTAATGACTATATAGTTTCTATAGGTCTTATGTATCCCAAAGATAATCCACAAATAATTATTTATGCAGCTGCTAAAAGACCAAAGAAAAACGCTAATTTAGCTCTTCCAGCAAGCATAAGGGAATTAGTTCAAAATATTTCTAAGTATAAGAAAATATTTAGTAATAGTAATAACAATGAAGATGATATATCTTATAAATTATCTGCTTATAGCAATAAAGATGTTAGTAAAGTAAAAGAACAATTAAATGAAAAAGGATTGGATGTTGTTGTTATAGGTAGCGGAAATAGAATAATTAATCAATACCCATCTAAAAATACAACAGTTATATCAGGAGATAAAATATTCTTACTTACCAATAGTAACGATTATACTATGCCGAACATTATGAACTGGTCAAGATATGATGTTATAAAATTATGTGAATTTATAGGCATGGAATATTCATTTGATGGATATGGATATGTTGCCAGTCAAAGTATTAAAAAAGGTACTAAAGTGGATGAAAAATCAAAATTAGAAGTATTACTTGGAAATATTAAACCAAATTAAGAATATCACTTCACAGTTGATATTCTTTTTTCTACATTTTTTTTGGGAAATATGTTTTATAATAAACTAGGTGAGATGTATGTACTATCTATTTATAATAAAAGATAATTATTTTAAAAACAACAAAGAGTATTTGTTTGATATATTATATAAATTAAAGACAATGCATAAGGAAAATTATAGTTATGGAATAAGTTTATATTACAATATTTGTAATTTATTTGATGTAAAAACATTAAAACATTATATTAAAACGAAAACAAATTTAAAATATAATAATAATAAATTTTATTTGGACAAATATAATTATTTTGAAGTTAGGAAAAGTTGTTGTGTAATAAATAATGATAAATATTTAAAAGAGATACTTTGTATATTTTATATTTATAATAAAAATATATTTATATGTAACTTTGATACTAATGAATATTTTTGGTTAAGAGATAAATTTACTTGAAAAATAAGTTATTATATAGTAAAATATTATAAGTGAAAGGATGGTTAATATGTGGATGGATATATTATATATATTAATTGGATTAATAGTAGGGGCAGTTTTAGGTTTTTTCTTAGCTAGGTTTTATATGAAAAAATACTTAAAAAAGAATCCTCCTATAAATGAACAAATGATTAAAGCTATGATGATGCAAATGGGTAGAACTCCAAGTCAAAAGCAAGTTAATCAAATGATGAAATCTATGACAAAATATATGTAATTAATAATTTTACTTTTTTCTTGTAGTGTGTTATAATACATCTTGTCCAAAGAAAAGAGGAAATTATGAAAAAGTTTATAAGTAAGCAGAAAAACTGTTTTTGGACTTTATTCAGTTTGGTTTTTATATGTGAAATATTGCTTACAATAAATAATAAGTTTTTCCAGAGTATAGGAATTATGTTAACTCCTTTTACAATTATATCTGGAATCTTATTAATGAAAAATAAAAAGGAAGAAAATTAATTCTTCTTTTTTATTTATTTATATAATTCTAATTTCAATGTTTCTAAGTTCTGATCCATTAAAGTAATATAATTATTTTTTTCTACATTTAGATTTTTTAAGTTAGTCATAGTATATAGTTGTAAAGATTGTGCACCAGTTTCATTTATGAATGTATTTATAGTTTCATCATCTTCCAAATACTTTATAAATAAATATTTACAAGTACCATTACTTAGTAATCTTTTTGCTTCGTCAATAGTCTTATCTTTAGCAGTATCAGGATCTATAGAAATAACTTTAAGGCCATATTTCTTTAAGAATAAGAAAGCATCATCACTAACGATTATAGTGTTAGCGCTAGCATTTTTACCAATAGAGTAGTATTTACCATCTAAACTAGTTAATTTAATTTTTAAATTTTCATAATTAGAATCTATTTCATTAATTAAATAAGTACTATCAATATATCCTTTAAATCTTTTTCTTATATTATTTGTTATAGCAAGTAAATTATTTGGATCCAACCATAACTCTTCCATAGCATTAATGTTTTCTAATTTAATGTCATCTCCTACAAAATCTATTAACATTAACTCTTTATTATTTTTTGACATTTGTTTTAAATATTGCTTTTCTTTAGATAGACCATTAAATATAAAAAGTTCATTATCGCTATATTGTTCTAATAAAACATCAGTAACTTCAAAGCTAATAGTTTCATCATCTTTAGGATAAATACTAGTTATAGTACTATGTTCACCATAAAGTTCATTAACAACATATTCAATAGGGTATGAAGAGGTAACTATCTTTATATCTTCCATAGAATCTTTTTTTAAACAACCAGTTAAACTTATTAAGATAATTGCTATAATTAAAGTTTTAATTTTTTTCATAAACATTCTCCTTTGTTAAAGGATCATATCCACCTTTACTTAGTGGATTACACCTTATTATTCTTTTAATAGTTAGATAAGTACCTTTAATACTACCATACGTTTTAATTGCTTCAATACCGTAATTAGAACAAGTAGGTATGAATTTACAAGACGAATGACACTTAAATGGTAGTAATTGATATACTCTAATTAAACCTATTAGTATATATTTCATTTTAACACCACTATAATTATACTAGAAAATATATAAAAAGTAAAATAAGAATTTCTATTTTTCTAATTTTTTGATATAATGGTATGGGTGGTATAAATGGAATTATTAGAAAAATTAGAAATACCTTATAAAAACGTTAAATTATATGAAAGAGCTTTAACTCATACAAGTTATGCAAATGAGAATGATGTTAAGAGTTACGAGAGGTTAGAATTCTTGGGAGATGCTGTACTTGAACTTGTAATAAGTGAATATTTATATAAAAATACAGAACATGAAGAAGGTAAGATGACTAAATATAGAAGTCATTATGTATGTGAGAATGCTAACTTTGAATATTCATCAAGACTTGGATTAAATGAATATTTAAGGCTTGGGCATGGTGAAGAAGAACGTGGTGGTAAATATAGAAAAGCAATAGTTGCTGATATATTTGAATCATTTATGGGGGCAATGTACTTAGACTTAGGTTTTGAAGAAGTAAAAAAGTTTATTTACAAACACATTATCCCTTTAATAGAAGATAAAACTGTTGATTTCTTTGATGATTATAAATCAGTATTACAAGAATTAGTTCAAACTGATAAAAAGAGTTTAGAGTATGTTGTTATTGATGAAACTGGTCCTGCTCATGATAAAACATTTACAGTAGAAGTAAAAATAGATAATATAGTGTATGGACAAGGAACTGCTCACAGTAAAAAAGAAGCAGAACAAATAGCCGCGCATGATGCTTTAAAAAAAGCACAAAATGGTGATTTTAACAAGGAGGAGAATTAATATGGGAAGATTTCCGAATATAGCAGCTGCTAAAGCTAAGACAGGAGCAGCTAAAGGAAAATTATATGGTATGTATGCTAAAGAAATATATCAAGTAGCTAAAAATGGTGGTACTACTCCAGAAGGGAATCCGGCTTTGAAAAGGTTAATTGAAAAAGCTAAAAAAGAACAAGTACCTGGTGATGTAATTAAAAGAGCTATAGATAAAGTAAATAGTGGTGCAGGTGAAAACTACGAAGTAGTAACTTATGAATTATTTGGTCCAAATGGATCTACACTAATGGTAGAATGTTTAACAGATAATGTAAATAGAAGTGTAAGCGATGTTAGAACAGTAGTTAATAAATGCAAAGTTAAAATGGGTGCTATGGGTAGTGTTGCTTATATGTATGATAATTTATGTATAGTAGGTTTTACTGGTATAGATGAAGAATCTATTATGGATGCATTAATTATGAATGATATTGATTTTGTTGATATGGAAAATGATAATGGTAATACTTTAATATATGGTAATCCTAATGATTTATTTAAAATTAAAGAAGCAATATTAAGTATCAAAAATGATATAGAATTTACTGTTGATGAAATAAGTTTATTACCAAAAGATAGAGTAACTTTAACTGGTGAAGATTTAGAAACATTTAATAAATTACTTACTATGTTAGATGAAGTAGATGATGTACAAAATGTATATCACAATGTAGAATTATAAGATAGCATTTCTATCTTTTTCTATTTCTAAAAAATTATAATTAAGGTATAATATTTATGGTGATTATATGAAAAAACTAATACTTTTAATTATTACTTTATTTCTATTTATAAATGTTAAAGGATTAGAAATAAATTCAAAGAATGCTATTTTATATAATATGAATGATAAAAGTATTATATATGAAAAAAATAGTCAAGATATTGTACAGATTGCATCACTCACTAAAATAGTAACTGCTATAACAGTAATAGAAAATACAGATAATTTAGAAAAAGAAGTTACAATAACTAGTAGAATGTTAAAAGGATTAGATGGTTATGTTAAAGCTGGATTTAAAGTAGGAGATAAACTAACTTATATGGACCTTTTATATGCTTTAATGTTACCTAGTGCAGCAGATGCTGCTCAAGCACTCGCAATAGATATTAGTGGCAGTATAGAATCGTTTGCTAATTTAATGAATCAAAAAGTCGAAGAAATTGGAGTAACTAATTCTAAGTTTGATAATCCAATAGGTATGGATAGTGAAAATAATTATTCTACTGCCTCTGATTTAGCTAAAATATTAATATATAGTTTAGAAAATGAAACATTTAAAACAATATTTAATACTAATTATTACACTATAAATAGTATTAATAAAAAAATAGAAAAAACATTAACGGTAACAAGTAATCTATATAATTTAGATACATCTATTATTGATGGTTCTAAAACGGGTTTTACATATGGTGCTGGGATGTGTCTTGCTAGTACAACATCTATAGATAGAGTAGATTATTTACTTATAACTTTAGGTGCAGATGTAAGAACAATTAATAACTTAAAAGATACAATAAATATATATGGATATTATTCTACTAATTATGGTTATATAAATATATTAAGTAAAAATGAATTATTAAAAACAATAGAAGTAAAAAATAGTAAAACTAAAGCTTATGATATTAAGTCCCCTGAAGATAAAGAATTATATTTAGAAAAAACAATTACTAAAGATAAATTAACTTATAAATATGAAGGAATAGAAAAGTTAAACAGAGATATAAAAAAAGGTGATAAAATAGGTACAGTAACTATATTAAATAATTATGATATTTTATATTCTTTTGATGTTTATTTAGATGTAGAAATAAAATATTATAATTATCCTTTATATATAGGAACAGGTTTTATATTGTTTTTAGTTATATTTATAAAAGTTAAAAAGTTTAAGAATAGTTAATAATAAAAAGATAGATTTTTCTATTTTTTTTTAGTATAATGTTATTGGTGATAACATGAATATTGAAGATATTGAAACAAAAAGGCCACTAAGAATAGTATTTATGGGTACTCCTAATTTTAGTGTACCTATACTTGATGTTTTAATAAAAAATTATAAAGTAAAAGCAGTAGTAACACAACCCGATAAGCAAGTAGGTAGAAGTGGTAAGGTTGCTAAACCTCCAATAAAAATACTTGCAGAAAAAAACAATATAGTAGTTATACAATTAAATAAAATTAAAGAAGAATATCAAGAAATAATTGATTTAGATCCAGATTTAATTGTTACCTGTGCTTATGGGCAAATACTGCCTAAAGAACTTTTGGATTATCCAAGATTAGGGTGTATTAATGTACATGCTTCGTTACTTCCTAAACTTAGAGGTGGAGCACCTATCCATAGGGCAGTTATAGAAGGACATAGTAAATCAGGCGTTACAATTATGTATATGGCTCCTGGTATGGATGATGGAGATATTATAAGTCAAAAAGAAGTTGAAATAACTGATACTGATACTGCAAGTACATTACACGATAAATTAAGTAAATTAGGTAGTGAACTTTTAATAGAAACTTTACCTAGTATAATAGAAGGTACTAATAAAAGAATTAAACAAGATGAGAGACAAGTAACGTTCGCACCTATAATAAAACCAATTGATGAAAAGGTTGATTTTAGTAAAACTAGCAAAGAAGTATATAATCAAATAAGAGGATTAAATAGTTTTCCGGGAGCTTATTTTATGTTAGAAGGTAAGAGATTTAAAGTATGGGAGTCTATTATAATAGATGAATATTTTCCAAATAAATTAGATGGCGAAATAGTAAAAATATATAAAGAAGGAATAGGTGTTAAAACGCATAATGGGGTAATTGTTTTAACAGTTATTCAACCAGAAGGTAAATCAAGAATGAATGCTAAAGATTACTTAAATGGTTTAAAAGAATCGTTAATAGGTAAAATAATAGGGTAGTGTGATAGTATGAATTTTATAAAAAAAGTAAGAGAATGGTTAAGAGATCCTAAAAAGAAGGCTTTAACTAAATTAAGTTTATATGCTATATTCTTTGTGTTTGTATTTATTTTTATAAGTATAGGAGATAATTCTAGTACTCCTAACTATGTTCCTGAAGAGACAAATAAAGAAGTTATGAATTATGAATACATTTATAAAATAAACAATAATGAAATTATAAATCAAATAACAGGAACTGTAAATAACAACGAAGATATATTTAATTATAATGGACTTAATTATGTAAAAAAAGAAGGATTAGTATATTTAAATAATACTCAAGTAACGCTTGATTTTGATGTAGATAGATATAAATATAAAAATATAGAATTATTAATTGAAAATTCAGATTCTAAAACTACATATACTGATAGTAGTAAAATAGTTTATAATATGAATATAGTTAAGTATTTTACTTTATTAAACGAAATAAATAATTGTAGTATAATAGACTGTACTATTATAAATGTACCTATAACTGTAGAGAAAGATAATTACATTAGTCATGTTTTAATAGATTTAAGTAATTATTATGGATATAAATATATAGTAGAAATAAATTATAATAATATAAATAAAATAAGCACAAATTAATTAATGTGCTTATTTTGTTAATTTATTCAATATATTAAGCGCGATGTTTTTAGTTTTATTATCTATATCAAGTTCTGGATTTAATTCAACTAAATCTATAGATTTAACTATGTCTTTATGTTTTAGTATCTCATCAACTATTAAATACATTTCAGTATCACTTATACCATTATCTTCTGGTATACTAACACCAGGTGCTATAATAGGGTCTATTACATCTAAATCTAAACTTATATGTACTCCATTAGTATTATTATAAGCAATATCAATTGCTTTTTTCATAATTACATCTGCACCTTCATTTTTGACATCTTTAGTTGTAAATATAGTAACACCTGCATCAACCATATTTCCAATTTCCCAAGGATCAATACTTCTTGCACCTACCACAACGCAGTTCTTAGGATTTATAAAATTATTTGTTATAAAATAGGTTAGTTCTTTACACTTATAACCTGTAATAGAAGCAAGAGGCAACCCATGTATATTACCTGATTTAGTAGTTTCAAAAGTATTATAATCTCCATGTGCATCTACCCAAATAATACCTATATTATTGTGGTATTTTTGACTGGCTAAAGCGCTCCCAATAACCGTACTATGATCACCACCAATAAGTAATGGTGTTTTATTATCATTTAAAATATTTAGAGCTGTATCAAATACTTTTTTAGTAAAATTATTTATATATTTTTCGTTTTTTCTTAAATCATTAGGATCAAAGCTTTTGTTTATGTTTTCTTTTTCTAATATATAATTTTTAATACTGAAATTAGAAGTTAAAACAGCAGGGCCTTTATCGCTCCCACATACATGTACTCCTAAATCAGAACACGCACTTATAAAATTAATGTCTTTCATACAATCACCTTTAATACAATCATGATAAATGAATTAAGAAATAATGTCAAGAAATTAAAGAAATTACAAAGAAAATAAGTAAATTAATTGTAAAAGAGTTGAAGTTTGTTATATAATAATATTGTGGTGATAATATGAAAAGATTAAATGAACTAATGGAATGTAATTATGATGTAGAAATTACAGGAATAAAAATAAATAGTAGAGAAATAGAAAATGGAGATTTATTTGTTTGTACTGATATGGGTACTTTAGATAGACATGATTTTATAGATGATGCGATAGAAAAAGGTGCAGTAGCTGTAATTGTAAAGAGAGATGTTGGAGAAAAAAGTGTACCTATAATTAAAGTAAAAAATCCAAATGAGATACTTCCTATAATAGAATCTAAGTTTTATGATGTGCCAGAATCTAAACTTACTATGATAGGTGTTACTGGAACTGATGGAAAAACTAGTGTTGCTACTATGGTCCAAACTTTATTAGGATTAGAAAATAGTGGTTATATTGGAACTAATGGATATAGTTGTGCTAAATTTAATAAAGATACAAATAATACAACTCCTGATGCAGATAAACTTTATGGATATTTAAGAGAGTTTGTTGATGCTGATTGTAAATATTGTGCTATGGAAGTTTGTAGTGAAGCTTTAATGAGAGGTAGAGTTAAAAACATAGAATATGATGTATCAATTTTAACGAATATAACTAGTGAACACTTAAATATACATGGTACTTTAGAAAATTATATTGCTGATAAGTGTAAATTATTTGGTCAAACTAAAAACTCTGGATTTTGTATATTAAATAAAGATGATGAACATTTTGAACAAGCAAAAGCATCAAGTAATGGAAAAGTTTTAACTTACGGTGAAGGTGTAGATAACGATTTATATTTTAAAAATATTAGATTATATCCAGGAAGAAATTTATTTACAATCGTTTATAAAGATAAAGAGTATGAAATAGATAGTCCTATGGCTGGATTATTCAATATATATAATTTAAGTGCGGCTATACTTACTTTATTCGCACTAGGTTATGATTTTGATTATATAGAATCTAGAATACCGCTATTAAAAGTAAGTGGTAGATTAGAAATGATAGATATGGGACAAGATTTCTATGTAATGGTTGATTATGCTCATACTCCAAATGGTATAACAAAATTACTTGAATATGTGAGATTACTTCCAGTAAAAAGAAGTATAGTAGTAATTGGTCAAGCAGGAGAAAGGGATCCTTACAAAAGAAAAACTGTAGGTGAAATAGTTTCTAAAAATTGTGACCTTGCTATATTTACATATGAAGATCCAAGATCAGAAGATCCTAGAGATATCATAGAAATGATGATAGAAAATATAAAAGATAGAAATAATTATGAAATAATAATAGATAGAAGTGAAGCAATTAAAAGAGCTATAGATGTAGCAAGACCAGGAGATATGGTTATGGTTCTTGGTAAAGGTAATGAAACTTATGAAAAATTAAAAGACAAAGTAATTTACTTTAACGATATAGAAGAGTGTAAAAAACATTTGAGTGATAGACTTAAAGTAACTAATAGATAGGGTGGTTTTATGAAAAAATATAATGTATTTTGTTTGTACGTTATAGAAAAAGAAGCACATAAATTTATATGTGAAAATATAATAGATAACGAATATAGAGAAGTTTTAACAAAAGAAAAATTAGTATTAGAAGAAAATGATAAAGTTAAATCTTTAACTAGATATTATTCTATATTAGCAGTAGCTACCTATAAAAATGGTCAAATATTAAATCCTTTAATGTTAACTAAAAAAGATATCTTGTTAAAATATCTTGAAATAAATGAAAAAGTAGTAAGTAAAACTATTGATATTGATGATTTTTTAAAAAGACAACAAGAAGAATTAGAAGGATTAAAAATATTAGCAAAGGAATGCCCTGAACTTGCTAAAGAATATTCACAAGAAAAACTTGAAGGAGCGGGTATACTTGATGAAAACGGAGAATTAATTGGCCCTTATAAATATGTTTTTGTTAAAACAACAGATAAACAAAAAACTTTAGATAAAAAATAAAAAACACTATTTAGTGTTTTTTTTGTAATACTTTTTGGTTTTCTTTTTTATAGACCCAGGATTTTACTATTGAATCAACAAAATTATTATCATCAAATATAATTTCATCTTTGTTTAAAATTACTAACGGTTTATTTAAAGCATATGCTACACCTAAATCAAAAACGCTACCAGTACTTGATTGATCATAATAAATATCTATTTCTTCAGAAGTAGCAACCGCATTAGCATTTTGTTTACAGATAGCATACCCACCAAATAAATCGCTTTGTACTGTATGAAGGTGTGGTGCATGTATAACATATCCATCATTAATTTTTTCTTTAACAAATTCTTCAATCCATTTCTTTTGACTTTCAGTAGCATTCCTTACAGGACAAATTAAAAATATTTTATTATTAATTGGATTACTATTTATTTTTTCAACATTAACTCCGATTCTTTTTATATTTTCAATTCTTTTATCCATTTCTGTTACAACATTAGAATAGTTAAATCCATTATCACCAATTTTACTCCATACATAAGGCATCATAGAAAAAGATTTATTTGTTTCTGCTAGATTTAATTCTTTTTCATTTAAAAGTTTTATTTTAATTCCATATGCAAATAGCATTCCTAAAATAAATAAACATTTTTTATTAGTAGGTTCTAATACTATTTCAGCACTTTTGGTATTTTGTATTTTTAAAAGTTCTTCATCTATATTGATATTATTATAATTTAAATATGTTAACATATTAACCCTCCTAAAGTCATTATATCATAATGAACATGTATATTACAACAAATAAAATTGACAATATATATATATTTTGTTATAATGAATATGTCAAGGAAACTTGCATAAAATAAAAAGGATACATTTGATTGCGAGAATCAGATGTAAACCCTTTACGGATAGGCATCTGAAATCAACTGTTGTTGAAATCAGATGTTTTTATTATTTAAATAGTAAGGTGATTACTATAAAAAATAATAGTAGAATTATAATAAATTGAGATAATTCTCTTTTTGTCATAATTAACTACCACCTTTCTTTTTCAAGAAAGGGAAAACAATCTGATATTTTCAAACGTATCCATATATATTATAGCAAACTTCTAATACACATTTCAACAAAAACATTGATTATTTGTATAATAATTTTTTGAAAACACCAACACATATATTATTCATAAAATATATTGAGGTGATACTATGAATATAAAAATTGATTCTAAAAAAGTTAATATAGGTGATACTTTTATTGCTTTAAGAGGAATAAATAATGATGGTCATAAATATGTTAATGATGCAATAGAAAACGGAGCAACTACAGTAATAGTAGAAAAAGGAGAATATAGTGTTAACACTATACTAGTTAAAGATACTAAAGAATATTTAAAAGAATATTTAGAAAATAATTATTATGATGAGATAAAAAAGTTAAAATTGATTGGAATGACAGGAACTAATGGCAAGACAACAACTTGTTATCTTATATATCAAGCGCTTAATAAATTAAATAAGAAATGTGCTTATATAGGTACTTTAGGTTTTTATTTAACTGACGAACAAAGAACTTTAAATAATACAACTCCCAACCTTTATAATTTATATGAAATGTTATTAGAATGTGTACAAAAAGGTTATGAATATGTAGTTATGGAAGTTAGTAGTCAAGGTTTATCTATGGGGAGAGTAGATACTCTTATTTTTGATTATGTGATATTTTCTAATTTAACACAAGATCATTTAGATTACCATGGTACAATTGATAATTATGTATTAGAAAAACAAAAATTATTTAATATGACTAATAATAGTTATGCTATTATAAATAGTGATGATAAATATAAAGATTATTTTATTTTAGATAATAAAAATATAACTTATGGTAAAACTAGTAATGATTATAAAATAAGTCATATTAAATCCACTATAAAAGGATCTAATTTTAAATTGAATGATGAAGAATATTTTACTAAATTAATTGGTGAATATAATATCTATAATGTAACTATCGTAATAATATTATTAAAATTATTAGATGTTGAAAATATAAGAGAGATAATAAGTAGTTTAGATTCACCTAATGGTAGAATGGATATGATACATCATAAAGATAATACTATAATAATAGATTACGCACATACACCTGATGCAGTAGAAAAAATAATAACTAATGTAAAAAAAATATCACACAATAGAATAATAACAATGGTAGGTTGTGGTGGAAATAGAGATAAGACTAAAAGAAGTATAATGGGTGAAATTGCTACTAAATATTCAGACTATGTAATTTTTACTAGTGATAATCCAAGAAATGAGAAACCTAAAAGAATACTTAAAGATATAGTGTGTAAACTTGACACTAAAAATTATAAAATTATTGTAAAGAGAGAAAAAGCGATAAAGAAGAGTATACAAATGTTATCAAAAAATGATATACTATTATTGTTAGGAAAAGGACATGAAGATTATCAAATTATAAAAGATAAAAAGATTCCTTTTAGTGATAAACAGAAAGTAATAAAATATTTGAGGTGAAATATATGTATCAACTAACTAGAGGTGTACTTGCACTAATGATTGGATTTATAATATCAATTATATTTGGTGTAATATTAGTACCACTCTTAAAAAAATTAAAAGCAAAACAATCGTTAAGTAGTTATTTATTTAAAAATCATAAAGAAAAAGAAGGAACCCCTACTATGGGAGGTTTGATATTTATAATTCCAACTGTAGTAGCTATTACTATATTACTTCTTTGGAATAAAATAGAATTTTCATCAAATTTATTTATAGTCTTATTTGTATTCTTGGCTTATGGTTTATTGGGATTTATAGATGACTTTTTAATTATAAAAAGAAAAAATAATGTAGGACTTACAGAATTTCAAAAATTGGCGGGGCAAATATTAATCGCTCTTACATTCTTCTTTATATATATGAAGAGTGGTGCAGAACCTATTGTTGAAGTGTATACATTAGGTATAGAAATAAATCTTGGTTGGTTCTATGGAATATTCTTACTTTTTATGTTAGTGGCAAGTTCAAATGCAGTAAATATTACAGATGGACTTGATGGCCTTGCAGGAGGTCTTTCATTAATTGCATTCTTAACATTTGCTTTAATAAGTGCGAATTCTCCAGCAATTACAGGTACAGGTGATATAGCGGTTTTCTGTTTTGTGCTTGTTGGATGTTTGCTTGGATTTCTTGCGTTTAATTCAAGACCAGCAAAAGTATTTATGGGAGATACAGGAAGTTTAGCTTTGGGCGCTACAATGGCAACAATAGCTATTATAACTAAACACGAATTAACATTCATAATAGTTGCAGGTGTATTTATATTTGAAACTTTAGTTTGTTTGATACAAATAGGGAGCATGATGTTTTTACACAAGAAAGTTTTCTTAATGACACCATTTCACCATCATTTAGAAAAGTTAGGATGGAAAGAAAGAGATATAGTAATAACTTTCTGGTGTATAGGGCTAGTTCTTAGTATGGCAGCTATTGTATTTGGAGTATGGTATTAACCATACTTTTTTGATATAATTAAATAGGTGGTAGTATGAAAAATAAACTTATATTTCTTTTATTATTGATAATAAGTGGATTTTGTTATTATTATTTTATTTATTTAAACGATTTGAAAAGAATAGTAGAAATAACAGAAGAAGAATCTTTTTATGTAGATAGATATACAGTATTTGGAACTCATTTAAATATAAGTGCTTGTATAGATAAAAAATTAAAGGGTAATATTTCTCTTGTATTAAAAAATACAAAAGAAGAAATCTTAGTAGATCATGAATTAAATATAGAAGAGAATAAAACTTGTTTTCATTTATCAGATAAAAATAACGAAGGAATAAATTTAGATGAATTAAAATTAGGTAAGTTTTTATTATTAGTAAAAGAAAATGATAAATATTATAACTTAAAAAATAATACAGAATATGAAAATATAGAGTATTATACTATTACTAAAAATAATTCTAATAATAAAATAAATATTGATTTTAATAATTATAAAAATAAAAATTATTTAAACTTAAAAATAAAGAAAACAATACTTCCAAATAATATATATGATATAACTATAGATCCGGGACATGGT
>JAFQQQ010000007.1 GCA_017410525.1 Bacilli bacterium | reverse complement strand
TTTCAGTCCTCTGCTCTACCGACTGAGCTATGGAGCCAAAAAAAATGGCGGTTCCGACGAGAATCGAACTCGCGATCTTCTGCGTGACAGGCAGACGTGATAACCGCTACACCACGGAACCATTTGGTTGCGGGAGATGGATTTGAACCAACGACCTCTGGGTTATGAGCCCAGCGAGCTACCAAGCTGCTCCATCCCGCGATATTAGCAAACAATCTATAAAATGGCGGAGAAAGAGGGATTCGAACCCCCGCGCCGTCGCCGACCTCCCGGTTTTCAAGACCGGTCCCTTCAACCAGACTTGGGTATTTCTCCAAAATCTCCAAAATGTGTTTGACAAAATTGATTATAACACACTATATTTTGCTTGTCAATAAATTTTATGAAAAATATTTAAAAATATTAAAATATAAAAACTTATTTAATATTAATTGTTTTAGTTCCGGTCTTGAAATTTAACCAAAGGCCGTTGTTTCAATAGAAATTTAATTTTTTGAATTTAAATTAAACTATGTTTTACTTTTAAATATAAAAAAACAAATAAATAATATTTGTTTGTTTTTTATATGGTGCCTAAGGCCGGACTTGAACCGGCACGGGATTTGACTCCCGCAGGATTTTAAGTCCTGTGCGTCTACCAATTTCGCCACTCAGGCACATAAGATGGTGTCCCGCTGGAGATTCGAACTCCAGACCCTTTGATTAAAAGTCAAATGCTCTACCGACTGAGCTAGCGGAACAAAATTGTGGTTGCCTCGGCTAGATTCGAACTAGCGCATGCCACAGTCAAAGTGTGGTGCCTTACCGCTTGGCTACGAGGCAATTTTACATTGACAATGCGCGGCATGTTTTTATAAAATAAAGTGGTGGAAGGAGATGGATTTGAACCATCGAACCCGAAGGAACAGATTTACAGTCTGCCGCGTTTGGCCACTTCGCTACCCTTCCATAAAAATGGTGCCGGAAATAGGACTTGAACCCACAACCTACTGATTACAAGTCAGTTGCTCTACCAATTGAGCTATTCCGGCAAAAAAATGGTGGGCGATATAGGACTCGAACCTATGACCCCTTGCTTGTAAGGCAAGTGCTCTAACCAACTGAGCTAATCGCCCGAAAAAACATTGACAGTATTAACTATACCACGTGGAATTAGTTTTGTCAATATATAATTTAATGATTTTTTATTTTTTTTAAGGATTCTTCTATCCAAAAGGTCAATTTATACTCTAAAGTTTTAAATCCTAGCGAAGTTTCTTTAATTTTTCTTCTTTTTATTGCAATATTTTTTTTATATTCTATATTCTTTATACTAAGTTTTAAATGACCTAATTCTTCATCAACATCTAACACCTCAACGAAAATCAAATCACCGATTTTTACGAAATCAGTTATATTCTTTACAAACCCATGTGATATTTCAGAAATATGTATTAACCCAGTATAATAATCATCACAAGACACAAACACACCATATGATTCAATGCCCGATACAATTCCTCTAATAATTCTCCCTTTACTAATTTTTGACATATTACCACCTGCTGAAATTATAACACATTTTTACAGATAAAAAAAGACTTTACAAATTTTCAATACTATTATATAATACATCTCGGTGATAAACATGAAAGAAATAGAAGAAAAAATCGAAGCTATTATTAATAAATTAAGACCATTTTTAATAAATGATGGTGGAAACATTGAATTTGTAAAATTTGAAAATAACACAGTATATATTAGAATGATGGGAGCATGTGCTAATTGTCATATGTTAGATGTAACATTACATGATGGAATAGCAGCCGCTATAATAAACGAAGTGCCTGAAGTGAAAGACGTCGTAAATTTAGGTTAATTTTCTAACCATTCAATCTCTGGAAAATTAAAGTTTAATCTTAAATAATTGTAAATTTTTACCAAGAATGTTTCATATGATACATTCTTTTTTGTATATAATTCTATTTTTTCCTCTGATACATTACCTTGAACTATTTGATCATACACATCAAAATAATACGAAGGATAGATTAATCTTGCAAAAAATAATATACACTCCGACTCATTGAAATCTAATTTATCTATATAATTGTAAATATCGTCTAAATTTAAACCATCCGTAAAAAAATTAACTTTTATATACTCTCCAACATCTCTTGCTAAATTATCAACAACAAAATTTATTGGATTAAAGAAATTATCTAATTTTTCATTGTGATTTATACGTCTATGGCACATATAAAATCTTATATCTTTTTCTTTAACATAGTTAAGCAAAACTATTGCATTTTCACTAAGCCCTATATAATAATCAAAACTATTTTTTAAGAGTTTATATTTGTGGGATAATTGACTCATTTGATATTCATAATAATCTATTTTTTCTTTCCATAATTTTTTCCATTCTAGCTTTGATTCACTATAAATTGGTATATCATAAGT
The DNA here is from genome assembly GCA_017410525.1 of Bacilli bacterium. Classification (GTDB taxonomy): domain Bacteria; phylum Bacillota_I; class Bacilli_A; order RF39; family UBA660; genus UMGS1613. The sequence goes on along the minus strand of JAFQQQ010000007.1, from coordinate 29,842 downwards.
TACTATTTCATTCAAATCAACCTTATTTTCCATAGATAAATTTTTTCTTAATAATAAGTATGGCTTGCCTTCATAAAATGTTAAAATATTTTTTTGATTATTGAACACTATTTCGTGACAATACTTATTACTTCTTAAAACAGTTAAATAATTTTTGTAGAAAGTATTTATCTCACCATAAAAAGGAACAAACTCGTATAATTTATTATTTACTTCAAAAACAAATTTTCCATCTATTTTTTTAAATGTCTTTATATTTAATTCATAGTAGTAATTTATCAAATTTTTCATATTATTCCTCTATTAATTTTATGCAAAAAAAGATAATTTAATATTAAATTATCCTATTATATTTTTTATTTGTTCTAATTTTTGATTCAAACTCTTCAACTGTTCTTCCAACTCTCGATTTTTTTCTTGTTCTTCGAAAAATCTTGATCTATAATCAATTATTACATCACCATTGTTTGTAGTAGATGGTATATTACCTGTCGTGTGTATAGTGGTTAAATTCTCTAAAGGTAATGTGGAATCATTCGTAACAGAGCTTGATATCGATCCAGATGGTTGTGTTGGTGTTAAATATGAACTTATTATTTTGGCTTCTTCAGAAGATTTAATCTCTATTTTGAAATTATCTTGAACTATACTTTTCATCAATTTAAACTTATTTTTTCCAATAATTTTTAGATTGACTAACATACTGATGGGTAAATATTGTATATCACTATTTGTTGTATTATTCTTTTTATCTTCAACAATTTTTGTAATAGATTCTTGAACTCTTGCCCATTCTTCTGAATCATTTATTTCCATACCAAGCATATATCCAGTGTCAATTGGACCTGTTGGTGTATTTTGAACTTCCTTGCAAACTTGGACAACATATAGCCTAACATAATCATTTTCATCAAGTTCTCTCATTGTATAAATGAAATAATACTTTGAATTAAATACATAAAAAATACCGTTTACATTTGTTTCAGTAGCATTATCTAAAATAATTTTTGTATTTTCCATCATATCACCTTTTTATTCTAAAACAATTATAATCTAATAATTAAAAAAAATCAATAGAAAAAGATGTCAATAATAGACATCTTTTAAGTACAATCCACAAGCAGGTGCGCATACGCCCGCTTTTGTTCTATCTTTCATTTTTAAAATCGCTATAATATCTTCGCTTCTATATTTCCCTTCACCAATCTCTATAAGCATACCAACAATATTTCTAACCATATATCGCATAAAGCCTGTTCCTAATATAGAAATTGTAATTTGGTTAACATTTTTTACATCTCTTATTAAAGATGTTTGAACTATGGTTCTTATGTAGTTATCTTTTTCTTCATCTATTTTTACAAAGGATCTAAAATCATGAGTGCCCTCCAAATATTTAAGGGCCCTCTCCATTTCTGGAATATCCAATTTTTTATTATATTGGTATACATAATCTTTCTCTATTGGATTATAATTTCCCATATTTATCTTATATATATATTCTTTTGCTTTTACATCGAATCTAGCATGAAAATCTTGATTAGTCTCATAAACATTTTTTACATATATATCCTGAGGAATTAAACTATTTAAAGCCTGTTTTAATTTAGTACAAGTAATTTCTGTTTCTAAATCAAAATGTGCACTTTGATTATAAGCATGAACTCCAGCATCCGTTCTACCAGATGCAAACACTGACACATTTCTTCCCGCATTTATTTGCTTCAACGCTTTTTCTAATTCTCCTTGTATGGTTTTAACCCTAGGTTGTTTCTGATATCCATTATATTTGGAACCATCATATGAAAATGTTATAAAATATCTCACAAAATCACTTCCTTAAATACAACAAATATAAATAAAACTACAAATAAAATTAAAATAAATTTAGAAAAGCCATCATTTTCTTTATATGTTAATTTATAAAATTTTATTTTTAGATGCCATTGAAGTTCATTTAATTGATTTGCTGAATTTATAAAAATTGTTAAAATATAATTTCTTAAGTTTAGTTGTTTTTTACCATATATCTTTTGAATGTGCAATATTTTCTGTCTATTTTTAATCAAACTTTTCATTAAAAATAAAGCTATAATAATATCAAAAGAAAACTCTTCTACATTGATTTTCATTTTTTCTAACGGTCTCAAACATCCATATATGGCTTGGTGCAATTGTTCAAAACTAGTGTTCAAGTAAAAAGCTACAAAAAGTAAGATAATAATTATTAGTTTATATATAAAAATCAACCAGTTAAATGTATTATATTCAAACATAATTATATATACAATTAGAAAAAATAACAATAAAATAGCAATTTTTTTTATCATGTTTACATATATATTTACTTTTTTTTCTGTAATTAGCATTAATATCAAAGTTAGCGTTGTTATAAATAAAATTAAAAATATAGATTTAGCCATAAACAAACTAATACTTAAAATAAACAAGCAAATTATTCTTACTGTTGGAGATATTCTATTTATAATATTATTTTGCATTTCTATATATATCCTTTATTAAATCATTTATATTATCTCTACATAATAATTTTATTTTTTTTCTTTTTAAAACAACATCTTTAAACTCCAATATTTTCGGCATTTCCATACTACACTTATTTAAAATACTTCTATTACAAAAAAAATTATATTTATCACTTTCAATATCTATTTTATTATCATTTATATATAAGACTGCATCTGCCACTCCAAGTAGAAAATCCGCATCACTAGAAGATAAAATAATTACCTTATCATCTCTTTTTACTTTTTTTAATTGTTTTATTAAAGTCTTTTTGCCCTTTAAATCTAAATCAGCCGTTACATCATCTAACAACAAGATCTTCCTATCGCTTAAAAGCATTATTATCAAAAGCGCTTTTTTTATTTCACCATTACTAAGTTCGGAATGGTGTTTTTTTAAAACTCCACTATCTAATCCAAATGCCTTTAACAATTCATAAAGCTCAGCTTTATTAGCATTACCTACATAATAATTTATATCTTCTAAAATATTTATATTAAATAATTGATTATAATAATCCTGTTTCAAATAAAATATATGTTCCCTAATTTCTTTTAGTTGTTTCGATTTTGTATTATTGTCTATAATCTTTTTTCCTAAAGTTATTTTGCCATAAAAATTTAAATCTTGTCCAATAATTAAATCAAAAATTGTTGTCTTTCCGCTACCACTTTTGCCTACTACTGAAACTATATGTCCTTTATCTATTTTAAAATTAACTTTTTGAAATAAATCTTTATAACTTACATCTGCAAATTTTACTGCCATATTTCATCCACCATTTCATTCATATCATAAATTTGTCTATCTATTAACTCATAAGCCATAATTTTATTTGAAAGGTCACTCATAAAAGGCAATTCTATATCATTTTTTAAAAATAGATTTTCTTTTTCTAATAATTTTTGTGGTTTACCTTGCTCAATTATTTTGCCACCTTTAATTATCAGCAAATTATCAGCAATCAATAAATATTCACCATTATTTATAGTAATCAAAATTATGATTTTTTTATTTTTCTTTAAACTCTTTAAATATGAGATGATTTTTTCATTATAATATTCATCTAATGAATCAAACAAATTATCTATCAATATTAGATTTGGGCTATGTACTATACTTTGAGCAAAAGCAACAACTTTTTTTTGAGAATGTGATAATGTATTTGCTTGTGTATATAACAAATTATCTACACCTAATTTCTTAGTTAGTTCATAAACAATTTTTTTAGCGTTTTCTTCTTGATAGTTTAGATTAAGCAATGGATCCATAAGATTCAAAATTACGCTTTTATTCTCTAATGTTTTTGTGTTTAAATATATACCTATATTTTTTATTTGATCTTGAATATTTTTGTTATCAAAAATTATACCATCTAAGCTGATAGTTCCAGAATAATCAATAAAACCCACAATGCTTTTTAAAATAAGTGTTTTTCCGCTACCGCCTTTACCAGTCAATACATTTATTGTTCCAGGTTTTAATTCAATATTTATATCAGTCAAAATATCTTTAAAATATAAACTTTTGATCTTTAATCCACTCTTCACATTATCACCTAGTTATCTATTATATTATAGTTTTTTTTCAAAGTAAAGAAAAATAATATTTTTTTTAATATTGGAAATAATAACCTTAGGTGAATATTATGAATCTACAAAATAGTATTGAAAAAAATTTTGAAATGTTAAATAAAATAAATGGAAAGAGTAGCGATATTGTTACTAGAATTATAGAAAAAAACTCCAGAAAAATAGGATACATTTATTTAGAGAGCGTTAGTAGCGACGATAAAATAAGTGATTTTCTAAACAAGGCCATTATTAATATGGATAGAAAAAAAACGTTCAATTCGTTTTATGATTTAATACAAAACAACATTTTTAATAGCAAAGTAAAATGTATTTATACTTTTGAAGATATGTATTATCACTTATCTAGTGGATTTACTGTAATTTTAATTGATAAATGTGATAAAGCAATTGTTGTGGAAACTAGACAAAAACTCGATAGAGGTGTCACAGAATCCACTAGCGAGACTATTACACGCGGTCCAAAAGATAGTTTTACTGAAAACCATAATATGAACTTAGGTTTGATAAGAAAAAGAATTAAAGATTCTAATTTGTGGTACGAAGAAGTTATAGTGGGCAAAAGGTCAAAAACAAAGGTAACTGTTGCTTATATAAAAGACATTGTACCTAATTATAAAGTAAAAAAAATAATTGATGAATTAAATAAAATAAATATTGATGCAGTAATTGACACAGGATATATAAGAGAATTGTTAGAGAAGAATCAGAGGTCAGTTTTTCCAAAAGTCATAAGCACTGAAAGACCGGATTTTGCCAGTACTTCCCTACTGGACGGAAAAATTGTGATATTAGTTGAAAACTCTCCGTTTGTAATTATTCTTCCTGCTGTTTTAACAGATTTTTTTCATTCACCAGAAGATAATTATCAAAAACCACTCAATGTATCCTTTTCCAGAATACTTAGAGCAATATGTTTTTTTCTAGCACTTTTAACCCCTGCACTATATATCGCTCTCATGACCTTCAATCATGAAATTATTCCAGACCAGTTGCTCATCTCTTTAGCAATCCAAAGGGAAGGTGTTCCATTTCCTACTGCTATCGAAGTTTTGCTTTTTGTTCTAACCTTTGAAGTATTAAGAGAAGCAGACATTCACTCCCCTTCGTTTTCTGGTAGCGCGATGAATGTAGTTGGAGCACTAATCTTAGGAGATGCAGCTGTTGCAGCTGGTATTGTTTCGCCTATCGTTATAATTATAATTGCAGCAACGTCTATTTCTGAACTAGTTTTCTATGATGTAGATATTATAGATGCGATAAGAGAATGGAGACTCTTATTTATCTTAGCAGCAACTTTTATGGGGCTAATAGGCTTTGTAGCAATGTTCATTATTTTCGTCGCTAAACTTTCAAGTTTAGAGTGCTTAGGAACACCTTATCTAACTCCATTTAGTCCCCTTAAACTTAGAAGTTTAAAAGACAGTATAGTTAGATTCCCAAGAAAATTTTTAAAGAATAGACCTGAGTACTTAACAAAGAATTTAAACAGAATGGATGATAATTATGAAAAAAATAATTCTTAATTTAATTTTATTACTTACTTTAACAGGGTGCTGGAATTACAATGAATTAAATGACTATTCCATTATCTCAGGAGTTGCAATTGATAAATCTGAGGATGAATATGAAATGAGTGTTTTAATTTCAAACTCGCCTAAAAGTAATAGTAGCGAAAGTAATTCATCTGAATCACAAGTAGTTGTATATAGCGGAAAAGGAAATTCAATTTTCAGCGCGCTTAAACAAATAGGCCTAATATCTCCAAGCGAATTGTATTTTGGGTCATTTTCTGTCTTAGTTATTTCTGAAGAAGTAGCAAAAGAAGGCATTAATAATGCAATTGATTTTTTTGTAAGGTATCCAAACACTAGGAAAAATTTTTATGTTGTTCTTTCTAAAGATTCTAAAGCAAAAGATACTTTAAAAATAATGACACCACTTTCATCATTTCCTTCTCAACAAATAACAGATAATGTAAAAACTACAACAGAATTACAAGGGATTATTGCCAGTACAAATTTCAATGACTTACTATCTACTATTTTAAGTGATGGCTCTGAACTTTCTATAAATTGTATAGAAATTATAGGTGATATTGAAGAAGGTTCTAATAAAGAGAATATAGAATCAAGTGAACCTAAAACCTACACTAAACTAGGCAATCTTGGAATATTTAAAGGTGATAAACTTGTCGATTGGGCAAACAGAAATGAAAGCTTAGGAATAAATATAATTAACGGTGCAACTAAGGAAATGTTTTTAGATATAGAATATCAAGATGGATATGTTGTAATAGATTCTACTAGTTTTTCATCGGATGTATCTATTGAACTTAAAAATAAAAAACCTTTAGTAAATATAGATTTATCTGGAGAAGCAAGAATTATAGAAGTTAAAGGTAATATTGACTTAGAAGATTCTAAAGTTATCGAAGAAATTCAAAAAGAAGCTAATAAAAAGATAAAAAAGAGAGTTAAACAAGCCATAAATTTATCAACTTTAAATAAAACAGATATTTTTGGATTTGGTCAAATGTTTTATCAAAAATATCCTAAATATTTTAATAAACAAAAAGATAATTGGAATGAAAATTTAGGCAAGTTAGAAATTAACATAAATAGTAGTTTAATGCTTAAAAATAAGGTATCATCTAAAAACAGTTTGGAGGAAATAAATGATTAAGAAAAAAATTAACAATTTTGAAATAGGAACACTAAACTATTTTGTAACTAGAGCTTTTTTAGTAGGTATGACTTTTAATGCTTTAATAAATGTTATGAAAAGAGATTCTTGGATAATACCACTTATAAGCATACCATTTGATATATTATTTATATTTATAATTAACAAAATTATTGATTATGAACCTGATTTAAGTTTACCACAAAAAATTACTAAACTTTTTGGAGCAACAATCGGTAAAATAATTCTTGTGTTAATTTCTATTTTTATAATCATAATGGGCATTCTAAACTATTTAACATTAAATAATTTTATACAAAGTCAGTTTTTAACTAGAACTCCATTGATAGCTATAGCAATTCTTTTTATGATTACTATTTTCTATATACTTTGTAAAGGTATCACTGTAATAGCAAGAACTAGCAATATTCTTTTCTTTATAAATATATTTTTATTCTTTATTAGTTTTTCTGGTTTAATATCTTCCTTTGATATTTCAAATTTAAAACCGATGTTTCAATCTAATATAACCGATTATTTATCTGGAATAAATAGTTATTATGCATTTCATATTGTTCCTATGTTTTTGCTTACAATGATTCCAAAAAATTCAGTAGATAAACCAAGATTCAAAAAAACTTTAATTATTTCAACAATAATATCTTCTATTACTATGGGAGCAGTTATTTTTGCAACCCTATCAACTTTAGGATATGAATTAACTGCACTATATGAATATCCAGAGTTCCATGTATTAAAACAAGCAACCATTGTTGGTGCATCATCTAGAATTGAAAGTATTTTAGTTATTCAACTAATTTTTGATATATTTATCTACTGTACACTTATCATTTATATGTTTGGAAATAGTATTAAACAAATCTTCTCATTCAAAAAAATAAATTACATTTATCTATTTGGATGTCTTCTAATTACAATTGGAACTATATATGCAGCAAAATATAACATTTATGTTGATAACTTAATGATAAATATAATTCCTATAATTTCTACTATATTTACACTTTCAATAACTCTTATTACTTATTTTAAAATTATTTTTAGTAAAAAAAAGAAAACTTCAAACCAATGAAGTTTTTATTTTGTTAATAAGAAGAAACCAACACCTGCAAGAATAAGTAAGATAAGTATTATTAGTAATACTATTATAAATTTATTGCTTTTCTTTATCTTGTGATTCATTTTTTTTAATTCTTCAAAATCACTTTGAGTAAATCCAAAACTAGATGTATAGAATGACTTATCTATTTCTACATTAGTGTCTTCTATTCTTTTTTCTTTTTCTTCTTCTATTATTTTCTTTATAGATGCAGCATCCCCTACTATTGTATCTGATTTCAAATCATCAAGTAATCCTACATCTAAATCACTTTCTACGTTTTTTAAATCTGTTAAAGCTTTAGTACCACAAATCGTATTGAGAAGTTCTTTTAGTTCTTGTTCTTCTTCTTCGATTTCTGCTTTTTTAGGGTTTTCTTTTTCATTTAAAGTTTTTAATATTTCGATTTGTTCTTGTTTAAGGCTTCTACTTCTTTGTTCTTCTATAGGTTCATCTTTTATTTTAGATAATAAATCTTTTATATCATAATTTTTTGTTGCCTCTTCTACGGCTTCTATTTTTTCCAATTCTTCTACTTCTTCTTTAAGAATATCTCTTAGTTGTTTCTTCTTTTTATAACTTTCTCTATTCTTAATCATTTCTTGGACCTTTGAAATGTCTATTTCATTTGTTTTTTCTATTGTTGCGACACCTTCTATGTTAGTATAGTTATCTAAATCTTTTATTTGTTCATACAAACTTTTATTTTTAGAACTACGGCCTGATGAAACAAGTTCACTTTTATAATAACGATCCATTCTACTAGCCATATTATCACCCTACCAATAATATATCACACTTTTAAAAATATTTAAATATTTCACTTGCTTTTTTCATATAATTTATTTATAATTTAGAAAGGAGGCACTTATGAAGTTAAAGGTTAACAAAGATTTATGTATTGCTTGTGGAGCTTGTCAAGCGCTTGTTTCTGAAGTTTTTGAAATAGAAGACGATGGATTAGCAGGAGTTAGAGTTGATGAAGTTCCAGAAGAATTAGTAGAAGATGCTGTAGATGCTTTAGAAGGTTGTCCTACAGACGCTATAGAAGAAGTTAAATAAAAAAATAATCAAGGTTTATTCTTGATTATTTTTTTCTCCGTAAAGTTTTTTTACTTCTTTTATACTTAGTTGTCTATATTCTCCTGAAGGAACTCCATCGAGTGTTAAAAAAGCTATACTTTCTCTTTTTAGTTTTAATACATCATAACCAATTGCTTTGAACATATTTTTTACTTGATGATTTTTACCTTCATGTATAATTAACTCAACTACACTGCTATTAGTTTTTTTATCTATTTTAAGTATTTTAGCTTTTGCTTTACTTGTTTTTTTACCATCTATATAAACACCATTACAAAGTCTTCTTATCTCGTCCTTAGTTATTAACCCTTTTATTTTAGCAACATATACTTTTTCTATGTTGTTTTTTGGGTGAGTTAGAAAGTTTGTCAATTCTCCGTCATTTGTAAGGATTATAAGACCAGTTGTATCATAATCAAGTCTACCCACTGGATAGATTCTTTTACTAGTTTTAACTAAATCTACTACTGTTTTTCTACCTTTTTCATCTTTAGCAGTTGTTACAACTCCCCTAGGTTTATTAAGCAGATAATATACTTTATCTTCCATTTGTTCTATAGGATGACCTTCTACTTCTATATAATCCATAGAGTCTACTTTTGTACCCATTTCTATTACTATTTTTCCATTTACTTTTACTTTACCTAAACTAATTAGTTCTTCTGCTTTTCTTCTTGAACAATAACCAGATAAAGCAATAACTTTTTGTAATCGTTCCATCAAAATCACCAAAGATATTATACCCTATTTATCTTTTTTTAGCAATTAAAATTTATCCCCAAAGCATATTTACAACTATTATGCTGACAACTATACCACATAAATCAGCAAATAAAGCGGCAAACATACTATGTCTAATCTTTTTTATTCCAATACTACCAAAATATAAACTTATTACATAGAATGTCGTATCTGTACAACCTTGCATTACAGATCCAAGTAAGCCTATAAAACTGTCTGGGCCATTTTTAGCGAATATACTATTTAAATAAGCAAGCGAAGCACTTCCTGATATTGGTCTAACGATAGCTAAAGGAAATATTTCTGCTGGGATTTTAAATATATTTAAAATAGGTTTAATTAAAGATAAAATAAAATCTAAAACACCACTATTTATAAATAGATTAACCGCAAATATCATTGCGATAAAGGTAGGAAAAAGATTAGTTATCATTGAAAAACTTTCCTTTACCCCTACTATGAAAGTATCGTAAACATCTACTTTTTTAAAAAATCCATATAATATTATAAAAAGAACAACAACAGGAATTATTAAATTAGAAATTAAACTAATCTTTATACCTCCTAGCTAAAAATCTATCTATAAGTATTCCACCTATAGTAGCTACCATCGTACTTATTATACAAGCAAAAACTATTTTAGTTGGTTCACTACTTCCATACATCATTCTAAGAGAAATAATTGTTGTAGGGATGAGTGTAAGTCCACTTGTATTTATTACTAAAAATGTTATCATTGAACGACTTGCGACTTTTTTATTTTTATTTAGTTTTTGTAAAGAGTCCATTGCCTTTAATCCAAAAGGCGTTGCTGCACTACCAAGTCCAAATATATTGGCAATCATATTACTTGCTATTAAACTAAGAGATTCATGACATGCAGGTATTTCTGGAAAAAAATTAGTAAGCAATGGAGATAGTTTATTTGATAGTTTTTTTAATAATCCAGAAACTTCCGCTATTTTAGTTATACCCATCCAAAGCGCAAGTACCGGAAATATTTTAAATAACATCTCTAAACTTATTTTAGTACTATCAACTATAGTTGTATTTATAGTCTCTAAATTATTAGTTGACACCCCATAAACTATACCTAAAGTTATTAAAACTATCCATATTATATTTACCATAGGTTTACAAACCACTCTTTGATTTCAGCAAAAAATGACTTTTTATCATTATTTATTATTTTAACAAATATTTCTTCTTCATGAATCTGCTTATCACCTAAATATATTTTTAATATTCCTACTTTATCTTTATTTTTTATTTTTCTCTTCTTTTCAAGTTCATATTTGAATATTAAATTATCTTTTTCATTAGTGCCCATTAAATAACTAAAATCATTTTTTACATATAATACATAGTCTTCATAATAATCATCATTATAGATAGTAATATTTCCTTTTTCTAATATTTTTAAATTACTGTAATTACTAAATCCATATTCAAATAGATTTTGGTGATCTTGCCAATCGTTCCCATCATTTAAAGTAACTACTACTAGATTTGTATTATCTTTACTAGCTGTTGATACCAAAGTTCTTTTAGCAATCTCAGTAAATCCTGTTTTACCACCTGTCGTATACTTGTAAATAGAAAGTAATTTATTTTTATTTATCCAACTATATGTATTCATATTAGTTTTTAACGTATATTTCTTTGTTCCTGTTATTTTTTTATATTCTTCATTTTTCATAGCAAAACTTGTTAAAATTGCCATATCATAAGCAGTTGAATAGTTTCCTTTTTCTTGATCTAGTCCACTGGGATTGTTGAACGTTGTATTTTTCATGCCTATTTCTTTTGCCTTATTATTCATCATCCTGACAAAATCTTCTACACTTCCACCAACAAATTTAGCAATAGCAAGCGCCGCATCATTACCGCTTCTAAGCATAAGCCCATAAACTAAATCTCTTAAAAGTATTTTTTCCCCTTCTTTTATGTAAATCCCTGAGCCATATGACTTTTCTATTTCTTTTCCAACTACAACTACTTTATCTAATTTATTAGACTCTATAGCCAGCAATGCGGTCATTATTTTAGATATACTAGCAACACTTCCTTTTTCATGAATATTTTCTTCATAAAGTATCCTTTTACTATCCATATCCATTAGTATAGCACTTCTAGCACTCGTATCTATCGCATTTACTCCAATTGGAATTAATAAACTTAAAAATAACATTATTTTTTTCATACTTTCACCAATTAATTATATGTACAACCTATTTAAAATATTTTATTATTCCTTTTTTTATTGATTCAACTATTTTATATTGATAATCAGATTTTTGAAGTAAATATCTATCATTAGGATTTGATAAGAACCCTGCTTCTATAAGTATTCCTGGTATAGTTATTTTTCTGTTCATAAGCATCGTACTTATTTCTTTAACTTTTCTAGTAGTTTTTAAATCTTTTTTTAATTGTTCCTGCATTAGTAAAGCTAAATTATAATTATTTTTATTTACGTCATCATAAAATACTTGAGCACCACTCCAAGTAGACGAGCTAATTGAGTTTAAATGTATGGAAATATATAAATCAGCACCTGATGCATTTATTATTTTAGCTCTATTATTTAGGTCACTTTTTTTTCTAGAGCCAGTATAACTTTTACTTAAATCATAATCTCCGTACCTAGTCATATACACTATAGCTCCTTCATCTTCTAATATTGATTCTAACTTTTTGCATATCTCTAAGTTTATATCTTTTTCATATATATTTTTATAAATACTTCCTGGGTCAGGACCACCATGTCCTGGATCTATATAAATTATTTTTCCTATCAATTCTAAATCGCTTTTCTTTATATCAGCACTTACAAAAGAAAAAGTACATATAAAAATTATAAGTAAAAAGATTGAGTAAGTTTTTTTCACATAATCACCATTAAAGTATATGAAAACAAGATAGGTAATAATTCCTATCTTGTTTTTGAACTTTCTTCTTGTAACTGTTCTTTTAATTGTTGCTCAGCCAAATATGCATCATATTCTTTTTGAGCTTCTTCATCGCCTTTTTCAGCTCTTATTCTTAAATCTTCATAGTACATAATTTCTGATTGAATTTTTTCTTCTTCTGAAGGAATGTAAGAGGTTGAGTAAGAAAAACGACGATATCTTTGTTGATCATATTGGTAATCTCTTTCTAAAAGTTCATCCAAGCCTTTTACTATAGTTGGGCCTGCAATTGTAAGTATTGTTGCAGTTGCTGCTATTCCAGCTATAACTCTATTAACATTTAGTTTTTTAATTAAATTAGAAACTCCTGTAATATCTTTTATAATTTCTAAAGTTGCTCTATGTAAATATCTTTCTTTATTTCTAACTTTTACAACGAAGTAATGACTTAAGTCTGCTTTATTATTATATACTTTAAACTTATAACTTGTATAACCATTTTCTTGTTTTGGAGTACAAGCCTTTATTTCATTTGATTTAACACCTTTTTTTAGAAAAGCAATTAACGTTTGTGGATTTGTATATCCTTCTTTCCCTTTAACTACTACTATAGGTTCATTATTTTTTACTTCTAAAAAAGCTTCTATTGTTTCTTTTTTCATACAATCACCCACTATCAATTTACTATTTTAGAAAACATAAGTCAATATATCTAAATACAAAATAAAAAAAGTGTACAAATATTTACACTTTAAATTTATTCCAAGGTTTTCTATCAGGTAGGCCTAATTTAAAAGTCAATTCTTCTTTAGTTATCGGATGATTAAGAACAATTGAATTGGCAAACAAAGCAATTTGCTCTCCTACAACTGAATTACTATTATACTTTTGATCACCGTATAAAGCATGTCCCCTTGATGAGAATTGAACTCTTATTTGATGAGATCTACCTGTTTTTAAATTTATTTTTACAAGAGATAAACCATCTTTATAATCTATCAGTTCATAATCTAAAATAGACTCTTTACCATTTTTATCTACTCTTACAATATTATTTTTGGTATCTTTAAGTAACTTATCTATTAAAGTACCTTTTTCTTCTACTTTGCCTTGCACTATAGCAAAATATGTTTTTTTGAATGTTCTATTTCTAACTTGTTCACTAAGTCTTGATGCACACTTACTTGTTTTAGCAAACACCATAATACCGCCTACAGGCCTATCTAAACGGTGTATAAGGCCTAAAAATACATTACCAGGCTTATTATCTCTTTTCTTTATAAAATCCTTTAAAATAGTTAAAAAATCTATATCTTTACTACTATCTTCTTGTACTGGTATATTTATAGGTTTCTCAACCACTAATAAATGATTATCTTCATAAACTATATTAATCATTTCCAATATACCTTCCATAAATACCACAAGGAAGTACTATATTATCTCTAGTTATTGGAAGCCCTACTTCTCCAGCATCCACCTTACCATCTGGATATAAAGGTAATAAAGTTGTTTTTAATATGTTTTCAAGAACTGTAGCACTTATTCCAGTTGTATAAGAATTAATTAAGAAGAATAATGGTTTATCACTTAATATTTTTATACAAGCATCTATTAATGCATAAATACTATCTTCAAACTTCCATACTTCTTTATTAGGACCTCTACCATAACTAGGAGGATCCATAACTATAGCATCGTATTTATTTCCTCTTCTATATTCTCTTTCTACAAACTTTAGACAATCATCTACTATGAATCTTATACTGTTATTTTCTAGTCCACATAGTTTCATATTTTCTTTGGCCCATTCTGTCATGCCTTTTGAGGCATCAACTTGTACAACATCAGCACCTGCTTTAGAACAAGCCATAGTAGCACCACCTGTATATGAGAATAAATTAAGTACTTTTATTTTTCTATTACTGTTTTTAATTTTATCCATCATAAAATCCCAATTGGTTGCTTGCTCTGGAAAAAGACCCGTATGTTTAAAATTAGTAGGGCTCACCTTAAAAGTTAAATCTTTATAACTTACAGTCCAAAACTCAGGCAGTTTAGAATAAAACTTCCATTCTCCTCCACCCTTATTACTTCTAAAATAATGTCCATCTACATTTTTCCAATTACTATTATATTCTACATTCCATATAGCTTGAGGATCTGGTCTTCTTAAAATAACGTTCCCCCATCTTTCTAACTTTTCTCCATTACCTGCATCTATACATTCATAGTCTTTCCACTCGTTACTAATTCTTTGCATCAAATCACCTATATTTCTATTTCATTATTTTCAAACTCTTTATCAATCAATCCTTCATGGATAAATTCTTCTTTTGTATTTAAGTAAATATCTTCTATTCTATCTACTCTACACTTTTCAGCTGTGATTATTGATTTTACTTTATCTACTGCTTTATCTATCTTATCATTTACTACAACATAATTATATTTTGTATATTCATTTATCTCATTATAAGCAGTTTTAAATCTTTCAAGTATTTTATCTTTTGTTTCAGTATTTCTTTTTATAAGTCTATCTTTTAATTCTTCCATACTAGGTGGCATTATAAAGATAAATAAAGCTTCTTCTACTTTTTCTTTTACTTTTAAAGCACCTTGTATATCTATTACAAGTATTACATTTTTACCCTTATTTAAGTCTTCTTCTAATTTAGCTTTAGGAGTACCATAGTATTTATTGCTGTGAACAATCGCATATTCTAAAAACTCATCATTGTTTATTCTTTCTTCAAACTCTTCCTTAGTCACAAAGTAATAATCTACTCCATCTACTTCTTTTCCTCTAGGATCACGAGATGTCATAGAAATAGATAGTTTAGTATCTTTCATATCTTGAATAACTCTATTTACTATTGTATCTTTACCCGCTCCACTAGGACCTGAAACTACTATAAGCAAACCTTTAGATTTTTCTCTAATCACATAATCACCTTTCTTTTATATAGTATATCACATTATAAAATATTTTCACATGTTTTTACTAAAGAAAAAAGTATAGAAATCTATACTAATTACAATTATTTAATTCATCACCTAACTCATATATAGCTTTATCTTTGTATATTATTTTTTCTATTTTATCTTCCTTATCAAATAAAACTGTTGTTGTAGGTACTACATCTTTTAAATTATCTTTATCTAAATATCTAAAAAGAGTTTCTATTACATATGTCTTAGTTTCTTCTTCGTAATAACTGTTAAACATAAATGGAGTTTCATCCTTAGTACTAACAGTAAAACCTAAGTAATCTTTTTCTTTGCAAGCACTTATCTGAACATTACTGTCATCTAAATATATTTTTGTGTATGTTAGT
This sequence comes from Bacilli bacterium, assembly GCA_017410525.1. Classification (GTDB taxonomy): domain Bacteria; phylum Bacillota_I; class Bacilli_A; order RF39; family UBA660; genus UMGS1613. The sequence goes on along the minus strand of JAFQQQ010000007.1, from coordinate 13,845 downwards.
TCTTTATAGTTAATTAAAGCAAGCAAACCAATAACTAATAATATAAATATACTCATAAGAACAAACATAAATCTTTTAGTAAACCCATTTATTTTCTTTTTTAATAAATCCATATTTATTATTATGTTTTCTTCTAATTTTTTTTGGTATTCATCACTTTCAATTCTTTCTCCACTTAGTAACTCATTAATACTTATTCCAAGTATTTCACAAAGTTTAGGTATAAGTGACAAATCTGGCATTGTGTTACCATTCTCCCAACGACTAATTGATTTATTACTTACATTTAATTTTTCAGCTAATTGTTCTTGTGTATAACCTTTTTCTTTTCTTAAACTAGATATAAATTTACCTATCTTAATTTGATCCATAACTATTCTCCTTTCTAGATATAATTTTACTTAAATTTTTAAAATATTACAGGACAACTACTGAGAATTGTTTTTATTATATCATAATATATTTTCACATATTAAATTATCACATAAATATTTATACTTTTCATATTCACTTTGTTTTCTTATAGTCCACCCTAATACTAACTTATTTATCTTAAAAGGTAACTGTTTTTTATACACACTTATAAAATCTATTTTCTTAACATACTTCTTTACTAGTTTATAATTTAAATCATTAAATACAATTAAACCTATTACATAATCTTTTCTATTTCTATAAAACCAATCTATTACAAAAGGATTCGTACTTTGAATAGCAAATTCTCCTTTATAATTATCTAATATTTTTACTAATTCTTCTTCAAACTCACTATTGTTATCCACATCTTTTACTTCTATTAGAATAGGAACTTTTCCATTAACTATGTGCATAACTTGTTTTAAAGTGGGTATTGTGTATTTTTTATTAATTTTAATTCGAGAAAGTTGTGCATAACTTAAGGTTTCTATAATTTTATTAACACCAGTAAGTTTTTTTAGATTGTGATCGTGGTATACAACTATAGTATTATCAGAAAGTATGTGTATATCTAGCTCTATTATATAATTTTTATCCACGCATTTAACAAATGAAGGCAAAGTATTTTCTGGTATTTGAGATGTGTGTAATCCTCGATGAGCGATTAAATTTCTTTTTAAAAAATCTATATCTTTCATAATATAGTTTATGTACATAAAAAAACTTTAGAAACATCTAAAGCATTAATGATGGTGATGAGATATATTTTTATTATCTAAATTAACCTCACACATTTTTTCTAAACATTCTTCTCCTACTTTTTCTAATTCTATTGTAGTATGTGTTATATTGTGCTCTTTTAATTTTTCTTTAACTATTTTTTTTATATCTTTATTTTTACCATCTTCTACAATATGTATAGTAGCATAATTATTATATCCATCTAAACTCCATACATGAATATGATGTATATCTTTAACTCCTTTAATATTTAAAATGTGTTGTTTTATCTCATCAATTTTTATTCCTTTAGGAGTTTTTTCTAAAAATAAATCAATAATCACTTTTAAATTTTTTAAAGCATTTATAAATATAAATAAAGCAACTAATATAGATAATATTGGATCTATTATTTTTATATCTGTAAATCGCATTATTATCGCACCTATTAAAACTACTATCCATCCAAGAACATCCTCAAGCATATGTAAATTAACTTATCTTTGGTTTAAAGAATCTCCTGAATGAGTAAAATAAGCAGCTAAAGAGTTTACTAATGCGCCTATTACAGCAAATGAAATCATTCCATTATAATTTATATCAACTGGATTCATAATTCTTTTTATAGAGCCCATTACTACTAATATCGAACCTGCAATAAGTATTGTAGTAGTAATTAAGCTACCTATTACAGAATATCTGACATATCCATACGTATATTTATTATTTGGTTTCTTTTTACTTTTCTTTTCTAAAAAATAAGATATACCTATACTTAAAGAATCTCCAATATCATGAATTGAATCTGATACGATAGAGATACTATTTGTTATTGTTCCACCTATAAACTCAAATATTGAAAATCCTAAATTTAGTATAAAAGCTATTAAAATATTCTTATCTGTCTTCATTTTACCACCCATCATAATTATATCATATTTATTTAATTTTATTTTATGTAAAAGAAAAACATTGGAATAATTCCAATGTTTGATGAACTGTAATAATTAACGTTTTGAGAATTGAGGTGCACGACGTGCTGCTTTTAATCCTGGTTTCTTTCTTTCTTTAGCTCTTGAATCACGAGTAACGAATCCCGCTTTCTTTAAGATTGCTCTATAACTATCTTCGTTTCCTTCGTTAGCTTTATCATATTCAAGTAAAGCTCTTGTAATTCCTAAACGGATTGCCCCAGTTTGACCAGAAGCTCCTCCACCAGTAACTTTAACTTCAATATCGAAAGTGTTTTCATTATTTGTAGCTACTAAAGGTTGTTTTAAATCCATAACATAAGTTGCATATGGCATAAATTCGTTAACATCTATGCCATTAACAGTTATATTTCCTTTTCCAGCAGTCATTTTAACTTGAGCTACTGAAGATTTTCTTCTACCTGTTCCTATAAATACTTTTGCCATTTAAAACCCTCCTATTTAACTTTCATTTCTACAGGCTTTTGAGCCATGTGTGGGTGTTCAGCACCTTCATAAACAAATAATTTTTTAGCTACTTGACGTCCTAATCTAGTATGAGGAATCATACCTTTAACAGCTCTCTCGATCATCTCAACTGGATAATTTTCTCTCATTTCTTTTGCAGTTCTTTCTCTTAATCCTCCAGTATAACCTGAATGGTTGTAATAAATTTTATCATTTAATTTATTTCCTGTTAGATTAACTTTTGAAGCATTTACAACTATTACGAAATCTCCACAGTCAATGTGTGGTGTAAAAGTTGGTTTGTGCTTACCACGTAAAACATCTGCTACTCTAGTTGCTAAACGACCTAAATTAACTCCTTCAGCATCTATTACGTACCAATTACGTTCTACTGTTTCCTTTTTTTGCATATATGTATTTTTCATATATATTTTCCTTTCTCCTTTACAAATAGTAAGTCTTCCCAAAACTCACTAAATGTGGGATATAAAATGTACCAACTAAAATAATACTAAAAAAACTAAAAAAAGTCAATAAAAATATATTATTTTAATGACTTTTTATTACTATTTTACGTTATTTTATTCAAAATAATCTAATTTCATATTTTTACGTACTCTTCTCATTACTTCTTCTGCTTTTTTCTTAGTTGCTAGAGTACCTTCTTTTAAAATTCTTTCTACTTCTTCCGGTCTATCTTCGTAGTATTTTCTTCTTTCTTGCATTGGTTTTAAGAACTCAGTAATTTGTCTTGCAAGTTCTTTTTTACAATATACACAACCTCTTTCTCCATTTTTACATTCGCTACATACTTTAGATATTTCTGGATTTTTAATAAGCTTGTGATAATAATAAACCATACACACTTCTGGATTGGCTGGATCATCTTTTCTTAATTTATTTGGATCAGTAACTGCACTCATAACTTTCTTAGTAACTGTTTCTTCATCATCAGATAAATAAATACAGTTATTAAGTGATTTACTCATTTTCTCATTACCATCTAATCCTTTTATTCTAGGTGTAGAACTAAGTACTGGTTCTGGAACATTAAATGTTTCGCCATATATATTATTAAATTTTCTAACTATTTCTCTAGTTTGTTCTATGTGTGGTAATTGATCTTCTCCAACAGGAATTATATTTCCATTAACACACGCTATATCAGCCGCTTGACTTACTGGATATCCTAAGAAACCATATGTAATACCTTCCCCATTATTTCCAAACAATTCTTGTTTCTGCATTACTTCGTGTTTAGTTGTTGGATTTCTATAAAGTCTAGGTACTGATACTAAATTAGAAAAATATACTGTAAGTTCAGCTACTTCAGGAATTAATGATTGTATATAAATGTGACTTTGTTTCGGATCTATTCCTGCAGCTAGATAATCTAAAGCAAGTTCTCTTACATTTTCTCTAACTTTCTCTGGATTACTAAAATTATCTGTTAATGCTTGAACATCTGCAATAAGTATATAAGTATTATAATCATATTGCATCTTCACTCTATTTTCTAATGAACCAAAGTAATGACCTAGGTGTAATTTACCAGTTGGTCTATCTCCTGTTAATATTGTTTTCATAAGGACCTCCTTAAATACTAAATACATTATACCAAAAAAACATATTATTTTAAATATGTTTTTTTAATATATATGATATTTTATAGTATCATTGAACTCTAATTCTGAATTTTCTAATATTGTTTTTAATCCTACTTCATCACTATAATAATATAATTTTGTTTTGTATACATAATATAAATAATTATCTTTAAAATAAATATTAGAAGTAGGAACATTTAAAATATATTTATAAACATCTATATTATTTTTATCTATTCTATAAAGTCTATAAGATATTCCATCTTTTTTAAATAAATAATAATAATTTTCTATCTCCTCTACATAATCATAAGTAGAAAAGTTATTATCTAATGTTTCATAATCAAAATATATTTCTTTATTAGCTTTAGTTTTATTTAATTTTTCCCATTTTTTATTAGCATAATATTTTACATAATTATCACTAGAAACTACTTCTATTTTATTCTTTTCTATATCTATTTCGTATTGATTCTCATTATCTTTATCATATAAATATATTTTATCATCTACTATACCTTGTATATAAGAATCATAAGATATATAGTTTTTATTTTCTAATATTGTTATTTTCTTAGTATTTAAATTCACTATATAAAAATTTTTAAATGAATATGTTTTTTCATAATCAGCAATTATATAATAATTATTTATAAAAGCACTTAATTTATTATTATAAATATCTTTTTCAAATAGTTTTATTTGTATATCATTTATTATTAAACCTTTATAAGTAGTAATTGCTGAATTGTGTTTTATATTATCATAAATATTGTATTTTACTGTACCTATATTTTTAGTACCTTTAGGTTCGTTATTAAAGCTTTTAATATTATATTTTTCTATTGATGATATGTATTTATCTAATGAGATAATTTCTCCTTCTAAGTCATTATAATTATAAAGAATATCTTCTTTAATGCACAACATATCACTATATAATTTATCATTTATAATAGGCAATACGCACTCTGTATTTTTATCTTTATAATAATAGATATCTTTTACTACTTTTCTTTTGTTATCTAAATTGTCATATATTCTAAAAGGATATGTATTTTTATCAGTTTTTATCTCTATATAGTAGTTATCTTTATTTACTAATTCTTTTACTCTAATTTTATTTCCATCTATGTTTAACTTATAGTTAATACTATCAAATGTTAGAATGCTTCTACAGATTAAAGATAAAACTATTATTACTAAGATTAAAATATATACTTTAGTCTTCTTCATAATACACCATACAACAAAAGATAGAAATTATCTATCTTCCCCTTTTGTATATTTTTGTTTTTCTGCCATCATATATTCTGTTATTTCAGTTTCTATATCATCCATAGCGCCTCTAGAAATATTAGATAACATAACAGTCTCTTTAACAGTATCTATATATAATTTTCCCCAAATAATACCTGATGAAACTGTTAAATCATTAAACATATCTGGAGTAATAGCTAAATATGTATATCCCCATAAAACTCTTTTTTGAGCAAGTAATATTCTTTTATTAGTTAATACTACTATAAAAGTTGAAAATATATCCCAAGAAGAATTTCCTTTTTGAGACGGAAAGGCAAATCTAACTTCTTCTCCTGGATTTAAATATTTTTCTACTACTTTTGAATGTGCTTTTAATCTCCAAGCTACTGTAGCAGGATATTTAGCTTTAAATTCTTTTAATTTTTCATATACCATGTATATCACCTCTTACTTTATTATACCATTTTCCGTAAATATATCAACAAAATATTGTTCACTTGCAAAACCAATAACATAATTTAATAGTTTATTATTTTCAACTACTAATACCATTGGTGTTGTAAAACCATCATTATAATTTAATTCCATCAACTTTTCTTCTACTTGTAAAGAAATATCAGAATCCAATTTTCCTACATTGATATAATTTATTTTTATATCATAATTAATAGCAATATCATTTAGAGTGGTTGTTACTGAATCACAGTATTTACACTCATCCTTACCTATTACTATTATATTTTTTTCATTATTATTTAATAAATTATTAAACTCACTTAAATTAATAAAAGTTATTAAAGAATTTATTTCTTCTACAAATTTATAATCTTTTAACTTTTCTAAATATTCCTTTTTATTATTTATACCCCTAATACTACCTATAATTTTTTTGTTTTTTACAAATATTACTATTTGTTCTTCTACTTTACTTATTTGTAGTAATGTGTTAAGCTTTGTGTGCTGAGAAGAACTTAATAGATATGCATCTATTTTCTTATAGTTTATTTCATAATCTTCACATATGTCTTTAAGCATTGTATTTTGAGCATCTATTTCATCTGTATTTTTATAAGGTAAATATATTAACGAGTAATCCGTATCTAAAATAGTTTTAACATCTTCTATAATATGGGAATTATCTCCTATTATTTCAGGAATTATATTATTTTTTTGTAAAAAAATATTTAAAGATTCTTCACTTTCATACTCAATTATTGCATCCAATATTTTACCATTACTATATATTAAAATTATATTAGATAAGTATTTACTATTTATAATTTTTTCTAATTTAGTTTCTTCTACATTGGTTAATTTATTACTATCTATATATAAATAGTTTATATCATACTTTTTAAACAAATCTATGGGATATTCATTATAATTATTTTTATTTGAAATATATAAAACTTTAGTATCTGTTTGTATGAATTTTTTTACATCTTTTATGAGTGAATTATCTTTAGTAAACAACAAAAGTAAAAAAAAGATAACTAAAAGTATCATTAATATTATTAAAAGTACAATATTATTTTTTACTTTAAAATTATCTTTTACCATAATTATCCCTCTTATTCTGAAATTAATCCAACTTTTTTAAACTCTCTTACTAATTGAGAATTTGTTCTCTGACCAGATATATAATCTTTAACTTTTCCATTTTCAATTATTAAAGTTAAAGGTGTTCCAAATTCTCCCTTTTCTACAAAGTCTGGATCATTATATTCTATTTCAATTAAACTTTCTTGAAAATCATTATATTCATCTTCTGACATCTCAGTTAAATTTAAGTAATTAATTGTTAAATCATATTCTCCAGCAACTTTATTTAAAGCCGGTTTAATTGCTATGCAATGACTACAAGTTGTTTGACCTATTACAACTATATAAGTTCCTTTTTTATCTATTATATCTTCATATTCTTCATAATCTATAAAAGTTAAATTTTTTTCTTTTGAATAAACAGCATCTTCTGGTAATAATTCATTACTAGCAAAAAATTCTACATAATTTCTTCCTTCTATATATCCTTCAGCAACATCTATAACTTTTCCATTTTGAACTATTACAGTTGTTGGAGTTTTACCTTCAATTTCTAATTTTTCAATTATTTCATTTCTTTGTTTTGCACCTAAAGTGGCAGCATCTATTTCTAAATATTCCATATCATAATCTTCAGCAATAGTTTCTAATATTGGTTTTTGGAGTTCACAATATCCACAACTAGAACTTGCAAAAAAGATTACTTTTCTTTCTTTTGAATTAAATTGTTTATTAAATTCCTTCATTACTTCATTTGTTTCTTCACTAGTTATAATTCCATTTTCTTTTAAGGCTTTTACAACTAAAAAACCTATAAGAGCCAAACACACAACTGACAAGATTACTGTTATTATAATTGTTTTTTTCTTTTCTTTTGACACATTTATCCTTCTTTCTATAAATATATTATAACATATATTTTCTCAATGTTTAACATTTTTTAAATATATTTATATATATTGTTACGTTTACTTATAAATCATATATAAATCAAAACATTTAAATCAAGATGTATGGAAAATATAATTTATAGTTTTTTCGCATAAGAAAAACTCGCGGTTCCCCTTTATTTAAGGGACTTTACGAGTTTATTTCCCACAACACTGCTTATATTTCTTATTAGAGCCACATGCCTAATTTTGGCTAGTATTATGCATAATATATAGTATTTATAGTATTATCGTTATTCCTTATAATATAAGGGCAAATACAGATTTGTACTATCAGTATTATTGGTACTATTGGTACTATCATTATTTATAAAACGTAGACAAAATGTAGACAAGGTCTATCATTTACCTATTAAAAGATTAAAAATGATGATTTTAACGAGCAATAAGCTGTTTAAATCTATAAACATTATACACCATTTTTTAATTTATTACAATATTTGTCTACGCTACTAAAATTGTGACTTGTTATGAAAAACAATCATACAAATATGTCTAGTTCCATTCTACATACTAAGTTTATTTTTTGTATGTTATATGGAACACGTTATAAAAAACTTTTATAACTTGTAATTAATTATTTTATTTATAGTTTCTGATTTTGTAATTTCTTCAAATGAATTATTAGCAGACATCCTACTTGCTGCTGTACTAGAAATATAATAATTTTCTGTTGTTTCTATATTTCTGTGTCCTAAAATATCTGCAACATCTCTTATCTCTACGCCATTATTCAGGATTTTAGTCGCATAACTTCCTCTTAAATCATAGAACCTACACTTTTCTATTCCTAATTCTCTGTGAATAATATCAAATGGGTATCTTATAAAATCAGTCCCAGTATAAACTCCATTATATTTTGTAAAAACTAAATCAAATATTTTTTGATCGTTTGTTTCATTTTTTACAATCCTTTGTTCTTTCACCTTACCGTACTCATTTACTACATCTTCTAAATGATAATAAATGTACTCCGAACCAAATAGTTCGCGATAGTCTTTTTGTAATTGCTTATAGTTAGTTAAAGCAATTAATAGAGTATCACAAATATAAACTGCTCTTTTTCCTGACGTTGTCTTCGGAGGTCCAATATACCATCTTCCCTTTTCATCTTTAGGTTTATCATATACATTATGATTCACATAAATAATTCTATTTTCTAAATCTATATCATCCCAAGTTAATGCACATACTTCTCCTGTTCTTAATCCAGTAAAACATGCAGTCAAAAATGCACAAGTAAAAATAGGATTATTTTGGAATCTTTCTAATATAAGATCAATTTCTTCCTGAGTATATAAATGTTTTGCTTCTTTCGGTTCTATATCAAGGCGAGGTAATCTTATCGTTATTGCTGGATTATATTTAATAAATCCATATATATCACACGCATCCCTAAAAGTACCTTTTAATACTTTTAAAATTGTTTTAAAATATGCTCGTGAATGAGTATACTTCTCACAAGTTTCAGTAATAAAGGTATTCAGTTTTACACTAGTTATAGAAGTTAATCTATAACGCCCTAATTCAGGTCTAATATATTTATCTATTATAGTTTTATATGCTTGAATTGTGCTATATTTTAAATTAACTTTACAATAATTATTTAACCAATAATCCAAATAATCGCCATAAGATATTACACTTTCTTTAAACGGTAATCCAGCATTTAAATATTCTGTTCTAGCTTTCGTACCTGCTTCTTCAGCTGCAGCTTTTGTTTTATATCCAGATTTAGTCACCCATTGTCTTTTACCTCTTTGTGGTGCTATTTCAAATTGATATTGATATACCTTGCCTCTTTTTCTTATAAGTAGTCCTGCCACTACTCACTTGCCTCTTTTGATACGTCTAACTTTTTTATATCATTTACATCAGAAAGATCATTTCCTTCATTTTCTTCTAAAAATTTATCTAAAGATGATTTTAATACTTTGATACTACCCAGTCTAATTGCAGGAAGGTATCCTTTATCTATTAACTTATAAATATAATTCGGACTTGTATGCAAGATTTTTGCAATTTCCTTCACTGTATAAATGATTGTTTCGTTCATATATTTATCCCTTTCATCCTCTCTAAAATTTTTCACTACATAAACTACTCCATCAAAAAAAGCAACCTAAGTTGCCTTTATACACTTCTTAAAACTGCATGGATATAATATCTATCCGTCTTTTGTCTATTAGATTCATGAGAACAAGAATATAACGTAATAGTTTTATCCTTAGTTACATCAATCTCCACATCAGTATTATAATTACTTTTTTCTTTTACCGATTCAATATAACTAACAAATTCATCAACTGAATTAAATGATTGATTATATGATTCTGATGTAGTGCTGTCTAAATAAGCACTAAATATCTCTGCCTCATAATTTCCTGTTGGTGTATATAAATAAAAAGTTTTATTTTCCTTATAAAAAATTTCTTCCATATATTTATATAATTCTCCAAACATACTTCCATTTTTAGTATGATGACCATAAATAAAAGTATTGTAATCCGTAAAATCATTTGATGATTGATAATCGGCAAATATGCTTCCAAGTGAATTCCATTTCTTATCGTAAGAATGATTTAAATAATAAGAATTATTGTTTCCTTGAACAATAGGATAATTAACTTGTGTTCCTTCTATAACTATCCATCCAATAACATCAGAATTAATTTTTTTCAATTCATCAAAATCCACCTTAAAAGATGGATCTTCAGATGGTACTTCTGGTATTTCTACTAATTCAATTAACTCTTCTTTTATTTCTTCTGAAGCACTTAATTCTTTTTTTATTCCATTAATCTTATATAAACTAAAACCTAATATTCCCAACAATATGAATAATAATAAAATTTTAATTGTCTTCATATTATCTTTCTAATTCCTCCTCTTCTTCTTTTTCTTTATCTAATTCATATAATAATCTATACCTTAAATCTTCATTATAAATTGATTCATACTCGTCTTCTAGATCATAAACACGATCAATTTGTTCATCTGTCAAATCTTCTTTTCTTATACCTAACACATCATATAAAAGTAAGGCAACATAAAATTCATTATAATGTTTATCTTCATCTAAATACTTCAAATGTTCTTCAATAACTTTTCTGTCTAACCCCATCTTTTTCTCCTTTTCTATTATAAAAAAATGGATTAGTATTCTTAATACTAACCCATTTTTATTTTTAAATTATTTATTAACTGTTTCTTTTAATGCAGAACCAGCTTTGAATGATACTGCTTTTTTAGCAGGAATGTGTAATGGTTTTTTAGTTAATGGATTGATTCCATCTCTTGCAGCTCTTTCAGAAACTTTAAAAGTTCCGAATCCAGCTACTGCTACATCATTACCTTTTCCTAATTCTTCTTTGAACAATTCAAAAGTTCCTTCATATACTCTAGCAACGTCTGCTTTAGTTAAACCAGTTTTTTCTGCTAATGCTTCAATGATTTCAGCTTTTTTCATTCAGATTCACCTCCTGTATTTTCTGATAATTTAATTATAACACATATTTCTGTAAAATATCTTATTTTTCTATATCTTCTTGCTCTTTTTCTTGTTGAATTTCTTTTTCTTCTTTTTGTTTTTCTTCATTAAGTCTATTTTGACGTTCGGATTCTTCTTTAATTTTTATAACTTCTTCTTTAATGTAATCATTAAATACTTCATCCTGTGAACGTATTAACTGATGCACTTTAAATATTTCTTCATTTGATATATCTTTAATATCTTTATCCATATATTCATAAATTGCTAATGCAGTTTCTATTTCATACTCACTTCTTTTATTAAACATAATCAATAAACTTCTAATATAATCTGTATTCATATAATTCTCCTTTCTTTTTTTATAACAAAAAAAGACTAGTTATATTTCAAACTAATCTAATCGTTAAATTTGTAAAAGAAAAGAGCATTAATTTGCTCTTACTTTATTTTTTCTTCTTAAATAGATTGTTGCTCCTGACACCCCTATTAATGAAATTATTACCATAAAGATACTTGTTCCAATTCCATCAAATGTTTTTGGATTTTCTTCTTCAGGTTCTCCAGGTGCAATACTTGTAGTTTCTTCCCATTGTGCATAAAAAGTCATATCACTATCAATACCAGATTCTGCCAAAATTAATTCAAATTTTGTTCCTCCAACTTTTTCTGTAAAATATCCCATAAAAGCATATCCATCTCTTGTAGGTTCTTCTAATGAATCTTCTAAACCATTTTCCCACTTTTCAATAGTTAATACATTATCATTTCCAAATGTTCCACCATTGGCATCAAATATTACTTTATATTCTATTTTTTCTGCAATAGCATCTATGACAATATCTCCGTCAATTAAATCTTTACTTATAAAAATTTCACCAGTTTCTGAATTATAAGTATATTTTTCGGATTCAATTAAATTTTTATTTATATGAATAGTAATTGATGATGGTAATTTATATCCATCAATAGCTTCTAATTTAGAAGTAAAATCATATAATGCAGAAAAAGTAAAACTTCCATCATCTAAATAATCATCTTCAGATATATTATTTGTTATAGCATTAAGATTTTCAAGATTGTATTTTACATTAATTAATTTTAATGTATATATTAAATGTATTGTACTTTCTTTTTGAATATTATAGTCTGCTAAAGTTCTTCCTTCTTCCAGTTCTTTCCCTGAAAAAATAAGTCTTTGTTGTTCTAGTGGTATTCCTTCTAAGTTTTCAATCTTTGCTTTTACTGCTTCAATTGTATCACTCGATTCAACTTCTATTGTAATGTTTTCTCCTGTAAATTTTTTTACATATATTTCCATAGCCGATACTTTAAAAGGTATTAACATAAATACTGAAAAAAACAAAACAAATAAAAATTTAGATTTATTATTTTTCATTTTGACCTCCTATTATAGTTTAATAGTTTCCTATTTAATATTATTATACCCTATTTTTTTAAATTTAGATATACTTTGTTAATTCAATTTCTTAAAAAAATGATATTATATTATTAGGTGGTATTAATGATTAAAAAAAGAAGAAGATTAAAGTGGAAAAATATTATTGCATTTTCATTAATCATAATTTTCTTAATAACATTAACAATTTCAACTATAGATATTATTAAATGGAAATTAGATTCAAATAAAACTGATAAGCAGATTAAAGAAATACAAGAAATTATAGATATTGAAGAAGTTATAGAAGAAGATATAACAGATGAGATAGAAATCATAGAACAAGTTGAAGAAATACCACAAGCTAATCCTTATTGGGATTATATTGAGATGAATTTAATTAATATTAATTTTAATAAATTAAAACAGATAAATTCTAATACTAAAGGTTGGATACAAGTTAATGGTACAAACATTAACTATCCATTTGTACAAGCTAATGATAATAAATACTATTTAACTCATTCTTTTGATAAATCTTATAATAGTGCTGGTTGGGTATTTTTAGATTATAGAAACAATATTAATGAATTTTCAAAAAATACTATTATATATGCTCATGGTAGAACTGACAAAACAATGTTTGGATCACTAAAAAATATTTTAAAAAGTAGTTGGTTAAATGATACAAATAACTTTGTTGTAAAATTATCAACTGAAATAGAAAATACTTTATGGCAAGTTTTTAGTGTTTATCATATACCAACTACAAGTGATTATATACAAGTTAACTTTTCTTCTAATAAGGAATTTAATAATTGGACTACTATGCTAATAAATAGAAGTTCTTATAATTTTAATACAAGTGTTAACGAAAATGATAATGTATTAACTTTATCAACTTGTTATAATGATAATGAAAAAGTCGTATTACATGCCAAACTTATAAAAAAAGAAACAAGATAAGTTTTAAATTTTATCTTGTTTTAATTTGTATCTAATCGTTAAATTGTAATTT
>JAFQQQ010000006.1 GCA_017410525.1 Bacilli bacterium | reverse complement strand
CAAGCCGACAGCGTAAATACTGAGCCATGATCAAACACTCCAAAAAAATTATTTATTTTTGAATTTGAATTGTTTATTCCTAACTATTAGTGAATTGACATTTTGCTCAGTTTTCAAAGATCATTCTTGCTCCCCTTTTTGAAGAGCAAACCCAGTATATCAAATCAAAAAAATAATGTCAATACCTTTTTTTAAAAAATATTCATTTTTTTTCATTTGACACTTTTGTTTACGAAACACATTAAGAAATAACTTCTTTTTTGCACAACGTGATACTAATATAACAAATTTAGTTTTTAAAGTCAATACTTTTTTTACATTTTTTTCAAAAACTTTAATTTAGTCATTTTTTAGACACATTTTTCGAAAACTCCTATAATATAACAAACAAAAAAAAGAAAGTCAACAGTTTTTAGTTTAATTTTTTTAGTTTGTTTTATCTATATATAATATATTCAAAAGTTTAACTAAAATTACTATTTTCTAATTCTTTTTTTAATTCTATATATGTTTGCAAATATTGTTTGTTTAATTTAGAGTCAAACATAATTGCTCCATTTTTATATTCATTTATAAGTTCCTTTAAAGCATAATTTATTACTTTATCTAAATCATCAGAATATCCCATTTTATTTTTGTGGTATTCATATTCTAATTTATCTAATATTTTAAACTCACCTTTAGGAAATATTCTAAGATCCAAATCATAATCTATATATTTAATAGTATTTTCTTCTATTATAAACGGTGTTGCTATATTACAATAATAATATATACCATCTTTTTTCATTTGTGCTATTACATTATACCATTTGTTTCTAAAGAAATACATTATAGCTGGCTCCTTAGTTTTCCAAGTATTACCTTCTGCTTCTGTTACAAGCGTCTTGTTATTGCCAAATACAATGTAATCTTTTTTTATATCTAATACTACCGCTTCATTCCAAGCTCTGTGTATTTTTTTATTGTGTTTATAGCATTGTATTTGCAACTTATCTCCTATACACATATTTTTCACTTCAATCACCTAAAAGAATTATAACATACTTTTTCTATTTTTTAAAACTTTCTATAAATAAAAGACATATTTATATATGCCCTTTACTCTTTTTTACTTTTCTTTTATATATTCTATTGCTTTTTGAAGTTGTGTATCATCTTCTGCTTCGTATGTTTCATAATATTTCTCATCTAGTTCAATTTCTATATCTGGAGCTAATCCTTTAGATTCATTTATCCAGTTACCTTTAGGCGTTAACCATTTTTTTACCGTTATCTTATATTGAGTACCATCAGATAATGTCATTAATTCTTGAACAGTACCTTTTCCATAGGTTTGCTTCCCTATAAATGTAGACCCTAGATTTTCTCTCAATCCAGCAATCAACACTTCTGAAGCGGAAGCGCTTGCTTCATCTCCAAGTAAAACTATATTGTATTTTTTGTTATCGGTTCCACTTCCGTAAGTCGCAGTTAATTTCCCACTTTGCTCAAATTGATACATAATTTGATTATTATTTAAAAATATATCTAATATACCATCTACAGTGGTCAAATGTCCGCCGCTATTGCCTCTAACATCTATTATAAGATATTCTATATTCTCTTTTTCTAATTTATCTAATTCTTGCTTAAATTGATTATAAGTATTGTTGGCAAATATTCCTATATATATATACCCTATTTTTTTATTATCTTCTTCGAACACTTCACTCGTTACCGAAGCAAGCGTTACTAAACTTTTATTTAATGTTATTTCCTTTTCTTCTTCATCTCTTAGTACTTTTAATTTATAACTAATTTTAGTGCCGTTTCTAATTATAGAGCTAAACTCACTAGCGCTTAAATCTTTAGCCATAGAATCATCTATTGAAATCACCATATCTCCAGGCAATAATCCCGATTTTGCAGCAGGCGAATCTTTGAACACTCCTGTTATTAGCATATTGCCGGATTCTTCATCTTTAACTATTTGTATTCCAACCCCTTGATAACTTCCATTTAAAGATATTGTAAAGTTATCCGTCTCATTTTCATCTAAGTAAACTGAATGTGGATCACCTAAAGATTCCATCATTCCTGCTATCGCATTATTTATCAAATCTTTTTTATCTATTTCTTCATAATAATTGTCTATTATATAATTATAGTTTTTTATAAACTCTTTTAGATTTTGGTCAGTAACAACTTCACTACTATTTACTATTTTGTTTTGCTTGAATAAAAGTCCTATAGACAATCCTATTAAAGACGATATTATTACTAATAATATTGTTTCTGTTGTAGAGAATATTTTTCTTTCTTGTTTTTTATTTATGTATTCATTCATTTTATCATCAACCATTCTATTAAACTATACCACATAAGAAATAAAAAGTCCATAAATTTATTTACAAGATTATAATAAAATTATATAATTAATTTGGTGGTTATATGAAAAAATTTAATATGATTGATGAAGGTTTTATTTGTGAGAATTGCAAGAAAGAAGTATATAAGCTTAACTATACAGCAAGAGATCACTGCCCTTATTGTTTGCATTCTAAACACGTTGATATAAATCCTGGGGATAGAGCGAATGAGTGTAAAGGGATATTAGAACCAATTGGCATTGAAAAGTTTAAAAATACATATAAGATTGTTTATAAGTGTAAAAAATGTGGCGATATTCATAGAAACATAACTGCAAGTGATGATGACTTTAATTTAATAATTGACTTATCAGTACAAAAAAAGGACCTCTAGGTCCTTTTAAAATTTCCAAATATCTTCATCTATTGGATCTAATGATTTTATTTTTGGCAAATCTACATCATCTAAATCAGGAATCTCTGTTATATCTATTTTTTGAGTCCTATCTAATGAGATGCTTTCTATTTCATCTAGAAGGTCTCCATCATCAAAGCCTTTCTTAGGCAAAAGCACATCAAATGCTTTATCAAATTTAGCATACTTCTCTTCATAACTTTCTAAAGTCGGTTCTTCTTTCTTAATTGTTTTACGGATTTTACTAGGTTGTTGCATATCCAAAACGCCATCTTTTACCGCTTCAACTTGATTATCAACTTTAGAAACTGCTTGATTTCCTTGTACTGCATTAGATTCGTCTTTAATCCTTTGGGCTTGTTCTAGTTGCTGTTGAAGTTTTAATTTTTCAATTTGGAGTTCTCTTATTTTTTCACTTTCGTCTTCTTTTGTTTTACCTTGACCGAAATTAGTTTTATCTGCATAACTGCCTATAATAGCAAGAAGGATAATAATTGCTCCACCTAAAAACCAAGTATAATTTAACATAATATACTCTAAAAACGTTTTCATTACTTCCCTCCCTATTCTTATTCACTTTAATGATAACACTTTTTATAAAAAATTACAACCGTTATTTTTCTAAAAAGTCTTCCCCTTTAATTATTTCTACTTTTGATAAATTAGGATAATCCTGTTGTCTTAATACTTCAAAAAGTACTAAAGCAACACAATTCGATAAATTTAAAGCTCTTATATTACCATTAGTTGGTATTCTTAAACATCTATCTAAATGATTAACCAATATTTCTTTTGGTATTCCTGTACTTTCTTTACCAAAAATTAAATATATATCTTTTTCTGTATTTGAAAAATCAAAATCACTATGAGTTTTTTTACCATATCTAGTTAGATAATAAAAATCTCCGTTTTTATTCTTTTCTAAAAAATCTTCATAGTTTTCGTATACTGTGTAGTCACAATGCTCAATATAATTTACACCACTTCTTTTTAAATATCTATCATCTAACGAAAACCCAAGTGGTTTGATTAAATGAAGTTTAGCATATGTTCCTGCACAAGTTCTCATTATGTTACCTGTATTTTGTGGAATTTCTGGTTCATATAAAACTATATTAATCACTCAAATGCCTCACTATCTATCAACGCATCTATATCTGTATTTGAATTTACCATAACATTTTTAATAACTTCCTCTTCTACAATCACTATAAATACAGGCAATTTATTTAAATCTATATTTATATGATACCCTTTTAATTTTTTTATAAACTTTTTATCTACATAATGTTTATCTATATATATAAAATTATGTTTTAAATTTAATTGATCTATTCTTTCTTCTAATTTTTTTTCAACTGTTTCAAGAGTTAAATCATACTTATCTCCTATATATATTATTATATCTTCGTTCTCTGTCATAAACTCATCAAATGATTCTGGAGTTATTTTATTTGAATATTCATAAAAATTAGATGTTAACTTTTCTTTATTTTTATATATATTAGATAGGAAGAGTGTAAAAAAAACTGTAACTGCTAATAATACTACTAAAATTATGTAATTCTTTTTTGGTATTTGTTTCATAATTAGCCCCCTTGTTTTTCACCTTTTTACTCTTGAACACTTATTTCATTTATATTAACTATCGGAAGTGTTATTCCTTCATGCACTACTACATCTTTAAACTTTTCTCTAAACGCAGTTAATTCTCTTATTATTGAATCTGGGTAGATTCTTTTACTTGTTTTAATCGCATTATATACATCAAGTGTTGTTACAAATTGTCTATTTTGGAAAAGTGCTTGTGAAAATGCAGATGTTAATACTGAGAATGCAATATCTGGGTACATTGCCCCTAGACCATATACTCTTTTATATTCACTAGTCGCACTTACAATTGACTCTAGCAACATCTTTGTAACATATTCATTATATCTAAACTTAATTCCTGTAGATTTTTCTATTTTAGGTAAACTTCTAAAAAGTATTTCTACAGTTGTAGCTTCATTCGGTTCTATTACATCGATTCTTTCAAATCTTCTTAAGAAAGCCCTATCTCTTATTACATATGTATTATATTCTATATCTGTTGTCGCACCTATTAGTTTTATCGCACCTCTATCAATAGCTGGTTTAAGTATGTTTGCTAAATCCATTGAAGTTTCATTATTATTTCCAATAAGAGTGTGTATTTCATCTATAAAAAGAATAGTTTTTGTTACATTTTTTAATTCTTCTACAAGGAGTGTAACTATCATTTCATCCCTACCATTAAAGTTAATTCTACCAAGAAGTGAAGATGAATTGATTTTAATTACTCTATATCCTTGTAATACGAGTGGTACTGCATTGTTTAAAATTCTGTATGCTAACCCTTCCACAATAGAAGTTTTACCTACACCTGCTTTACCAACTAATAATCCTGATTTTTCTGGAGTAAGTAACACCATCATAAGTTTTCTTAATTCATCATCTCTAGCGATTGACGGATCTGTCACATAAGTTTTAGCTGTCAAATCTTCTCCATAATTTTTTAATACACTAAATTCATTATATGTATTTCCTGGCATACAATCAGACCTTTCTTTACTATATACAAGATAATTATAACTTATTTTAAACAAAAAAAAAAGAGTTTTTAATTATTTCCCTCTTTTTTGTGCACAACTAATTGATCTTCTAATACAAATAATCTTTGATTTTCTTTATTTAAAGTGTTAGCATCTATACCTAGATTATTTATTATTCCATTTATAGTGTCGCCTTGTCTAGTTACATAAACAACTACTCCATTTTTTGGTATTGTTATTTCTTGTTCAGGATAAATCATATCATCTTTATTTAATCCATTTAATAAAAGTAAAGTTGATGGGTCTACATTATATGCTCTAGCAATTGAATAAATGGAATCTCCTCTTTTAACTTTATAAGTTTGAAAAACTTGATTTTCATTCTTAGGAACTATTATTAAACTCCCTACAACTAAATCTCCATCACTATTAAATCCATTTATGTTTTTTATGTTATCTCTTGTAGTTCCTGTTTTAGATGCAATTATATCTATAGTATCTCCGTACTCTACTTGATATATCTTATACATACATTCACCTCAATATAATATATGTTATTAACACATTTAAGTTCTATTTTTTTCTTTTTTTAATATATTTTATTAGGGTGATAAAATGAAAGAATTACCAAAAGTATTTCACAATAAGATAGATAAAAAGTTTGATAATAATAGAAATGTTTTTTATAGTAATAATACATATGATGAGGATAGGAGTGTTGATACAAGAACTGTACTTCAAAAGATAAATGAAATATTCTCTTCTCCTAACTATGTGTATAAAGCTAATGTAGAAATTACTTTAAAAGATAAGAAAGTCACCAAGAGAATTATAGGAAGAAATAAAAATTATATAATTACTATGGATAATGATTTAATACCTATAAATGATATTATTGATATTAAATCTACAAAAAAGTAAAGTTATGCACTTATTTATGCATAACTTTTTAATTACAAAAAAAGACCGAAGTCTTTTATATACATTCTACAAATGTATCTGGTAAACATCTTAAAGCGCATACACAGTTTAAGTTGATTGTGAAGAATGAGTTAGTTGCTACATATGGAGTTAAAGCAGTTGGTTCTGGGTTGTCAGCAAGTACTCTAAATGTTGCACAACATCCATCTATTTTTTCTACTCTAAATACATTTGAACAAGTAACACCTTCGTCACCACACACTACATTTTCTCTTGTAGTAGGAACAGCAAAAGGAGTTACTCCACCTGAACAAGTATATAAAACAACTGGTCTAGTATTACATCCTAAAGTTGTAGTCCCACATCCAAGAAATCCTCTATCACAAGTTTCTAAACAAGTATCTCCACAACAATTAGCATTTTGTTGAAGTACATTTATAACTGTAAGGATCTCTGCTATGCAACGGCAACTTTCTACATCATTATTGTTATTGCACATATATAATCCACCCTTTCATTATTTCTATAATAATGTATTCAAACCAATTAAAAGTGTGTGAATAAAAGCCTATTTTTATCTAATTAGACTTAATTCTTGATTATTTTAATTTTTTTTTATACAATATAATTGGATGTGATATAGTGAACAATAACGATTGTATAAAAGAAAGAGAAAATTATGTTATTTGTGAAAAAAATGGTAAAAAAATAACTGTTAGAGATCTCCAACTTGAAGTACTTACTATTATGGACGAAGTGCATAGAGTATGCGAAAAGAATAATGTTAGATATGCACTTATCGCCGGAAGCGCTTTAGGGATTGCTAATTATAAAGGATTTATACCTTGGGATGATGATATAGATATTTGTATACTTAGAGAAGATTGGGATAAATTTATCGATGCTTTAAATAGAGATTTAAGTGATGACTTTTATTTCCAATGTTTTGAAAATGATAAAAGGTTTAATGCGATAATGGGGCCTACTATGAAAATAAGAAAGAAAAATACTTATATTGAAGAAGTTAATTTCTTACTCAAGAATAAGTGCAAATCTGGAGATGGTATTTTTATAGATGCTCTTATTTATGACAATATAAATGAAAATAAATATATAGATGAAGCAAATAGAATGGTAGTAAGAGTACTTATGCCGCTTATGGTGTTTTTAGATAATATAGGAATTAATCCTGTACTATTAAAAAGATTTGTTAGATGGCATGCTTTTTGTTATTCAAAAAGAAATAAAAAGAGTTCTAGAATTGGTAATATAATTACTGAGCCTTGGGTACCTTTCTTAAAAGGAAGACATTTTGATAAGAAAGATGTATTGCCTTTTAGACTTTATGATTTTGAAGGCAGAAAGTTTTATTCATATAATAATATAGAAAAGATATCAAAAGAAAATTATGGTCCTAATTGTTTAAAAAAATGGGATGGCGAAAAATGGGTAGAAACTTTACCTATTAGCAAAAGAAAACCAAAACATACTGTAGATTTAAATCTAAATGGGGATAAACCTATAGATGAAAAATAATATAATTAAATTGTTAATAGTACTAGCTATATTATTTTTAGTTCTTTCCGCAATACTCTTTAATGAAGTTAGTTTTTGGTTTTTAGGTATAGGAATTTCTATTACAGGATCTATACTTTTATATAAAATCAATCATTAAATAGATGATTGATTTTTTTTGTTATATATATACCTAATATTAAGAGAATAAATGCCATTATAAGGTCAAATAGTGTGTAGAAAGTATTAAGACATTTAATGAACATTAAAACTATTGTAGATAGGCTAAATCCTAAAATAGAACTATATGTTTTTTCTTTAAAATTTTTAAATAAATAATTGATTAGTTTTACTGTAAGAATAATACCTATACCTATTCCAAGTATATATGGTATTAGTAGTTTTATATTTTCTAACAATAAAGATATGTTAAATATATTTGAATATAACTCCATTACCTTTTCATAAGCACCTAGCATCATTAAAGTAGCAGTACCACTTATACCTGGTACTACCATAGTTACCGCATCCATAAATCCTATAAATGTAAAATATAAAAAGTTTAATAAACTATTTTGAATATTTACTTGATTATTTATATTTATAAGTCCAAATATAGTTATTATTATAAAAGATATAATAGCTATATAATTATATTTTTTATTTGTATTTTGTTTTATGTCTTCAAAACCACCTATTATTAAACCTATAAAGAAAAATATAGTTATTAAATAATATTTATTTAAACAATTTAAAATTATATTACTAAAAAACACCATAGATATTAAAACACCTATAGTTATTTTAAATAAAAATTTAAAAGATTCTTTTGGCAATTTAAAAAAGTTATTAACTGAATCTATTAATTTTTGATATATACCCATAGAAATAGCAAGCATAGATCCACTTACTCCTGGAATAATTTTACCTATTCCTATAATAATTCCTTTAAGCATCAATAACATAGTATCACCAGTTAATTATATTTATTTTTCTACCCCAAAATAACCATTTTCTACATATTTAGTTTCATTTACTACTATGAATGCTTTACCATCTAATTTTCTAACTATCTTTTTTAGATTTTCTAAGGTATTATGTCTTATTTGAATATATAACATATATTTAGGATTCTTTGTACCTTTTACTTCAATAGCAGTAACACCATATCCATTTTCTCTAATCTTTCTTACAACTTCATCATCTTTATTAGATAGTATTACCTGTACTTCTAAATTAGATTTAATAAATATTTTAGATATTTTACCACCTATATATGTACCTACAGAAAAACCTAATGCATAAGCAGCAACTATAAAAAAACTGTTGTTATCAGTATTTAGTGCTTCTTTAACTATTAAAAACCATACAGTTATTTCTACTAAACCTATTAAAGAAGCAATTAAATCTCTTCCTTTTACTGTGTTGATTGTCCTGAATGTTCCTAAAGACACATCTATAAGTCTAGCAAAAAATATTTTCATACACATTAAAAATAAAGTCATAATATCACCTTTATTAGTATGAAAATAATTAGTAATATAATACCAAAAAAGAAAGTTTTTATTCACTTTCTTTTAGGTTTGATAACTTTTTAAGAATGTTTTTGCTTCCTGAAAAATATTCTTCTATTTTGCTATCTTTGATTTTAAATAGAATATCATCATTCACTTTAAGTTCACTTAAATCATTAGAAACATTTAATTCTTCACTTATATAATTTTTATTTAATGCATCATCTAAGTTAACATTATAGAATGTTAAAGCATTTTCCTCTTTTTTATATTCATTTATATATTTATTATAAAGTGTTTGATAATTGGCTTGAGTATTATTATTTTCTTTTGTCGCTAAAACGTAGTATTCTTTTTCTTTTCTATTTAATATGTTACCTAAAGTTATTTTAGTTTCATCTATTATTGTTACTCCATCATTATTATCTGTAGGGTTAACTGGCTTAGCTACAAGTGTTGTTATGAAATAGAATATTCCAAGAATTATTACTAATACTAATATTATAAGTAAAAAACTTTTTAATGAATATGAATCTTTTTCTATTTGTTTTACTAGTTTTTTATTATTTTTTACTAACTTTGCTTTCTTCATATAAATCACCAGTTATTATTATAACACATTTTAAATAAAATTATCAATTATTTACCAACTGCTTTTACTGAAATCGATTGGGCTACTGTTAGAAGTTCATCTATTTCCATGTTATCAGACATAACTGAGTATTCTACTCCATTACTTATCCATGAGACTGAATAGTCTGTAATTGATCCCACTGTATCTAATATTAAGTATGGATCTCCATATACATAGTTTGTTGCATCTGTATTATTAAGTGTTTCTTGTATTACTGTAAAAGCAGATTCTCCTGAGAATGTAAGTATTACCCTTTCCCCATTTGTTGTTTCTATTATATCTTGACCTGATAACTCAGTATCTACTGGAACATACATAGGATAAACTATATCTTCTATTTTAGATGTTGTCTTATCATTTGTTTGTTCTTCTTTAGGAGTTTCTTCTATTTGTTTTAAATAATTACTAGCGTCAAAATAGTTATCTTTAAATTTTGCTTTATAATCTATATCTATTACGGTTAAACACATTTTAACATTATTATCGCTATCTAACACTTCTACTTTTGTTATATTTTTATCTTTATCTATATATATTTTTTGAGTATTAAAATCTCTTTCTGATGAATAATTAACTTTACTAGTTATAGTATATCCATCATTTGTTTTTTCAAGCTTTCTTTCTGTATCGTTGTTTAGATCTGTAATTATTGGTTGAAGTAAGTATATCTGAGAATTATTGTATGGCCAATCACTTTGAAATTTAAAACTTTTGTTTAGTGATGGTGTGATCACATAAACTCCTTCTTTATTTTTTAATATTACTTGTTCATGATTGTTGTTTTGATTAATTAAATTAACTTTAAATAAGTCTCCTTTTTTATATGAAGAGTCTACTGCGTATGTGTATTTTTCTTCATTTCTATAGATTTCTAGTGTTCCTGATAAGCGATATGCATTAGAACCTTCTACTTTCTCACTCAATTCTTTTATTAAATCCTTATCATTATATTTACCACATCCACTAACTAATAAAAGTACTCCTAAAAAAATTAACAATTTTTTCATATTTCACCTCATTTTTCAATTAAGTATATGGATTAAAATAACAATTATGAATAATTTATTTAAATGTGGGAAAATTAAATAATGATAGAAAGGATGAGTTTATGGAAACATTACAAAAGTTTTGCTTAGTATTTACAATAATAGGAGCAATCGTATGGGGATTAATTGGATTTTTTGATTTCAATTTAGTTGCTTGGATTTTTGGTAACTCAATAATTGCTAAAATAATTTATATTATTGTGGGTATATGTGGTTTAATAAATATTTGTTTATTATTTAAACATATTGAAGAATAATAAAAAAATGAAAAGCCCTTATGTGGTTCTTTTCATTTTTTTATTATTAATTCTTTTTAATTAAATCTACTGTTGCTTCTGTTCTTTTTACTTTGTAGATTGCAAGTGGATTAGATCCTTTTACAAAAATTTCTTTTGTATGTCTTCCTTCTCCTAAACCTTGCAAATCTACATACACAGTTATATCTTTTTCATCTATTGATGAAATTACCGAACTAGCACCTTGTACCTCGACAGTTATAAACCCATTTTCTTCATCTATTGGTTGAGGTATTAAACCTTCTCCATAATTAATAGCATTTAAAGGAATTCTAAATTTAATTGGTTCTGAAGATGAATCCGTTACTTGTAAATCCACTGTTATATAGTTAACACTTACGGCTTTAACTCCAGACGGTTTTTTTATTTCTACTTTAAATGACGTGTTTTCAGAAAGATTAGAGACATCTACTTTAACATCTAATGTATCTTTCATAGAATTAAGCACATCTAAATCGCCATAAATCATAACTTCATTTTGGCTAAACTTATATCCACTAAGAGCTTTACCTGTCGCAAGATTACCTTCAGGAATAAAGTTAAGCGTTACTGTTTTATTTGGTGACGCCAAATAAATTTCTGCGTCTATTTTTGATGGAACAAATTCCACATCAACAACATTTCCTTGGTTATCATATGCTTTAAGCACTATATCATGTAAAATTTGAGTACCTTCTTCTTTTTTTGTTAAATTTTCTAAATCGATAAGAGCTTTTACAGTTGCAACCTGTTCTATTTTATATTCTGCTCCTCTTATTGTAACTTCATCTGCGCTCAACTTAACGCTATTTACTACAAATGTTTTAGCTAATTTATTATTATTAACAATATCATAAGATAGTTCTCTTGTATCTGATATTTTATCATAAATTATTACTGTCGCAACACTAGGATTTACACTATACTCAATATTGTGATTTCCTTGTTCATATTCTATATTTACTTTATGTGTTCCTGGTGTTAAACCTGTAAGGTCTACCGTAACTCCATTATTTAAAGATTGTTCTGCTATATAAAGTTCTGCCTTACTGCCTATTAAAGTAACATCTACCGTTTCAGGTAAACCTTCAACAACATATTGTTCTTCATTATATATTACATTTACTGGTTGATCTTTAAACACTTGCGCATTTTGACTAGAAAAACTTATTATTTTTTGATCAACCACAACAAAAATTGCTACTGCAATGAATAGTGATAAGAATAGTAACGTTGTTTGTTTAGATAGCCAACTTTCGAATCTTTTGTTTGGAACATTCATTTTTTTTGTTACCTTGAATACTAATCTAGTTATCGGCATTATTATATATCTATCAAAGAAATTAAAAAGTAGTTTGAAAAAATTAGTTATTTTATTCATTTGTTTCAATTTCCTCCTCTTCTTCGATCACTAACGTTTTTTTAGGGCTTAGTTCTTCTAATAACATAACTTTTATTTCATCAGGAGTTAAATTATAGTGTAACTCTCCATTTATTGCCATAGAAAGTCTCCCTGTTTCTTCAGAAACAATTAGAGATATACAATCTGTTATTTCTGCTATTCCAAGTGCTGCTCTATGACGAGTGCCTAATCTTTTAATAATTTTTGAGTTTTCACTGGTTGGAAAAACTGCTCTCGCACATGTAATTTTATCTCCTTGAATAATTACTCCACCATCGTGTAATGGGTTATTTGGAAAGAATATAGACATCAATAAATCACTAGAGATATCTGCATATATTTTTTTAGCTTTTTGAATATAGTCATTTAAGCTATTATCTCTTTCAATTACTATTAAAGCACCTGTTCTCGTTTTTCTCAATGAATCCATCGCACTCACTATTTCAAAAACAATTCTTTCTCTTTCATCAACTGTAAGAACTTTGTGTCTTCCAAGTAATTGACTTCTTCCAAGTTGTTCTAAGACATTTCTAATTTCAGGTTGAAATATAACTATAAGTGCTAAAATTCCCCACTCAATTACATAATCCAGCAAAAATCCTATTGTTGATAAATCAAATAAAGAACTAAGTATTTTTAAAATTATAATTAAACCTACCCCTTTAAAAATTAAAACCATTTTAAGATTTTTACTCAAACTTTTTAATACATAATAAGTAACTAACCATACTAAAAGTACGTCTATTATATCTTTTACAGAATTGACAATTGAATCAAACGACATATTGTACCTCCTTATTCTTAGATAATTATATCATATTAAATAAAAAAAATAAATGCAATATTTTTATTTTTTAAAAATGATTAAACAACAAAAAAATTGGGTTAATCCCAATTTATATACTTTATGGTGGAGAATGAGGGACTCGAACCCTTGACCCCCTGCGTGCAAGGCAGGTGCTCTAGCCAACTGAGCTAATTCCCCAGTAACAAAGTTACTAATAAAGTATAACATTATTTTGGTTTTGTGTCAACACTTTTTTTGCAAAAATTAATTTTAATGTATTTCAGGACATACTGTGGGGTCGGGTTGGTAAAAGCAATGATTTTTATATTTTCCAGAATTTCTTTGATCATACCATGTCGATCTGCAAGAATTTCCTACGCCTGGCGCATAAAACCACAGGGCATTTGTTGCTGGGTGATAATATTCTCCTTTTAAAACTCTATTAGCAAGTTCCCTTTCCTGTGTAGTAGGATTACTAAAAAAAAGCGGGCTATCAATTCCTGAAAATCCTCCTGGATTCTGATAAATTACTCCTTGGATAGTATTTATGTTTTTAAATGTTAAACATCTACCGATCCCTCTATTTACTACCACATTTCCAACCATCAGCATTCCTAAGTTGCCTTCCCCAAGCGCTTCTGCTCTCATAAGTCTGGCTAATAAATCTCTTTCATTTGTCGTATAATTTATTATAGACATAGTATCACCTACATTATAATATGCAAAAAGTGTTGAAGATTGAAAAAAAATGTGTTATAATGTACTAGTCACAGGGGTATAGTTCAATGGTAGAATAACGGTCTCCAAAACCGCTGATGTGGGTTCAACTCCTGCTACCCCTGCCATTTAGTAAATTACAGTTTATCTATAAAGATAAACTGTTTTTATTTATTTTTAATTTATATATTTACATTTAAATAATTTATGTGCTACAATAAATCTATGCGGAGGGTTTTGTTATGGAAAAATTAATGGATTCAATTATTAAATATTTTAACCAAAATAATAAAGGTTTTTCTTTTAAAGAATTAAGAAAGCACTTTGAAGTGAAAGGCGAAGAACAAACGGATATTTTTAACAATGCACTAAATTTGCTTGTAGAAGATGGAAGTTTGTTTTTTGATGGAAAAACTTATAAATTGTTTACTCCAGATTTAGGTTTAGCCTACGGGGAAATTGAAATAAATAGAATGGGAAATGGTATTATTCATACGCCATATGGGATAATTTTTATAGATAATAATAATTTAAATGGTGCGTTAAACGGAGACAAAGTTACTGTAAGCAAGATAATTAAATCTCCAAGAAAAAACAACTATCAAGGAAAAGTTTTTCAGATATTAAAAAGAAGATCTGGTAGAATTGTTTACAAAGTCGAAGGCGATGGCTTTGATGCTAAGTTAATTCCCTATAATGAAAATGAAAATATTGAAATATTTATTAACAAAAACAAACTTAAAAATTTAAGAAATGGTGATTATGTTATTGTTGAAGTTTCAACTGAAAAAAGAGAAAATAAGTTCTTAGCCGAAATAGATAAAGTAATCACATCCGAGAATGATAAAAATAAAGACGTTAGAATTCTATACGAAGAATATGATATTCCTGTTGATTTTCCAAATGATGTTATGGAAGAGGCCAAAAATCTTCCTACAGAGGTTTCAGAACAAGAGATTTTTGGAAGAAAAGATTTAAGGAATAAAAAATTCCTCACTATAGATTGTGACAATACAAAAGATAGAGATGATGCGATTTGCATTGAAAAATTGCCTAACTGTAATTATAAACTATATGTTAGTATTTCAGATGTAAGTCACTATGTTAAACGTGGTACTAAATTATTTGAAGAAGCTTTAAATAGGTGTAACAGTCATTATGTAAATAATACTTGTAATCCAATGTTCCCTAAAGAACTTTCAAATGGTATTTGCTCACTACATGCAAATGTAGATAGATTAACTAAAACTGTTGAAATGGAAATTGATAGTAATGGTGAAGTAATAAATTATGATATTTATAAATCAATAATAAACTCTAAAAGAGCAATGAAATACAGCAATGTTAATAAAGTGTTGAATGGGATTTCTATTACGGGATATGATGAGTTTACTAATGAGTTAAAAATGATGAATCAATTAAATCACATCTTAGAAAATAAGAGACACGAAAGAAATTATATCGACTTTGACATTAGAGATGTAGAACAAATAGAAAATGAGTTTGGTGACGTAATTAATTTCAAACGCGGAGAGACAGGAAATGCGCAACTACTAATTGAAAATTTTATGGTTATTGCAAATGAAACAGTTGCTAAACACTTTTACTGGTTACCTTTCATATTTAGAATACATGAGGAACCAAATGCGCAAGCGGTTGATGATGTATTAGAATTACTTAGAGCTTCTGGATATAATATTCCTAATTGTAAAAACGTAGACGCTAGAACCTTGAATGGTATTTTAAAAGGTTTAAATAAAACAGATAAATTAGATATTGCTAAATCTATGATTTTAAGAAGAATGAAAAGAGCAAGGTATTGTGTTAACAATTTAGGACACTATGCATTACAATTAAAAAATTATTGTCACTTTACTTCTCCAATAAGAAGAATCGCTGACTTTATGATTCATACAATAATTGATAGTGTTGAAGAATTAGATTATTCTAACGAAGGAATAAGTAAAATAGAAAAAGACTTACAAGTGATTTGTGAAAATGCTTCTAGAATAGAAAAAATAAGTAAAGAGATCGAAGAAAAAGGTATGCAACTTGAGATGGCTAAATACATGGAAAAATATATTGGAAAAGAGTTTGAAGCCTATGTGACTGAAATATACCAACACGGAATGCTTGCTAAAACAAAAAATATGATAGTGGGCAAAATAAAATTAGAAGATATTTTAGACGATAAATATTATTTTGATTATGATAAAAATGCATTAATTGGTAAAAAGAGCAAAAAGAAATATACAATAGGTCAAAAAGTATATGTTGTTGTAAAGGATGCTAGTAAGGCAAATAGAACTATTAGTTTTAAAATAGAAGATGAAAAAGTAAAAAAATTAACAAAATAAAAAGATGTTTAACTTTTTTAAACATCTTTTTTTATCTAATATTTATTCTTGCGGAACAATTGTTTCGATCTGATCTAATTCTTCTGGTTCTTCCGGTGTTGCTATATTGCTGTCATCTGGCGTTTTATCTATTGGAGTTTCAGGTTCGTTTTGATTAGGCCCATTATCTTGTGCGTAACCTGATTGATCCGGTAATTCCGTATTTATTTCATCCCCTGGATTATCTCCTTTAATTTCGTCATTTAACTCATCATCTTCTTTAGGTATATCATCGATTGAGCTATTTTGTTCTAGTTGAGATGGCAATGGTTTAGGAACTTGTGTAACTTTATTACTTGTCCCACCTAAATCCAGGTAAGAATTTTCTAATTCTGTACCTTTTAATACTGCATCTATTAAGCTTATTGCTTCAGCAACACTCTCTTCATCAGGTTTCATTACATACAACAATTGATTATATGTATATGTATAATCAGTTTCATCTTTTCCTAATAAGCTGTATGAATGGACATTCCATCCTGACATATCTTTTAATTGCGCTTTTACTAATGAAGTTAAGGCTTTAACGCTCATATTTGTTTGATATTTTCCATTCACTGCATCAAGTAGTAAACTATATTTTGTTATTATAGATTTATCTATTACTTTATCTATCATAGCTTTTATTAAAGCTTGTTGATTTTTGCCTCTTTGCCTATCTCCTTCTTTGAACGCTTTACGAGTGCGAGCAAAATCTAGAGCTTGTTCACCATTTACTGAATTCATTCCTTTTTTGAATCTGTAGCCAGAATATGATGTGAAAGTATATTCAGAATAAACATCTAAACCACCTAGGGCATCTACTATATCAATAACAGATGTAAAATTAACTTTTATATAATAATTTATATCTAGTTCTAGTAAATCTTCAATTGTTTTAATTGACATATCTATTCCATATATTCCAGCATGTGTTAATTTGTCTTTTGTACCTGTTGTCCCATGTAATTGTACATAATAATCCCTTGGAATAGATATTAATAATATTTGATGAGTTTCTGGGTTTACAACCATAACCATATTAACATCGCTTCTTGAGACAGATGATATTTGCCCATATGTATCAATTCCACTTATATAAACCGCAAAAGGTTCAATTGTGACATTTACTTCTTTGAGTGTTGTTTCAACTTTTGTTTTTATTGTAAATGTATGAATAACTTTTGTGTCTTTTTCAAAATTTACTATTTCTTCTTTCATTATATTTTTAATAGAATCTTCTAACACTATAACATTTACCTTTGAATCTAGCAAATCATTTACTAAAGCGTTTGATGCATTATATGATTTAAACATAACATTAATGTCTTCTTGTAATTTTTTATTAGCTTCTTTTGCACCCGTAGAATTTTCGAAATAACCCACTTCTTCATTTTTTATATCTGTTATTTTTTTATATTTACTATTGTCTAATACAATTACAGAATAGTGCTCTAATTTATATTTACTATCTCCATTACTCAATAGTACTCCCAATGTTTTTGCCATGTAAAAATTAGCACAAGTCATAGCAATAATTCCAATAATCATAAAAATAGAAAGTATTTTTTTGATTTTTTTCTTCAAATGTTTCAGATTTATTAAAAATATGTTTAGTCCTGAAAAAATTAAAACAACTATAGAAATTATCGTTGAATACTTCGCAGGTAATAAATTTAAATAGAATAAAAACCCTAAAAAGCAAATTGAAGAAATTGTCAATAGCATACTTATAAATTTATATAATAAATTTTTTTTAAGACTAATTTGTTTCATATACATCACCATTAAATTATATCATACAATAATTTTTTTTAAAATTAAATTCTTATCTTTTTATAATAATTTACATTTTTATTTTATATTTAATTTGTTTTTGTAAACCCTATTATACTAAAAAATATTTTTTATATTGTTCTATAAAGAAATTGTCTGTCATTCCAGATATATAATCGATAACTTTCCTTGCTGCGGTAGTATCTTCATTATATTTTTGTGACATTCCATTCAAAAATATAATATATATATCTTCTTTTTTATTATTATTCATTATTTGCTCATAATACAATTTGAATAGACTTTCAAACATTTTATCTATTTTATCTAATTGTGTTGTAGTGTTTGCTTTAAGATATATATTTTTATAATTAAAATCGATTAAAGATTGAAGAGCATCATAGATTATTTTTGACATTGAAATATAATTTTTATCCATACTGTTCTTAATTATATCAATAACAATCGTATTAACTATTTCCGAATTAGTAGCTCCTAATACTTCCACAACTTCATTTGGTAAATCTATTAATTTAATTTTATTTAAGCGAATTGCATCTTCTATGTCTTTTCCAATATAAGCAATTACATCACTTATTCTTACAACACAACCTTCAAGTGTCATTGGCTTTAAATTTTTTAAAACTTTTTTATTATCATAGCAACCATTGTATTCTTCTAAAAAGTCTTCTTTTGTTTTTGTTCTTGGCTTATATTTAATTTGTAATTCTTCACCATTATGACACAAAATAGCATCTAAAACTTGGAGCGTTATATTATTTCCTTGTCCACCATTTTCAAGGTTCATTAGCGTCCTAACACTTTGAACGTTGTGATGAAAATAGCCTTCATTATACTTTTTGCTTAATTTATTTAATATTTTCTCACCTTCATGTCCAAAAGGAACATGCCCTAAATCGTGTCCTAGACTTGCTGCTTCTATTAAATCTTCATTAAGGGCTAATCCCCTACCTATAGTTCTTGCTATCTTGCTAACTAGCTGAATGTGTGTGATTCTTTTGCTAATCATGTCATCGTTTTCAAACGAGAAAACTTGAGTTTTATCTATATATCGTGTATATGATAGCGAATATATTATTCTATCTATATCCCTAAAGTAAGACGTTCTAAAATCATCTTTATTTGGTTTTAACCTTACCGCATCTTCATCTCTTGACGCGTATTTTGATAGGTTTTGATTATGTACTTTCATATTTTCTATAATTTTTTTCATTTAATCATCTCCATTATAATTATATCATATATATTAAATTTTTAATTTTCTTTCATAAAAAAAGGATTTTTAAAAGTTTCGTAGAATGATATATATAGGAGGTTATGATTATGAAAAAAGCAATTGAAGAATTGAAAGAATTATTTTATGAAATTAAAAATAAAGGTTGGATTGAGAGTAATACAAATAACCTAGGAAGCATAGGACACACTTTTGAAAAATTATTATGTATTCAAACAAACGAACTTGAATTCCCTGATTTCAAAGGTATAGAGATAAAAACTAAAAACAAATATAGTTCTTCCTACACAACACTTTTTTGTTGTACACCAACTGGGCCACATTTTCATGAAGTAAACAGGCTAAAAGATTTATATGGTTATCCAGACTCAAAATTAAAAATATATAATGTTTTAAACACTTCGGTTTATTCAAAATATAAAAGCAAAGTTGGTGTAAAATATTATTTTCAACTTAAGGTCGATAAGAAAAAAGAAAAAATATTCTTATTAATATTTAATTATAAAAAAGAATTGATAGAAAATATTGTATATTGGGATTTTGATATTTTAGAAGAAAAATTGTATAGAAAATTAAAGTACCTAGCATTTATCAAAGCAGACAAACTATTAAAGCAAAACAAAAAATATTTTAAATATTATTTAATGAAAATTTACAGATTAAAGGATTTTAAAACATTTATAAAATTAATTGAAAATGGAACAATTAGAATTTCTTTAAAAATAGGTATTTTTAGAACGGGTAACAAAATAGGACAAATACACGATCATGGAACTTCATTTTGCATAGAAGAAGATAATTTAGGAAAACTATATGATTTGCTACAAGTATATAATTAGGGACCTAGGGGTTGCATTTTTGCATAAAAAAACTCTTATAATTAAGAGTTAGTTGACAAGATGGTCGGGAAAACAGGATTTGAACCTGCAACCCCTTGGTCCCAAACCAAGTGCTCTACCAAGTTGAGCCATTTCCCGATAAGATGGTGCGCTCGAAGGGATTCGAACCCCTGACCTTTTGGTTCGTAGCCAAACACTCTATCCAGCTGAGCTACGAGCGCATCGCTACTTTATGTGTTTTTAATAAGATGGTGGCTCCAGCGGGAATTGAACCAGCGACACAAGGATTTTCAGTCCT
>JAFQQQ010000005.1 GCA_017410525.1 Bacilli bacterium | reverse complement strand
GTGATGATGTATTTGGTAAATCAACATCATACACTTTACCTCTTTTAATTTCAGTCATATAAAGTAGCTCTTAACAACACATTCAATTTCTAAAATATAATAAGCATCACGTGGATATTTTACTTTTCTTCTGGGCTTATGAAACATATCATCATATATAATACGTAATATACAAGGATACCCCTCTTTTCTTAATAATTGTAAAATTTTATCCCTTCCTATTGTTTTGACTATTTCTCTTCCACAGCAACAGTTTCCATATTTTCTTAGATGATGCAATATCCATTGAGGAATCGCTACATTATCATCAGAAAAATTCATAACAGTTGCTCCCTTCATAAAACTGATGAACTAAATTTAAACTACCTTTATTAAATCTACTGCAAAATTACTTCTAACATCAAACCATTTTACTTCATCAATACCATCAAACAAATAATAAATAATATTATTACATACTTTAATGATGGTAAGAAAATAGCCGTGATTTTCAGATATAGTATTGTGTATACGATACCTTTCTCTTTCTTTAAAAATCACTACCACCTCACTTTACTTTTTTAATATATTGTTTACACTAGTAAACGATGCAACTAAAAAAAATAAAATACTTACTACTTGAAATCTACTACTTTAAAACACTTCAGACTATTTAAAGCATAGTATCACACCACCTCCAAACCACTTCTAAAGTCGTTTACACTAGTAAACACTTCCTATTAAAATAATAACCTTTATTTTTATAAAAGTCAATACCCCTTCTAAAAAAAATTTTTTCCACAAATAAATTGCTGTATAGAAAAACTATACAGCCGATACTATTTTCAATCCCTTATAGATTTAACATGATTCTCTAAATTAACTAATGTTTTATCTAATTTTTCTGAGTCTTCAATTGAAATAGTACCGATAGCACCAATTAAATCAAATAATTGCTCCATTTTTACTACCAAAGAATTACAATCCATTAAATCGCTAATAGTTTTATTGTAATTTTCTTCTATTTTGTTTAATTCTTTTACAACATACTGCATAACTTCACAAGGCATATCTTTACCATCATTAAGATATTCCTTAAATACTGCTAAAACTACTTCTACTTCCTTATTTTTTTCTTTGATCATATATACTTTCCTTTCCCATAATTGGCACTACATTTAGTGATGTCTTCTCCTTTAGTTTTTTTAGACACACTTCTAAAACTTGAATCGTTGATTCATCATCCAATTGGGTAGATAAAGTAAATTGCTTCTCTCCCTTCGTCACGAGAATATTAATACTTTTCACTTGTCCTACTGAAGACTGCTGTCTATACAAAATTTCACCTGCCTTCCTTACCATAAGTCAGGATGAAAACATCACCCTAATCATATATGTCATTTTTACTACCTCCTACTGCTTAAATATAACTACGTTATACAAAAAATATTCTATCAAAAATATTTTTAATTGTCTACTAGTATAAACGATATAACATGATATTTACCACAATCTTGTTTGTACTAGTAGACATTTTTTAAAAAAGATAGTAAAATGTTATTGAGGTTAATTTTTTATGAGAGGAGATAGAAAATGAGTAGAGAAGATGCTGTAAGACAGATATTGATTGAGTATTTTGAACTTCATAATATCAGTTTATCAGAATTCGGAAGAAAAGCTGAAGTAAGCAAATCAACACTTAGTAAAATACTAAATCATAAATACGGTAAGATTGGAATATCTGGTGTACTTCTAGGACTTATAGCAAATGGTATGGGCATGACTTTACCTGAATTAGAAGAAAAAATTATTGATTGTCAAACTGCATTTGACAAAGGCGAAATACAACAAAAGACATATACTGATAAAGACAAACTTGTTGCTCGTGTATCCGAAGATATTAAAAAATTAGATGTTGAAGAATTAAAAATTCTACATAGTATTGTTTTAGCTGTTGATAAAAAGACACTAAAAAGTTTGGACATAATAGTAAAAAATATGAAAAATATGGAATAACATATTTTTTATTTTATTTAATATGGTAATTCATAATCATCATAAAAATCTTTTTCATAGTCTGGTTCAGGTTCTCTAAACCATCCAAGTTCCTCATCCCATTCTATTTCGTTATTGTTAAATCTATCAATATTGTTTATGATAGATTTTTTTAAATATCCAAATTTGTTGTCTATTATATCATCATATTCATCCAAAAAATGTCTTTTAACTACACTTGAGGTAATGTAATGCGTAATTGTCACTATATCTGTAAAATTATATTGTCTTAATAAATCTTTAAATAATTTATCATACTTATAGAGTTCTATATCATCATTATCAAGATATTTTCTTTTAATAAGATCTTTAGTAATAGAATGATGATTTTTATTTTCTTCCAAATCTTCTGTTTCTGAATAGATTTCTTCATTTATGGTTTTATCTATTTTATCTATTTGTTCTTTAGTATTTTG
Source organism: Bacilli bacterium (assembly GCA_017410525.1). GTDB lineage: Bacteria > Bacillota_I > Bacilli_A > RF39 > UBA660 > UMGS1613. Next base: position 154,270 of record JAFQQQ010000005.1, on the reverse strand, counting down.
TTTATTAGTATTTATTTGGGTGTCCTTTACGGACTCTCCTTCAACGGCATATCCTTTTTGGGTATCTGGATGAACTTTGTCTATTTCTTTTTCTGGTATTTCTCTAATAACATACTCATATTTATAATAACCATTTTCTCCTCTAGTCTGTATAATTTCTAAGTATCCTGTTTCTTTAAGTTCATTTAATATAGTTCTAATTGCCTTTATATTTTCTTTACTAACACTAACTAATCCTTTTAAAGAATAATCCCAGTCTTCAGGTAAACTAAGCATAAAAGATAAAAGTCCTTTTGCTTTATATGATAAATTTTTATCTTGTAGATGGTGATTACTCATTACTGTATAATTTTTTTGTTTTTCAATTTTAAATACTGCCACTTTACATCATCCTTTCTTTTTTTACGACATAAAAAAAGAACTGAATCATTCAGTTCCAGTTTAATTAATTTTCTAATTCTATTTCTTCGTTTTCAAAAGTTATAGTTTTATTAGTAAAATCTATATCTTTCCATTTAATATTTTTTACTGCTAACCAAGACACTTCAGCTGAATCTTTTATAGGTTTTAACATAACATAAAACTGTGGATTATTACCATACACTTTGTAAAATTCCAAATAATCTTTAAAATCAACATCACTGTTTGGTGGGAATCCTAATTGTTGCAAAAATTCTTCTTTTTCTTTCTGAGTAAAATATTCTTGCATACTTGCAGCATAAATAACAACTGTTATCATTGTATCTTTATGTGAATATTTTTGTATAAGTTCAGATTGTTCCTCTTGTGATCTATTCTTTATAAATTCCTTTAATGCTTCTGGTACTTCTATCATTCTAACATTTTCCATTTGTATCTCCTTTCAAATAAATTTTATCTCTATAATCATTATACACTTTGATTAGAATTTCTCAAAATTGGTACATCAAAAGCTGATGTATAATCCTCAAATTTACTAACAACTTCTTCTTCCATTTTTGATGTGACTCTAACATATATGTTATAAGTGATTTCAATTGTACTATGACCTAGTCTTTTTGATACGGCTTTTATATCAGCACCTGCTTCTATCAATCTTGTTGCATGTGTATCTCTAAAATCATGAAATCTACAAGGTATTCCTAATTCATAATGAATTACCTGAAATGGATATTTGCAAGTATCTGTTCCCTCAAATACTCCATTGTTTTTTACAAATACTAAATGTGCTTCAGGTAACGCAACATCTACTTCAGCAGTTGCATTTACAATTTTTATTTCTGGTTTATTAGTATATGGATTCATAACTTCCTTCTCATAATGTTTCATATACATATCGCCATATTGTTCTGCAAAAATCTCTTGTTCTTGTTTGAATTCTTTAAGTGCTTCAACTAGTGTATCACCAATATCAATAGTTCTATAACTAGATTCCGTTTTGCAAGGACCATAATACCAAACAGTTGTAGAATTTCCACTTATATGACGGTGCTTTGTACCTCCACCTTGATTCTTCTTTACGATATTTCTATCTACTGTTAAAGTTTTATTCTCTAAATCTATATCTTCCCATTTCAATCCAAATACTTCTGAAATTCTTAATCCTGTATAATATGCTGTTAAAAAAGCATAATAAACAGTATGACTATTTTTGAATCTATTAAATATAATAGATATTTCTTCTGGAGTAAAAATATGAGCAGGATCTGATTCAGGATTTTCATATCTTGGTAATTTTACTTTTAATGCAGGATTATACTTTACGAACTCAACAACATCAGTTGCATAATTATATGATGATTTTAATACTTTTAAAATATTTTTTAGAAAGTTTTTTGAAACACCTTTTTCAATATACACACTATTTATAAATTCTTGTAAAGTTCCTGTTGTTATTTGAGATAATCTATAAACACCTACTTTAGGTTTTATATGATTCTTAATAATATTTGCATAAACTTGAATTGTATTATATCTTAAATTAATTTCACAATAATTTTTCATCCAATAATCTAAATAATCACTATAAGACATGTCATTTGGTTTATAAGGTTGACCTGCACTTATATATTCGTTATATGCTTTTATTCCTGCTAATTCAGCTTCCCTTTTAGTATTAAATCCAGATTTAGTTTGACTTTTCCTTTTTCCATCAATTGGTGCTGTTTCAAATTGATATTCGTATGATTTACCTCTTCTTCTTACGCGTACATTTGCCATTTTACTCTCTCCTTACTAAAATTTCTTTTAATAAGTAAAAAATTGTCTACATTGCATAAATGTAGACAATTTTGTCTGTTTTTGTACACGCTTCAAACCCTTATAAAATAAGACTTTTCTCGTAATTTTATCTAAATTTTTTTAAATGTAGACAAAATGTAGACAAGTGCCATTTTGGGGCTATTTTTTGTGTTTTTGAGTTCAACCTCAATTCTCGCAAACCCTTATAAAATAAGGGCTAAACGGCTATTTTCCACAACATTGTTTGTACTTCTTACCAGAGCCACATGGGCAATGTTCATTTCTTCCTATTTTTTGAACTTTCTTAGGTCCTTTTGATACTTTGTCTTTACCGTCATTAGCAACTCCTTCTGCTACTTTTTTTCTTTCGCTATTTTGTCTTACTTCTGCTTTTAAAAGATAAGTTGTTGCTTGAGCATCTATTTTTGAAAGTAAATCATCAAATAATTCATAACCTTCAGTTTTATACTCTCTTAATGGGTCATTTTGAGCATAACTTCTTAAATGAATTCCCTCTCTTAAATGAGACATTGTATTAATGTGTTCCATCCAATGAGTATCTATAACTCTTAAAGTAATTGCTTTTTCAAATTCATCAGTTACTTCTTTAGGGACTTTCTTAATTTTTTCTTCATATTCAAATATAATTTTTTCACTTAAGTAACCGATTATCTCATTCGAACTCTTATATTCTATTTCATCAAATATAACTTTGTTTCTCAATAAATCATTTATTGTTTCTAAAATCTCTGATTTATCATTTCTATTTAGATTATCATTTTCATCAAAATGTGAATAAATTACGTCTTCAACATAATTTTTAAATGTATCTAAAATTATTGGATGTATTGATTCCGTATCTAATATTTTATTTCTCTTTTCATAGATAATACCTCTTTGTTCATTAATGACATCGTCATATTCAAGTAAGGTTTTTCTTAAATCAAAGTTATTTCCTTCTACTCTTTTTTGAGCAGATTCTATAGAACTAGATAGCATATTATTTCTTATAGAAACATCTTCACCAAATCCAACTCTTTGAAGCATAAGTTTAGCTCTATCAGTACCAAATCTTACCATTAAGTCATCTTCAAACGATACACAAAATTGACTTGCACCCGGATCTCCTTGACGTCCTGAACGACCTCTTAATTGGTTGTCAATACGTCTAGATTCATGTCTTTCAGTACCTATTACAAATAGGCCACCTAAGGCTTTAACTTCATCAGTTAGCTTAATATCTGTACCACGTCCTGCCATATTAGTAGCGATTGTTACAGCACCTTTATCCCCAGCATGTGCAATTATTTCTGCTTCTCTTGCGTGATTTTTAGCATTTAATACTTCATGAGGTATTCTCATTTTCTTTAATCTTTCGCTAATAAGTTCACTTGTTTCAACAGCAATTGTACCAACTAGTACTGGTTGTCCAGAAGCATGGCGCTCTTTTATTTCATTTACTATTGCTTTATATTTACCCTCTTTAGTAGCAAATAATAAATCTCCAAAATCTTGACGAGCTACTGGTCTATTAGTTGGAATAGTTATAACATACATATTATATATATCTCTAAACTCTTCTTCTTCTGTTTTAGCAGTACCTGTCATACCTGCAAGTTTCTTATACATTCTAAATAAATTTTGGAATGTAATAGTAGCTAAAGTTTTTGTTTCTTCATTGATTTTTACTCCTTCTTTAGCTTCTATTGCTTGATGTAATCCATCTGAGTATGCTCTACCTTGCATTAATCTTCCTGTAAAAGGATCTACTATTACTATTTTTCCGTCTTGTACTACATAATCTACATCTAATTTCATAGAATAATTAGCTTTTAAAGCTTGATTGATGAAGTGTACCAAATTTGTATGATTTATATCATATAAATTATCTACTCCAAATGCTTTTTCTGCTTTCGCAATACCTGTTTGATCTAGTGATACTGCTTTAGTTTTTTCATCATATATATATCCTTCATTTTCTTTTAAACTTTTAGCGAATTTGTCAGTTTGAATATAAAGATTAGCAGATTTCATAAATCCACCAGATATAATCAATGGAGTTCTAGCTTCATCTATCAATACTGAGTCTACTTCATCTATAATAGCAAAATTATATGGTCTAGCAACTCTGTCACTTGCTTTAACTACCATGTTATCTCTTAAATAGTCAAATCCTATTTCGTTATTTGTAGAGTATAAAATGTCACAATTGTATGCTTCTCTTTTTTCTGAAGTTGTTAATTCTCTGTAGTTTACTCCTACTGTAAGACCTAAGAATCTATATATTTCTCCCATCCATTCTGCATCACGACCAGCAAGGTATTCATTAACTGTTATAATATGTACACCCTCACCCGTTAAAGCATTTAAATAAGCAGGAAGTGTAGATGTTAAGGTTTTCCCTTCACCAGTTCTCATCTCTGAAATATTACCATAATGAATAGCAAGCCCGCCTAGGATTTGAACGTAATAAGGTTTTTCACCTATTACACGAAATGCAGCTTCTCTTGCGGTAGCAAATGCTTCTACTTTGATATCTTCTAATGTTTCTCCATTAGCAAGTCTATCTTGAAACTCTTTAGTTTTAGCTTTTAACTTTTTATCTGATAATTTTGAGTATTCTTCATCAAGTGCAATTACTTCATCAGCTATTTTCTTAAATCTTTCTAATTCTTTATATTCGTGATTAAATAATTTTTTAAATAGTTTCATTGTCGATTCTCCTTTATGTCTATATATCTATTTTATCAAAAAATTACATAAAATAATAGTAAAATTGAAAAAAATAGGTTTAATAACCTATTTTAATTCTAATATACCGTAGTCACCATCTTTTCTTTTATATAAAATATTAACATCTTGTGTTTCCATATTTCTAAAAGCGAAGAATTCGTGACCTAAAAGTTCCATTTGAAGGATAGCTTCTTCTTCACTCATAGGCTTGTCTTCTATAACTTTTCTTTTAACGATTACATTATCGTTTTCTTCTTTTTCTTCAAAGTCTAAAACAAAATCCATTGTTAAATCTCTGCTTACCCTTTTATTCATTCTTGTTTTGTTTTTTCTTATTTGTCTTTCTATTTTATCTGATACTTTATCAATAGCTGCATATAAATCTTTATGAGATTCTTCACCTCTTAATATAAATTTATTAGCATTTATTGTTGCTTCTACTACTTGATCATTTCCTCTTAATTTGATAAGAACTGTACTAGTTATATCATCAGGATTTTCAAAATACTTATCTAACCTCCCAATCTTTTCTTCGATGTAACTTTTAATAGCTGGTGTTACATCTAATTTTTTTCCATGAATATTAAATTTCATATTATCAATCCTTTCTATTTATATTATATCACACCTAATTTAAAAATTAAACAAAAAAACTACTAAACAAGAGCAGTTTTTATCTCGATTACATTTTTTGCTTGTAATCCTTTATCAGTTCTAACTAGGTCAAATTTAACATATTGACCTTCAACTAACGTTTTATAGCCTTCAGAAAGAATAGCTGAATAATGAACAAATATATCTTCTTGCTCATTGTATTCAATAAATCCAAATCCTTTTTCATTATTGAACCACTTAACTTTTCCTGTGATCACAATTACATCTCCCTTCTAGTTCTTCTCGACTATTTAAGTATAACATATAAAAAATTAAATTCGAGAAACTTTCGTTCTACAAAATTCGACAAAATTCGCGAGTTGTTTATAGATCTATTTTGCCATTTTTTTAGTGAGAAAGCATTTTTATTGTATCATAGTAACAGTATCAATTAAATATAAATTGTTTGAAGTTGTAGGTTGTAAGTTCGAAATTGCAAAACGTGCAAAATAATTTATCACATTTTTTGTTATTAAGTATTTATGTATTAATTTAAGCAAATTAAGTTTCAATATATTAAATAAAAGATTATAATTAACTTAAATAGTAAAGGTAGTAGATAGTATGAAAAAATTCATAATTAATAAATGTATGAACTATATAATAAAAAATACAGACTATGATAAGACAAAACTTTCAGAAATAAAATACGGTCTTGAAGGAATATATTTAACTTTTTCTAAAACAATAGTTATTTTAATATTAGCATTCATTCTAAGCATTGAAAAAGAAATGCTAATTTATATGTTAATATATAATATTATTAGAATACCTTCTTTCGGATTGCATGCGACCAAAAGCTGGATATGTTTATTATCTTCAACAATATTATTTATTGGCGTACCCTATCTATGCATAATTCTAACTATACCTATATTTTTAAAAGTAATTATCGGTATAGTTGGAATTTACTTAATGTTTAAAAATGCTCCAGCAGATACTAAAAAAAGACCAATAGTAAATAAAAAAAGAAGGAAAATATATAAGATTATTTCAACTTTATTAGCAACTATATTTGTTTTACTTAGCAGCATAATAAAAGATAACTTTATTTCTAATTGTTTCTTACTAGCTTTAGTAATGCAAAACTGTATGATTTCTCCTGCAGTATATAAAATATTTAGATTGCCTTATAATAACTATATTACTTTCTTAAAAGAACATCCAGAATTTCAACAATAAAATAGTTTTAAACTTATAAATAAGTTTAAATAAAGAAGGAAGGAGGTATGTTGAATGTTTGCAAATTTATTAGCTCTACTTGGAATAGGAGCAGCTAACACTGGAAGTCAAGCTTGTTTTATAATAATGATTGATGAACCTGAATGTCCAGAAAGTTTAATAAAATAAAATAAAACCTAAGATTCTTTTCTTAGGTTTTTTATTTATAACATTTTTATTTTTAAAATTTGAGTAAATGTTCTTTTTGAAATCTTTTTTTCGTTTTTTAATTTTTTGTTATTTTCTATTATTTTTTTAGTTAAATTTAATCCATATCCGTGTCCTAACCCTTTAGTTGTATAACCTTTCTGTTCTAATTTTTCTAATTCAATTTCCCCTTCATAATAATTAGAAATTGAAAAAATTAAATTTTCTTCTTCAAAATACATTTCTATATTAATATATTTATCTTTAATATTAGCAACCGCTTCTATGGAATTATCAATATATACTCCAATTATTTGGCAAATATCAAGCATATCTAAGTCATCCAATTTGTTTATTAAATCAACTGTTCTTACATCTTTAGAAATATTTAACTCATAATCTATTTCATTTTGTTTCATATATAAAATTTTAGAATATACTAATCCTCTAAGCCCTCCAGCCGGTATTATTGAAACTTCATACATTATTTTTTCATCATCTTTTAATTTATTTTGAACGATTTCATCAATATATTTAATAGTTTTTTTGTTTTTATCTGAAATCATATTTCTAATAGTAAGAAGCTGATTTTTATTTTCATGATTAGAGATTCTATATTTATCCAAAATATCTTCATACTCTTTTAAACTATTTAACGTAGTATTATATTTATCATATATTTTTATATATTCATTTTCTTTTTTTATTAATATCAAAATTATGCCTACTACAAAATATAAAGAAACATTGTTTATTATAACAAAGTAAACAGAATTATATTTATAATATGTAATAGCTAAATAAATATTTAGAATAAAACAAATTGGTAACAACCATAATAAGAGAGTTTTTAAACTTAATTTGTTTACAACACCTATTATTGAATTATAAATTTTTCGTATAAATCTTATTTTTACTAATAATATACTTCCAATTCCAACAAAGGTATTAGCAAAAAATACTACTATCGGTGAATATTCTCCTGTTTCTACACCAAAGATTGCAATTAAAATTATTGAATATATCAGCTCTGGTATTATATTAGTTATTTGAGTATAAAACGCTGTAACGATACTAACTTTTATATTTTCTTTAAAATTAAACTTTATAAAAGTAGCTAATGCAAAAGTTATTAAAGTATATTTTAACATTTTATCCACGTTATTATAATTAAATATTAATATAAAAGTTAAAATCAAAAGTGATAAATAAAATTTATAATCTCTTAAATTTATTTTCTTTTTTAATAATATTGCCCAAGAAACAAAACATCCTATCATTAATAAAATACCACTAATGATATAGAGAATTAATTCTATCAAATCAAATCACAGCCTTTCTATACTTATCAGACAACAAATCTATAGTCTCTCCATTATCAAAAGTTATTATTTTATTACTTTTATCTACCATAACCTTCCTATCTGAATTTATATAACAAGCTCTATGTGTTTGCACAAATCTATCATCTAACATTTCAATCATTTCAATTAAAGGTTTACTTACTTTAAATTCAGTATAGTCTGTTTTTATTATTGTTTTTCTTTCAAAACTATCTTTAGTTAAATATAATATATCATTTATATTAATTGTATATAGTACATTTCTATCAGTAAATCTTATTGTATTTTTTTTATTTAGTAAATCTAATGATTTTTCTAAAGAATTGATCAATCTGTTTTCAAAGTTATCAAACTTATTTATAAATGATAAAAACAGTAAATCATTCTTTAATACTATATTACCTAATTCTTCATGAGCAGTAAGGAATATTATGACGCTGTCTATGTCTTTTCTTCTTATTTCCCTAGCAACATCTATTCCTGATCTTGATGGCGTTTCAATATCTAATAAGTAAATTTTAGTAGGAATCTTACTAGATACTATAGAATAAAAACTTTTATTATAATCGTCAAAAGAATAAATTTTATATTCTTTTTTGTTTTTATCCATAAATTTTTTTGTTGTTTTTTCTGCATAAATTCTATCTTTCTCATTGTCATCGCAGATTATGACATTTATCATTAAACCATCTCCTATCTACATAAAACAATACTGCTATTTTACAACTAAATAATATCATAAATTCCTTTATTTTACAATAATTTAAACAACCAGTGGACTACTAGTATATAAAAAAGAAGATGCTATTTAGCATCTTCCTCAACTAATTCTAAAATAACCATTAAAGCATCGTCTCCACGACGTTCAGTTAATTTTAAGATTCTTGTATATCCACCGTTACGGTTAGCATAACGAGGAGCTAATTCATCAAAAATTTTTTTAACTGCTACTGTGTCATTATGTAGGAAAGCCAATGCTTTTCTTCTTGCTACTAAAGAACCATCTTTACCATAAGAAATCATTTTATCTGCGAATTTACGAACTTCTTTAGCTCTTGTTTCAGTTGTTTCAATTTTTTCATTCATGATAACGTTCTTAGTTAAATTAGCAAGCATACTTCTTCTATGTTTATTTGTACGTCCTAATTTTCTATAAGCCATAATATTCCTCCTAACTATTAATCGTCTTCGCGGAATCTAAGTCCCATATCTCTAACCTTTTCGATTACTTCTTTTAAAGACTTTTTACCTAAGTTACGAATTTTCATCATTTCAACTTCTGATTTAGCAGTTAAATCTCCAAGAGTATTAACACCCGCTCTTTTTAAACAGTTGTAGGCTCTAACAGAGAAATCTAAATCATCTATTGATGTTTCTAATTTTTTAGTTTTACTATCTTCTTGTTTTGCATTCATTATTCCTGTAACATCAGCTATTTCACTCAAATTAGTAACAATATTTAAATGTTCAATCATTATTTTAGCCGCTAAAGCCATAGCTTCTTCTGGTTTAATTGAACCATTTGTAAATACTTCCATAATTAACTTATCATAGCTAGCATCTTGTCCAACACGAGCATTATCTATTTCATAGCTAATTCTTTCAATTGGTGAATATAATGCATCAATTGGAATAAATCCGATTTTTTGATTTTCAATATATTTTTTATTTTCATTTGATGGTACATATCCACGACCATTAGCAACTATTAATTCCATATCAAGTTTTCCACCTTTAGCTATTGTAGCTATTACTTGATCTTTATTAATAATTTCAACATCTGCATTTTCTTCTATATCTGCTGCAGTAACAACACCTTCTCTATCAGCAAATAATTTTAAAATTACTTCTTCTTTAGTATTGTTTTTTACAACGATATTTTTAAGATTTAATACAATTGTTGTAACGTCTTCTACAATTCCTTCCATAGTTTGGAATTCATGCATAACTCCATCAATTTTTACAGCAACTATAGCACTTCCTGGCATACTAGATAACATAATTCTTCTAAGTGCATTACCAAGAGTAGTACCAAAACCTCTTTCAAGAGGTTCTAATTCAAATTTACCGTAATTTTTATTTTCTACATATTCAGTTATTTTATATATTGGTTTTTCAAAATTTAACATATTCCATTCCCTCCTTCTTATCCACGTGGACGTTTTGGTGGACGACATCCATTGTGTGGTATAGGTGTAACATCAGATATAGATGTAATCTCTAAACCTGCTGTTTGTAATGAACGGATTGCTGTTTCTTTACCTGATCCTAAACCTTTAACAAAAACTTCAACTTTTCTCATTCCCATATCGTAAGCTGCTTTACCTGCTGCTTCAGCACTCATTCCAGCTGCGAATGGAGTTGATTTTTTACTTCCTTTGAAACCTAGAGTTCCAGCAGAAGCCCAACTTATTGCATTACCATCATTATCACAAAGTGTTACGATAGTATTGTTAAATGTTGAATGTATATAAGCTTTACCTTCTGGTACATTTTTCTTAACTTTTCTTTTTCTTGATTTATAAGCCATAATCTATCCTCCTTTAATCACAACTATTTTTTCTTATTAGCAACTACTTTACCTTTACCTTTACGAGTACGAGCATTTCTATTTGTTCTTTGTCCTCTTACAGGTAAACCTCTTTTGTGACGAGTTCCTTCATATGAATTAATTTCCATTTTAGTTTTAATATTCATATTAACTTCACGACGAAGATCTCCTTCAGTCATATATTTGTTAACTTCATCACGAATAGCATTTAATTCTTCGTTTGTTAAGTCCCCAGCTTTTTTATTAGGGTCAATTTTAGCATCACTTAAAATAGTATTTGAAAGACTTCTTCCGATTCCATATACATAAGTAAGTGAAATTTCAATTCTTTTATTATTTGGTATATCTACACCTTTAATACGTGCCATTAAAACACCTCCTATTAACCTTGTCTTTGTTTATGTTTAGGGTTTTCGCAAATTACCATTACTTTTCCCTTACGTTTAATAACTTTACATTTTTCACATATTGGTTTTACTGATGGTTTAACTTTCATCTTATTACCTCCTATTTTCTGTAAGTTATACGACCACGTGTTAAATCGTATGTTGATAACTCAACCATTACTGTATCACCAGCTAAAATTCGAATCATGTTCATTCGCATTTTACCCGAAACGTGTGCCGTAATTACATGTTTGTTTGCTAGTTCTACTTTAAATACGTATCCTGGCAAAACTTCTAATACTTTACCTTCCATTTCGATAACATCGTCTTTAGCCATTATTTCACCTCTTCGTTAATATTTCATACCCATCTTTGGTAATTAACACTGTATGTTCAAAGTGAGCTGAAGGCTCTTGGTCAGCAGTAACTACTGTCCAATCATCATCTAATAAATATACATCTGCAGTACCTAAATTTATCATAGGTTCTACTGCAATAACCATTCCTTCTTTTAATATAGGTCCAGTATTTTTTTTACCATAGTTTGGAACATCTGGAGCTTCGTGTAGGTCATTTCCTATACCGTGTCCAACAAGTTCTTTAACCACTCCTAAATTATGAGATTCAGCATAAGTTTGTACTGCCTCTCCTATATCACCAATTCTAGCTCCTGCCTTAACTTGTTTTAATCCTTCATATAAAGCTTGTTCAGTATGTTCTAGTAAATATTGTTTTTCTTCAGATATATTTCCAATCGGATATGTCCAAGCACTATCGCCGTGATATCCTTTATAGCAAGCACATATATCTAAAGTAACTATATCACCATCACATAACTTTCTTGATCCTGCAATACCGTGTACAACTTCTTCGTTTATAGAAATACAGATATTACCAGGATATCCATCATAATTATAACAAGATGGAGTTGCTCCTCTTTTGATGATATAATCGCGAGCTAGTGAATCTATTTCTTTAGTCGTAATTCCAGGTTTTAAAAATGGAATTATATATTTGTGGGTATCCCCTACTATTTCACCAGCTACACGCATTAATTCAATCTCTCTGGGAGTTTTAATGTTTATCATATTATTCTCCTAGAATTTTTACAACTTGTTTATGAGTTTCTTCTCTACCATTATTTCCATCTACATGATAAACAACGCCTTGTTTTTCATAGAAATCAATCAATGGAGAAGTTTTTTCTATATATGTATTATATCTTTCCATATATGTTTCTTCGTTATCATCTGCTCTCTTAACAAGTTCAGTACCACACTTATCACAAATTCCCTCAGTTTTAGGTTTCATTTCTTCATTGCTTGTATTATAAACTTCTTTGCACTCTGGGCAAGAAATTCTACCAGCAATTCTTGATGCAGCTAAATTTTTATCTATATCTAAAACTATAACTACACCTAAATCTTTACCTAATTCTTTAAGCATATCTTGATAAGCCTCAGCTTGTGCTACATTACGTGGAAATCCATCTAAAATGTAACCATTATTGCAATCTTCTTGCATAATTCTTTGTTTTAAGATTTCGATTATTAATTCATCACTAACAAATATTCCATTGTTAATTTTATGATTGATATCTCTTCCTAAATCAGAATCTTCTTGCGCTTTTTCTCTAAGCATATCTCCTGTTGAGATATGTGGCATATTGTATTGATCTTTTAAGTATGCAGCTTCAGTTCCCTTTCCAGCAGCTGGAGCAGCAATTAGAATAACACTTTTCATTACCTTCTTCTTCCCTTTCTACCTTTTGTATAGGTTCTATTTACTAATTGACTCTCAATTTGTTTGTAAGTTTCCAAAGCAACTCCTACAACGATTAATAATCCTGTACCACTTATAGTGATTGAAGTTGTTAGATTTGAAACCTTATCAAATACTATTGGAAGAATTGCTAGTGTTGCTAAAAAGACAGCACCAACAATTGTTATTCTTTTCAACACAGTCTTTACATATTCTGTTGTATCTTTTCCTGGTCTTATACCTGGGATATATCCACCATTCTTATTTAAACTTTCTGACATCTCGCTCGGTTTAAGTTGCATAAATGTGTAAAGGTAAGCAAATAGCAAAATCAATATTACATATATAATTAACCCGATTCCGTTAGTATAAGAAAGATATTTCTGTACAAAAAGTGTAAAACCTTCTTTCTTAAATACTGATGCAAGTATTTGCGGAATTGAAAGTAGAGCTGATGCAAAAATTACTGGCATAACTCCCGAACTATTTAGTTTGAATGGTATATAAGATTGTTTACCTAATGTACTAGTTGATTTATTAGCATATTGAATAGGAATTCTTCTTTCTGCTGATTCAACATAGATAACTCCTACTATGATTGCTATAAATACTAATACGAATGCTACAAATATAGCTATTCCTAAAAATCCTTTAGCAAATAATTCTACCCAAAGATTTTTAAACATATTTGGCAACACACTTATTATCCCCGCCATTATTATTAATGACATACCATTTCCAATTCCTTTTGCTGTTATTTGATCTGCAATCCACATAACTAACGCAGTACCAGCTGTAAGAATTAATGAATACAACATATAATCCATAGCATTTCCATTTCCAATGTATGCATATGAATATAAATAACCTTGTAAGAATGCTAAACCAATTCCTACAATTCTTGTTATTTGATCTAATTTTTTTCTACCTACGCCACCTTGCTTTTTTAATTCAGATAAATATGGAACTATATCAGCACACAATAACTGAATTACAATTGATGCGGTAATATAAGGTGAAACACCTAAAGCAAAGATTGATGCATTAGCAAAAGCTCCACCACTCATTGCATCTAATATTTCTAGAAATTTCATTCCAGAAGTATTGGCATTAACACCAGGAACAATAATTGATGTTCCTATTTTAAACACGAATAAGGCAGCTAAAGTGAATAAAATTCGTTTTAATAAATCACGATTTTTTGGATTAAATATTTGCTTAACTGTTGCAAACATATTAAATCACCTCAGCTTTTCCACCTATCGTTTCTATTTTTTCTACTGCAGATTGAGAGAATTTATTAGCTTTAACTGTTAATTTTTTAGTTAAGTTTCCATTACCTAAAACTTTAACACCAGCTAATTGTTTCTTTAAAATTCCCATTTCTTTTAATAATTCTGGAGTAACAACTGCTCCATCTTCAAATTTTTCTAAATCACTTACATTTATTGTAGCATATTCAACTTTAAACATAGCATTAGAGAAACCTCTTTTTGGTAAACGTCTGAATAATGGTAATTGTCCACCTTCAAACCCAGGTCTAACTCCTCCACCACTTCTTGCATTTTGTCCTTTGTGTCCTTTACCACTTGTTTTACCAAGCCCAGAACCAACACCACGTCCAACTCTTTTTTTAGTCTGGAATGCACCTTCACTAGGTCTTAATTCATGTAGTTTCATATTATCTTATCTCCTCTACTTTTTTACCACGTAAACGTGCTACTTCTTCTATTGTTCTTTGTGACTTTAATGCATTAAGTGTTGCTGTTGCCATATTTACTTTTGTACTTGATCCTAATGATTTAGATAAAATGTCTTTAACACCAGCCATTTCAAGTACAGCTCTTACTGGACCACCAGCTTTAACTCCTGTACCTTTAGCAGCAGGTTTTAACATAACTTTACTAGCTCCACATACACCAGTTGCTTCATGTGGGATAGTTCGGTCTTCAACTATTGAAACTTTAACTATATTTTTAATAGCAGCTTGACTTGCTTTTTTAATTGCATCTGGAACTTCGTTAGATTTTCCAGTACCAAGTCCAACCTTACCTTTTCTATCTCCTACAACTACTACTGCAGAGAAGCGGAAATGACGTCCACCTTTTGTTACTTTTGTAACACGACCGATAGAAATTACTTCTTCTTCATAAAGTTTTTGTTGTCTTTGTCTAGGTTGTTTTTTATCATTTGATTTACGAGGTTTTCTTTCAGTTTTTTCTACTTTTTCAGTAGTTTTAACTTCTTCTACTTTTTCGATTTCCTTTTCCATCATTACCCTCCTATTAGAATTCTAGTCCGTTTTCGCGTGCAGATTCAGCTAGAGCTTTTACACGTCCATGATAAAGGTATCCACCTCTATCGAAAACAACTTTTGATATTTTTGCTTTTTTAGCTCTTTTAGCAAGTAATTCTCCTACTTTTTCAGCGGCTTCAGTGTTTCCGCCGTTTTCAAGTTTTAACTCTTTATCTATAGAAGAAGCACTTACTAATGTTTTAGAAGCTTCATCATCAATGATTTGAGCAAAAATATTACTGTTTGATCTAAATACATTTAATCTAGGAACGTTTGATGTACCAGTTACTTTGTTTCTAACACGTGTATGTCTAGCAGCACGTGCTTTATTACGGTCTATTTTTTTGATCATAACTTTTCTCCTTTACTCTAATTATTTAGAAGCTTTCTTTCCTTCTTTACGACGAATATGTTCGTCAGCATAACGAATACCTTTTCCTTTATATGGTTCAGGTTTTCTAATTTTTCTTACGTTTGCTGCAAATTCACCTACTAATTGTTTATCTATTCCTCTTACAAATAATTCTGTATTACTTGGAACTTCTAATTTAATTCCTTCAGGAATAGCAACATTAACAGGATGAGAATATCCAGCAGTTACAACTAATTCTGTACCTTTTAATTGAAAACGATATCCAACACCTACAGATTCTAATTTTTTTTCAAATCCTTCAGTAACACCTACTATCATATTTCTTATGTTAGCATTTGCTGTTCCATGGAAGTTTTTAAAATTATCATTTTTTCTTGTTAATGTTATTTCATTTTCACTAATATTAACAGTAATGTTTTCATTTATTTCAGTAGAAAGTTCACCTTTAGGTCCTTTTACTGAAACAATATTTCCTTCAACTGTTACAGTTACTCCAGTTGGTATTTCTAATTTTCTATTTCCAACACGACTCATTAAGTTTCTTCCTTTCTACCAAATGTAAGCTAATACTTCTCCACCTAATGAATTTGCTCTAGCTTCTTTATCAGTCATAACACCTTTAGATGTTGAGATAATAGCTATTCCTAATCCATTTAATACAGATGGAACTTCTTCAGCTTTTACATATACACGTAATCCTGGTTTAGAGATTCTCTTAAGTCCAGTAATCACGCGTTCCTTGTCTACATATTTTAATGATAAAACAAGGATATCTTGAATATTATTTTTCTTAACTTTATAGTCAACTATAAATCCTTCAGATTTTAATATTCTAGCGATTTCATTTTTCATTTTTGAAGCTGGGACTTCAACTTCTTTATAACGCATTTGATTTGCATTACGAATTCTCGTAAGCATATCTGCTATTGGATCTGTTACCATAATATCCTCCTTCTCTTATCAATTACCAGCTTGATTTTTTCATTCCTGGTATTTGTCCCTTATAAGCTAACTCACGGAAACAAATTCTACAAATTCCGTATTTTTTAAGTACAGCATGTGGTCTACCACAACGACTGCAACGTGTATATCTACGTACTTCAAATTTAGGTTCGCGACTAGCTTTTACTTTCATGCTTTTCTTAGCCATAATTTGCCTCCTATATTATTTCTTAAATGGCATTCCGAAACCTTTTAAGAGATCAAACGCTTCTTCGTTAGTTTTTGCACTTGTAACAAAAACTATATCCATACCACGCACTTTAACAACATCATCATATTCGATTTCTGGGAATATTAATTGTTCTGTTAATCCCAATGTATAGTTTCCTCTACCATCAAATGCTTTATTAGATATACCTCTAAAGTCTCTTACACGAGGTAATGTAATACTAATTAATTTATCTAAGAAGTTATACATATTTTCCCCACGTAATGTTACTTTACAACCAATTGCTTGACCTTCTCTTAATTTGAATCCAGCTATTGATTTTTTAGCTTTAGTAGCTACTGGTTTTTGACCTGTAATCGTTTCAAGGTCTTTCATAGCTGCTTCTAATAATTTAGAATTAGTAGTAGCATCTCCACAACCAATATTTACTACGATTTTTTCTAATTTAGGTACTTCCATAACATTTTTATAGTTATGTTTACTCATTAAATCGGATACGATTGTTTTTTCATATTTTTCTTTTAGGCGGTTCATATATACCCTCCTTCCAATTAATCAAGACTTGAATTAGATTTTTTTGCAACTCTAATTTTCTTACCGTCTTTGTTTACACTATGTCCTATTCTAGTAGGTTTTTTAGTTTTTGGATCAATTATCATTACATTAGATGCATGAATTGGAGCTTCTACCTCATTTATAGATCCTGCAGTTTGTCCGTTTCCTTTAACATGTTTTTTAACTATGTTAACACCTTCAACTACAACTCTGTTTTCAGCACGTAATACGTGAGTAATTTTTCCTTCTTTTCCTTTGTCCTTACCAGAAATGACAACTACTTTATCTCCAGTTTTAAAGTTCATTTTCATTCCTCCAAACTCTCTTATAACACTTCTTTAGCAAGTGAAATGATTTTGTTAAATCCTAAATCACGTAATTCACGAGCTACTGGTCCAAATACACGAGTTCCGATTGGACTCTTATCATCTTTAATAATGCAGGCTGCATTGTCATCAAATTTGATGTATGATCCATCTTCTCTTCTTAGACCAAATTTACTTCTAACGATAACTGCTTTAACAACTTTACCTTTTCCAACAGTTCCATTAGGTGTTGCTTTCTTTACTGAAGCAACTACTATATCACCGATATTTCCAGTTTTAACTTTTGACCCCCCTAGAACACGAATTACATTTAATTCTTTTGCTCCAGAGTTGTCAGCTACTTTTAAACGGCTTTCTTGTTGAATCATATTTTATCCTCCTTCACTCGTTCAATTATAAAATAATTGCTTTTTCTATTACTTTTACTAAACGGAAATGTTTAGTTTTTGATAATGGTCTTGTTTCAGCTATAAGAACTTTGTCTCCTTTTTTAGCTTCATTTTTTTCATCATGTGCAGTATATTTTTTTGAATATTTAACTCTTTTGTGGTATAAACTATCATTTTTGTAAGTTTCAACTAAAACTGTAATAGTTTTATCGTTAACGTCACTTACAACAGTTCCAACTAATTCGTGAGTTCTTTTTTCTTCCATAATTTCCTCCTATTATTTAGTTAATTCTCTTTCACGTAAGATTGTTTTCATACGTGCAACTAATTTTCTTAATTCAGTAATTCTTGAAGGTTTTTCTAAAGATCCTGTTGCTTGTTGGAAACGTAAGTTAAATAATTCTTCTTTTGATTCTTCAATTTTTGAAAGTATTTCCTCATTAGATAATTCTCTTATTTCTTTATTAGTCATTACTTTCACCACTTTCTTCTTTCTTTACAAATTTACATTTGATTGGAAGTTTATGCATAGCAAGTCTTAATGCTTCTCTTGCAATTTCTTCACTAACTCCAGCAATTTCAAACATAACTTTTCCTTGTTTAACTACTGCAACCCATGCATCATGAGAACCTTTACCTTTACCTTGACGAGTTTCAAGTGGTTTTTTAGTTAATGATAAGTGTGGGAATATGTTTATCCAAACCTTTCCTCCACGTTTCATATAACGAGTCATAGCAATTCTAGCTGCTTCGATTTGTCTATCTGTGATCCAAGCTCCTTCCATTGCCATTAAACCATATTCACCAAAGTTAACTTTAGTATTTCCTTTTGCTTTTCCATCATAAGGAAGACGATGTACATTACGATATTTAGTTCTTTTTGGAATTACGGCCATCTTCATTACCTCCCTTATTTTTGGCAGGAAGTATTTCACCTTTACAGATCCATACTTTTACACCTATTTTTCCATAAGTTGTATCTGCTTCTTTATGAGCATAATCAATATCAGATCTTAAAGTATGTCTTGGAACACTACCTTCTGTATAACCTTCAGTACGAGCCATATCAGCTCCTCCTAAACGTCCAGATACAGCAGTTGTAATTCCTTTTGCTCCTGCTTTCATAGTATTTCTAATAGCTCTTTTTTGAGCGATTCTGAATGATACACGACCTTCAATTTGACGTGCAATATTTTCTGCAACTAGTGCAGCATCTAAATCTGGGTTTTTAACTTCTTTAATAGAGATTTGAATATTTTCATTAACTAATTTAGTTAATTCTTTTTTTAATTTTTCAATTTCATCTCCACCGTGTCCGATAACTACTCCAGGTTTAGCTGTATTTATAACAACATTAGTCTTCTTAGTGTCTCTTTCAATAAGAATACTTGAAACTGATGCGTCTTTTAGTTTTTTCTCTAACATTTTACGAATCTTGTTATCGTTATTGATAAATTTAGCATTGTCTTTTCCTTCAGCATACCAATTTGATTGCCAAGATTTGTTAACGCCTATTCTAAGTCCGACTGGACTAACTTTTTGACCCACAAGTTTTCCTCCTTTACCTTAGTTTCTTTCACTTACAACAATTGTAATATGACTTGTTCTTTTTTTGATTGGATCTACGTGTCCACGAGAACCAAATTTCATTCTTTTTAATGTTTGTCCTTCATCAACATATGCCTTACTAACATATAATTTAGTTTTATCTAAACCTAAGTTGTTTTCAGCATTTGCTACAGCAGAAGTTAACACTTTTAAAGTTAATCTAGCAGCTTTACTATTGTAGTTTCTACAAATTCTATCTGCTTCTGCCACGTTTTTTCCACGAACTAAATCAATCATTAAACGTGCTTTACGTGGAGGGATTCTAAGTCCCCTTGCGATTGCTTTTGCTTCCATTATAATTCATCCTTCCTAGGTTTTTTATTTTTTACCTTTTTGATCACCGTGACCACCGAATTTACGAGTAAGAGCAAATTCACCTAATTTATGTCCTACCATATCTTCAGTAACATAAACTGGAACAAATTCTTTTCCATTATGAACAGCAAATGTGTTACCTATAAATTCAGGAAATATTGTTGAACGGCGTGACCAAGTTTTTATAACTTCTTTTTTCTCAGATTCATTTACTTTTTGAACTTTTTTCATTAGACTTTTGTCAATGAAAGGTCCCTTTTTTAAACTTCTAGCCATTTTCTACCATCCTTTCCTATTTTTTACGGCGATGTACTATTAAGTCATCTGATTGTTTTTTACCTTTACGAGTTTTATATCCAAGTGCAGGTTTACCCCAAGGTGTAACTGGACCACTACGTCCGATAGGTGCTCTACCTTCACCACCACCATGAGGGTGATCATTAGGGTTCATAACTGATCCGCGAACAGTAGGTCTGATACCCATATGTCTTTTACGACCAGCTTTACCTAAATTTACTAATTCATGATCTTCATTTCCTACTTCACCAATAGTTGCACGGCAAGTACTTAATACTTTACGAACTTCACCACTAGCTAAACGAAGTAGTGCATATTTTCCTTCAAGTCCAAGTATTTGAACACTTGATCCTGCAGAACGAGCCATTTGTGCTCCTTTTCCAGCCTTTAATTCAACATTGTGAACCAAAGTACCTTCTGGAATATTTGCAAGTGGTAAACAGTTACCAATTTTGATATCTGCATTTGCTCCACTTTCAACTTTATCTCCAACTTTTAATCCTTTTGGAGCAATTATATAAGCTTTTTCTCCATCAGCGTATTTAATTAAAGCAATATTAGCTGTTCTATTTGGATCGTATTCGATAGATGCCACTGTACCAACAACACCATCTTTAATTCTTTTGAAATCGATAATACGATATTTTCTTTTAGCTCCTCCGCCTTGATGACGAACAGTTATTTTACCTTGATTATTACGTCCACCATTTTTCTTTAATGTAACAAGTAGTGATTTCTCTGGTGCTACTTTAGTTAATCCACTATTATCTAAAGTAGTCATACCACGTCTACCATTAGTTGTTGATTTATAACTTTTGATTGCCATTGTATTTCCTCCCTTAGATTAGTTAAGTTCTATTGAACTTCCTTCTTTTAATTTAACTATAGCTTTTTTCTTTCTGTTAGTTAATCCTGTATAACGTCCAACTCTTTTAGTTTTTGGTTTAACATTAACTGTATTAACTTTTTCAACTTTAACATTGAAGATTTTTTCTACAGCTTGTTTAATTTGTGTTTTATTTGCTTTTGGATCTACACTTAAAGTAATAATGTTTCCATTTTCACTTAAAGTTGCAGATTTTTCAGTAATAATCGGAGCTTTTATAACATCTCTATAATTATTCATTATACTAAAGCCTCCTCTATTTCTTTCATAGCAGATTCTTCTACTATTACTAAGTTAGCAGAAACTAAATCTAATACATTTATTTCACTAGCTTCAAGTAATAAAACATTGTTTAAGTTACGAGTAGCTAAAACTAAATTTTCATTTAATTCAGAAACAACTATTAAAACGTTTCTTTCAATTTTGAAATTAGCTAAGACATTTTTCATATCTTTTGTTTTGTTAGATTCAACATTTAATGAATCAATAACAACTAATTCTTTATTGATAACTTTGTAAGCTAAAGCAGATTTTAAAGCTAAAGCTCTTTCTTTTCTATTTTGTTTAACCTCATAATTTCTTGATTGGTTACCAAATGCCCAACCACCATGATACCAGTGTGGCGCTCTTGTAGAACCTTGACGAGCACGTCCAGTTCCTTTTTGTCTCCATGGTTTTCTTCCACCACCAGATACATCAGAACGTCCTTTAACACCTTTTGTAGCTTGACGAGCATTATTTTGAGCAAGTTTAACTGCATCGTATAATACCGCATCGTTTGGAACTATACCAAATACTTCTTTATTTAATGTAATATCTTTTACTTTTTCACCATTTGTGTTTAATACATTTAATTTTGCCATATTATGTATCCTCCCTACTAATTTTCTTCCTTAGTAGTTTCAGCTGCTTCAGCAACTTCTTCAACCACTGGTGTTTCTTCTATAACTACTTTTTCTGCTGTTTCAACAATTGGTTCTTCAACTTCATAAGAAACTAAGTTTTCCATTTCATTGATTTTTCCATTTGCTTTAACAGCACTCTTAATAATTACTAAACCTTTTTTAGGCCCTGGTATATTACCACTTATTAATATTACATTGTTTTCAGTATCTACAGCAACAACTTCAAGATTTTGAATAGTTACTGTAAGTGTCCCCATATGACCAGCTAGTTTTTTGCCTTTGAAAACACGCATTGGTCTCATTGTTCCCATTGAACCTGGTCTTCTATGATAATGTGAACCATGTCCCATAGGTCCTCTTGCTTGCCCGTGTCTTTTAATAACACCTTGGAACCCTTTACCTTTAGTAGTTCCAGTTACATCAACCACTTCTCCTGGAGCGAAAATATCTGCTGATATTTCTTGCCCTAGAGTATATGAATTGATATCTACACCTTTTATTTCTCTAAAGAAGCGCTTAGGTGTAGTTTGTGCTTTTGCTGCATGTCCAGCAGAAGCTTTAGTCGCTAGCTTTTCTCTTGTATTTCCAAATCCTAATTGAATTGCTTCATAACCATCGTTTTCTTTAGTTTTGATTTGAGTAACTACATTTTTCTCAACTTCAACAACAGTTACAGGAATTAATTTACCGGATTCTGTAAATACTTGAGTCATTCCAATTTTACGACCTAAGATTCCTTTCATACTTTCTCCTCCTATTATTTAATAATTTTGATATCTACACCACTTGGAATATCTAAATGAGCTAATGCTTCAATAGTTTCCTTAGATGGATCAACGATATCTACAAGTCTTTTGTGTGTTCTTCTTTCAAATTGCTCACGTGAATCTTTGTATTTATGAACAGCTCTTAGAATAGTGATTTTTTCTATTTCAGTTGGTAGTGGAACTGGTCCAACAACTGTACCACCATTTCTTTTTACTGTTTCAACGATTTTAGCGCAAGCTTTGTCTAAACTTTTATGTTCAAACGCTTTTAATTTGATACGAATTTTAGTTTTTGACATCTTGTATCCTCCCTTCGTCTATATCCAGTATAGACTTGCTCCGTGTAAAAACCTGATTTTCAGTTTAAATTATATAACAACTTAACCTGGTGTATCAGCAACCTCACACATCTCCGCAGTCACACATACAAAATTATATGATATTTTCCTAAAAAAATCAAGCTTTTTTTTATAAAAATTAAAAAAAGTTTATTTTTTTAATAAACTTTTTGTTTTGCTGTCAACTTTGTTATTTATTTCAAAATCTTCTTCTATTTCTCTTTTTACATAACAACTTAACCTTCTTAAGGCTCTCGCCTCTATTTGTCTAACTCTTTCCCTAGTTATATGTAATACTTCTCCAACTTGTTCTAATGTTTTTGGTCTTACATTCGTTAAGCCAAATCTAAGAGTTATTACTTTAGCCTCTCTTTCTGTTAATTTTGTTTTCACAATTTCAACAATTTTTTTATAACCTATTCTCTTCATTACTGATTCTTCCATATTTTGTTCATCTGCAACAAAATCTTTTAAAAATGTTTCATGATCTCCTTCGATTCCAACTGGTGAGTCCAAACTGATTATATCTTGAAATGCTTTTTTACATTTTATTATCTTCTCTAAAGAATATCCTAATGCATCGCTTATTTCTTGTATAGATGGTTCCCTTCCATGTTCATTTCCAAAACTAGTTTCAAATCTTTTAATTGAATTTATAACTTCATTAGCATATACCGGTATACGTATTGTGCGCGAATGATCGCAAACAGATCTTGTTATTGTTTGTCTTATCCACCATGTTGCATAAGTTGAAAATTTAAAGCCTTTATTAACATCAAATTTTTCAACAGCTTTTATAAGGCCTAAATTACCTTCTTGTATTAAGTCTTCAAAACTCGTTCCTCTATTTATATATCTTTTTGCTATACTCACTACTAAACGTAAATTTGAATCTATCATAATTCTTTTTGCTTCATTATCTCCAGCTAATACTCTTTTAGCTATTTCTACTTCTTCTTTCGGAGTTAATAAAGGAATTTTGCCTATTTGTTTTAGATAATCTTTTACTGCGCTATCTGTCACAACAATTTCTGCTTTTTCTTCAAAAGATTCTTTAGGTTCTTCTACTTTTATTCCGGCAACTTTTAAAGATTCTATAACAATTTCAAACTCCTCGTCTTTTAAACCTAATTTTAAAATCTCGTCTATTAATATTTTTTTATTGTTTTTATAAGCTTTTTCTATTATTTTTTCTACATTTTCCACAGTAATCCCCCTTTGCATTAAAGTATAGTAGCAAAAAAAAGGTGTTTTGTCAAATTAATAAAAAAAGATAGTTAGTACTATCTTATTTAACGAATGGTATAAGTGCCATATGTCTAGCATACTTAACTTGAGTAGCTATATGTCTTTGGTGTTTAGCACAAGCACCCGTAATTCTTCTTGGTAAAATTTTGCCTTTATCTGCACTTACATATTTTTTAATTACTTCTATATTTTTGTAATCAATATCTTTACCAGCGCACATTTGACAAACTTTTTTCTTTTTTCTATAAAATTCTGCCATTATTAATCCTCCTATTATTCTAGGAAGTTATCATCTATAGAAACACTATCACCAAACTCAGCAAATGGATCATTTTCTACATTTACTTCTGGCATACTATTATCGTTTTGATAATCATATGGAGTCGAAGCATTTGCACTAGACTCTCTTGAAGCTTTGCTTTCTACGAATTCAAAGTTATCTAAAGCAACATCAACCGTGTATCTTTTGTTTCCATCTTTGTCATCATAACTTCCAGTTTGTAATCTACCCTCAAGGGCAATTAAATTTCCTTTATCAAAATATTTTGAAATTGTTTCTGCTTGTTTACGCCATGCTACTACATTTATAAAATCAGCATCCCTTTTTCCATCTGCATTTGTAAATGATCTATTTACTGCGACACTGAATCTTGTGTATGCTGTGTTTTGTGGTGTATAACGTAGCTCTGGTTTAGCAGTTAATCTTCCTACTAATACTACTTTATTCATAGATTCACCTCTTAGTCTTCCTTATTTATAATTATATGTCTTATAACATCTTGGCTTATTAAAGCTAAACGATCAAATTCTTTAACAGCTTTGTCGTCTCCTGCTTCAATATTAACTACGAAGTAATATCCGCTTTTGTAAGTATTGCTTCCTACTTTGATCTCATAAGCTAATGATTTTTGTCCCCAAGCATCAACGCCTGTAACTTTAGCACCATTAGTTTCTAATGTTTTTTGGAAGTTAGATGCAACTTTTTTAATTTCATCTTCTCCTAATGTAGGTCTTACAATGAACATAATTTCATAATTTCTCATTTTCTACACCTCCTTATGGTCTTTGGCTCTCTCGAGCAAGGAGTAAATTTCTTCACTCGACATTGATTATAACAAACTTTTTTTAGTTTGTAAACCTTATTTTAATTATATTTTTTAAAAATTATTTTTTGTATAAATTTTTACATAATTAGAGATAATAATAGTGGTGAAATTTATGTATTATTTAAAATGTTTTATTATTTTTTCTATACTAGGTCATTTTATTGAATCGATTTTTTATGTAAATGGTGACAGTGGAATATTACTAAGTTATTGGACTCCTATATACGGTATAGGCGCTATTATCATATTATTAATAAATAAATGGATAAATAAATTTAATGTTAGTGAGATTTTAAAAGTATTATACTTATTTCTTTTTAGTTCGATTGTTTTATCTACAATAGAGGCTATTGGTGGTTATTTAATAAAATGGATATTCAATATAGAACTTTGGAATTATACTAATCATAGATTTAATATAGATAAATATGCCTCACTTGAGATGTCTCTTATATGGGGACTTAGTAGCATTCTTTTGATCTATTTCATTAAACCTATAAGTGATAAAATCATTAAAAGTATACCAAAAATTGTTATTTATATTTTAATTGGGCTATTTATTATAGATGTAATAATAACTTTATTCATTAAGGTTGCATGACCAGTAGTTATTTATCCACTATTAAAGTTAAAATATAATTATGGAGGTAGCTTTATGAGTAGTATTTCAAAAGTAAAAATTGAAAATGGAGTTTATCTATTTAAATTAAATAATATATTAAAAGACAAAAATATAAGTATCAATAAAATATCAAGAGATACTAACACAGATTTTAAAGTAATAAAAAGATTGATAACAGGAGAATTAGTGAAAATAGATATATTTGTACTGGCTAGAGTTTGTGATTATTTAGACTGTACTATTGAAGATCTTGTAGAATATAAACAAGAAATAAAAAGCAACTGCTAGAATGAAGTTGCTTTTTTATTTGCTTATTTTTATAGTTACATAATCTCCATATTTTATTTCATAACTGCTTGCATCTTTAGGAACTTCAAAAGTAGCAGTTCCTTTAACCGTTAAACCTTTATTTATAAACATAGGAAGATCTGAATAACCAGATGAATAATAATTAGTTTGCGCTATTCCATCTACAACACAGTGAACATCTTCTTTTGATATACCATAATCACTTAGATTTTCTACTAATAACTGAAATTCAACGTATTCATAATCATCATCTAATCTATTAAATTTATCTTTTTCTACTTCATATTTAATTACCTTAACTTTATATTCTTTTGTTTCTCCATATTCATCTAAACCAACAACAATAGTTTTTTGTTCTTCTTTTTCTGCGATTGATTCTTCAAATATTTCATCCAAATTATTATCGCCATAATTTGGTTCTTTTTTGTCATTATTTGAAATCATTATAATTGATGCAACAAATATAATTATAAAAAATATTACAGGCATAAAAAATATTATTCTAGAAAACTTAAATATTCCAAAAACATGATTAAATATTTTTTGGGCATTTTCTTGACTTGCTTGTATTTGCTTTTTCTTTTCTGCTTCTAATTTAATGAAAGTTTGATTTTTTTTATAAGATGCTCCACAATTTGGACATTTAGAATCTTTCTCAGCATCTATTCTATTACCACAATATTCACAAAAAAACTTCATTTTCATTCTCCTTATACATTAAATCTAAAATAACATATATCTCCATCTTGCATTATATATTCTTTTCCTTCGAGTCTCATACGGCCTGCTTCTTTTACTGCTTTTTCACTACCGTTTTGTTTTAAATCCTCATAACTCATAATTTCTGCTTTTATGAATCCTCTTTCAAAATCTGTGTGTATTATCCCTGCACACTGTGGTGCTTTCATTCCATCTTTAAAAGTCCAAGCTCTACATTCATCCTCTCCCGCAGTAAAGAAAGTTTTTAAACCTAATAATTTATAAGATGCTTTTATAAGTTTATCTATGCCACTTTCACTTACTCCAAGTTCACTTAAGAACATATTTTTTTCGTCTTTATCCATATCACATAAATCAGATTCAACTTTAGCACATATTACAACTACTTCAGCATTATCTTTTTGAAAGGCATATCTCTTCAACTCTTCTAAATATTTATTATCTCCCACTAATAAATCATCTTCTGATACGTTAGCTACATATATTATAGGTTTACTCGTAAGTAAGTTAAATGGTTTTATATATAACTTTTCATCATCAGTTAATTCTATTCTTCTTATAGGAATATTTTGTTCTAAAGTTTCTTTTAATTTAGTTAAGATTGCTGCTTCTTTTTGTATTTCTTTATCTTTAGATAGACTAGCTTTCTTTCCTATTTTATTAAATCTATTTTCTACTACTTCTAAATCTGCAAGAATTAATTCAACCTCTATTATCTCTATATCTCTTACAGGATCAACTGCATTTTCTACATGTATTATATCGTTATTTTCAAAACATCTAACAACTTCACATACAGCATCCACTTCTCTTATATGAGATAAAAATTTATTTCCTAAACCTTCACCATTTGAAGCTCCTTTAACTAGTCCTGCTATATCTGTAAACTCAAATGTAGTTGGCACTAAACTCTTTGGTTTATATAAACCATTTAAATAATCTAATCTTTCATCGGGTACTATAACTACTCCTACATTCGGATCTATAGTGGCGAATGGGTAGTTAGCTGCCAAAATATTTTTTTTTGTTATTGCATTAAATAATGTGCTTTTTCCTACATTAGGAAGTCCTACTATACCTGCTGTTAAACTCATAAATACACCTCTTCCATTTATAGTTTACTATAATTTAATTTAAAATACAAGAATTAAATATTCCTACGTTTATCTCAAGAGTAATATTTTTAAAAAATCACAAAAATAAAAAACAATGTAAAGCGATATTGCCAATCATTGCTTTTTATTTTGCCCTTTTATTCTAATAATAGAACCACTCACATAATATCTCCTACGATATTACAATTTTATTATAAAATAGTATTTTTTTAGGGTCAATTAATTATATTATTTTTTTATAAAAAATGTTTGAGATTGTGTAAAGAAATGTAAAAAGCAAGAACTTCTTGCTTTCTTTTATAATGTAATATTTGTGTTTATTCCTATTGGAAGCCCTATTAGATACCATCCAACAATTATAACTATCCATACTAAACTTAATATTAGTATTACGGGCATAATCTTTTTCATTGTTCCCATTATACTTAAGTTTGTATTTTTTTCATATTTATACATAAATCCTATAGCAACTATTAACCATAAATATATTGGTGAGAATAACTTACCAACTGAATCAGCTGCTAAAAAGATTGCTTGTGTGAATGATGGCGCAATGTTTGCTCTCATCAGAAGCGGTACATAAATGGGAGCAATTAAGTTCCATTTAGCAATACTTCCTGGTATAAATATAGAAATTAGCACTATTGATAAGAATACTAATACTACCAATATTACGCCTGATATATTTGTTGTTCCTATGAAATCTATTATTTTTGTGGAAATAACTGTTGAGAAATTAGTCCAATCTATTATTTCATATAATATAGACATAAAGAATAATAGTACAAATATATATCCTGTTCCTTCAAA
Organism: Bacilli bacterium; assembly: GCA_017410525.1. GTDB lineage: Bacteria > Bacillota_I > Bacilli_A > RF39 > UBA660 > UMGS1613. The sequence goes on along the minus strand of JAFQQQ010000005.1, from coordinate 125,098 downwards.
TGTTTTAGTAAGTGCTTTACTATAATCTTCTGTATTTTTTATATTTCTAGATACGGTACCATATACAAATCCACATACCATAAGTATCCCTATTATTAAGAACATAAATCCTTGATTTAATGGAGATTCTCCACCAAATAATTTACCTATGTACGTAGGTTGTGTTTTATCTAGTAGTAATCCTGATTTTGGTAATCCAGGTATTAAACAATATATAAATAATAAAGCCATAACTATAAATGTTATTGAGGTTGCTTTAGCAGCTTTTTTAGATATATTTAAATTATCTGTTTCTTCATTTCTTGTAAACTTTTTAGAAAACTTTTCTAATACTATTGTTCCTGCTACTGTAAGTATAAATGTAGATGCAATAAGTAAGAATATATTAGACAATAATTCATAATTATATCCTGTTATTATACTTTGTGTAGCTAGCTCCGTTATATCTCCTAATTCATACATTTGATAATTATAAATTATGCCAGTACCATATCCTATTGTTATTGCGATAAACATAGTTAGCACACCTAAACTAGAATTTCTTCCTATATATTTATATAGAATCCCTGCTAGTGGTAATAAAAGTCCATAACTATAATCACCTGTTATCGTAGATATTATGCCCATAAACATAACTATTGCAGTTACATATATAGTTTTTATCTTTTTAAAGGGTGTAAATATTTGTTTTAAAAGTCCACTAGCTTCTAATATTGAAACCGCTATTAAAGATAGTATTACAAACACTAAAGGCTCTAAAGTTTGAAAATTAACTAAAGAGTTATTTACTATATGTTTTATTCCTGCAGTACTAAAGAAATTATTTAATACTACTAGAGTAGTTTCAAATGTTCCACCCTCTGTTATATAACCACTTGCCCCTGTTAAACTAAATATAAAACAAAAGAGAGCCACTATAGCACAAAAAAGTATTATTTCTACAACAGGTCCCATGGTTCTTTTTTTTCTCTTCACAAATGCCTCCTAATAATTTATTACTTTCTTTAATTTCTTATTGAAATCTATTCTTGGTAACATAATTGATCTTCCACATTTAATGCATTTAATTTTTATATCAGCACCTAATCTAGTAACTTCCCATTCATTAGTTCCACATGGGTGCTCCTTTTTCATCATTACTACACTTCCTAATTTATATTCCTTATCCATTATGTGACCACCTATGCTATTCTCTTACATTTAATACTTCTAGTATTCTATTTAAATCTGCAACATTTGTAAACGCTATTTCTATTTTTTTATCTTTTATTTTTACTTTTGTATCTAATTTTTCTCTTAATAATTCTTCAACATATTTAAAATCGTTATTAACTGATTTAGCGTGTCTTTCTATTTTTACTTTTTTAGCCTTATCTTCTGCTTGTTGTTCAAGTTCTCTTACCGGTATTTTTCTTTCAACTATTTGTCTTGCCATTTCAAGTATTTTTTCATTATCTTCTAACTTACTTAATACTCTGGCATGTCCCATGCTAAGTTTATTATGCGCAACCATTTCTTGAACTTCTTTTGGAAGTCTAAGTAATCCTAAAATATTAGTTATATGACTTCTACTTTTACCTACTTTTTTACTTAATTCCTCTTGCGTTAGATTTAATTTTTCTATCATAGATTTATAAGCAACTGCTTCTTCTATCGCACTTAAGTTTTCTCTTTGTAAGTTTTCTAAAAGTGCTATTTCCATCATTTGTTCATCATTTAAATTACGAATGATTGCTGGAATTTTTTCAAGCCCAGCAAGTTTAGACGCTCTAACTCTTCTTTCTCCTGCAATTATTTCATAACCTTTTATACTTTTTTTAACAATGATTGGTTGAAAAACGCCATGTTCTTTTATTGATTCAGCTAAGTCATTTAATGCTTCATCATTAAATACCTTACGAGGTTGATACGGATTTGCTCTTAAATCACTCAAGTTTATATCTATTATTTCTTCATTAGTTGCTGTTTCATAAACTTTTTGCTCAAAACTATTTAAGTCTAAGTTTTCATTGTTAAATAATTGTTCTAAACCTCTACCTAAAGCTCTTTTCTTAGTTTCCATTTCTCTCAATCACCTCTTTAGCTAAATTAATATATGCTTCTGTTCCTCTACTTCTTGGATCATATGCATGAATTGGTTTACCATGACTTGGTGCTTCTGATAGTCTAACAAGTCTTGGTATTATAGTATCATATACTTTTTCTTTAAAGTAACTTTTAATTTCTTCTACTACTTCAAGTCCTAAATTAGTACGATTATCAAGCATTGTTAATAATACGCCTTCTATATCTAGGCTTGGATTTAATTTCTTTTGAGCAATCATAATTGAATTCAAGAGTTGCATAATTCCTTCAAGTGCGAAAAACTCACATTGTACCGGGATTATTACTGAATTAGAAGCTGCAAGAGCATTTGTTGTTATTAGTCCAAGTGATGGTGGACAATCTAGAATTATATAATCAAATACTTCTTTTATTTCCCCTAAATATTTTTTTAATTGTAATTGTGGAATAAACTCTGGATTTTGTCTTGCTATTTCCATAAGTTCCATATCAACACCTGCCAAGTTTATTGAGGCTGGTATTAAATATAAGTTTTTAAACTTTGTTTTAGCAACTACTTTCTTTACTTCTGCTCTATCTACTAAAAGTTCATATATACTACTTTCCAAATCGCCTTTATTAACTCCTACACCAGTAGTACTATTACCTTGCGGGTCTAAGTCTACTAATAAAGTCTTTTTTCCTAAAAGTCCTAGGGAAGCCGCTAAATTGATACTTGAAGTTGTTTTTCCAACTCCACCCTTTTGATTTACGAATGCTATTACCTTTCCCATATTTTCACCTTTTTCATTTTTCTTTTATATATATAAATAGTTTAACACATTTTTTTAAATAAATCTATATTAGATATAGTTAAAATTTATTTTTATAAATAAATTAAAAATCTAGCAAACAAATTTGTTCACTAGATATATATCAATATGTAATTACTAAGTTTAAATTTTATTATGTTTTTGATACTAATGCTGTTAATCCATTATCATTTATCCTTGCTTGCAACCAGGTTATTGCTTCATCATCTTCTACAATTATTTTATTTAAAGTAGTTGCCCCATTAAAAACTTTGTTATATTCGTTTTCCTTGATACTTTCAAATGTTGCTTGTTTTAAGTTTATTTGTTTCAAGGATTGACAATTATTAAACATATAAGAAATATATTCTACTTTTGACGTATCAAAAGTGCTTAAATCTAATTCTGTTAAAGCTTTACAATTGTTAAACATATGTGACATCGTTGTTACTTTCGATGTATTCCACTTATTTAGATTTAATTCTTTCAAATTATAACAATTTTGAAACATTCCACTCATTTTTATTACATTACTTGTATTAAAATTACTTAAATCTAGCTTTGTCAATATTTCACAACCACTAAACATTCCTGCCATATTTTCCACTTTTGATGTATTAAAGATACTTAGATTTAGCTCTTTTAAGGATTTACATTGTTGGAACATTCCTGCCATTGTTGTTACTTTGCTAGTATTAAATTTACTTAAATCTAGCTTTGTCAATGCATAGCAATTATTAAACATTAATTCCATATTTTCCACTTTTGATGTATTAAAGCTACTTAAATCTAGTTCTATTAAAGAATTACATTGTTGAAACATCATTGACATTGTTGTTACATTTGATGTATCAAAATTACTTAAATTTAATGTTTGTAAATTTTTACAACAATTAAACATTCCTGCCATTGTTGTTACATTTGATGTATCAAAATTACTTAAATTTAATTTTGTTAAAGATTCACAGTATTGGAACATTGCAACCATCGTTGTTACTTTGCTAGTGTTAAATTTACTTAAATTTAACTTTGTCAATGCATAGCATTTGTTAAACATATAAGAAATGTCTGTCACATTTGATGTATCAAAGCTACTTAAATTCAACTCTATTAAAGAATTACATTGTTGGAACATTCCTGCCATTGTTGTTACTTTGCTAGTATTAAAATTACTTAAATCTAGTATTTGTAAATTTTTACAATAATTAAACATTCCCATCATCGTTGTCACATTTGATGTATCAAAATTTTTTAAATCTATTTTTGTTACATTTGTTAAATAAGCAAATAATTTTGAGGAATTTGGGTTTGCTTTTACCCCGCCATTTTGACCTATATATACTTCATATAATCCATCTTTATCTACATCTAGACACCAAGCCATTACTTTATACTCTTCTTTGACATTCTCCTGATCTGTTACTTCCCAACTATATATTGCATCATCAGACACTTTATTGCTATTTACTGTTATTATCTCTTCTATTTTTGCCTTTGATATACCATATGTATTTTCTAAAAAAGGGTTGTCATCTCCATTTGTTTGTGCAGATACTGATTTCAAATAATAAAAAGGTACATTGCACACATTAGTTTTTTCCTTTGTATATGTATCATCCTCATAGCTTTTACTATAACACAATTCTCCATATTGAAACGCAAACGCAATTTCACCATCTGCATTTATATACAAATTACCTGATTCAGGTTTTTCTCCATCTACCATTTCCATTACTTCGCTATATACGTTTTGATCCATTACTAAAGGATTTTTAAATTGACTCTTTGTATTATATATTTTAGCTGCATGCATTATACTTTCTACACTATTACCATATGCTTTCTCTTTTGATTCATTTATTATATCTAATATTATGGGCGTTGCTATTAGTGCGATGATTGCAAGAATCACTATTACAGATAATAACTCTATTAATGTAAATCCCCTTTGTTTCATTTATGTATTCCTCCTTAGTCTATTATATCATAGCATATTACATTATTATTTTCAATATTATTATTTTCAATTATATTTTAAAATTTATTTTCATAAAATTTATTGGGTGGTATGTTGAAAAAAATTTTAATTTTATTTGGTGGAAACTCTTATGAACACGAGATATCATGTAAATCAGTTAACTTTATAATTGATAATATTGATACTAGCAAGTTTAATTATAAATTAGTAGGAATCGATTATAATAATGAGTGGTATGAAATAAATAATATAGACAAAATAAATAAAAATTGGGGGAAAAACAATTTAACAAAAGTTGATAATATAATTGAATATTGTAAAGATTTTGATGTAGTTTTACCTATAATTCATGGTAACACAGGTGAAGATGGTAAATTACAAAGTTTATTCGAATTATATGACATAAAATATGTAGGGTGTAATTCTTATAGCAGTATTATTTGTTACGATAAGCTGTTAACTAAAATATTTTTAGAAAAATACTCTATTCCACAAGTTCCTTATATAATTTATAATGATAATCTTAATTTAGATATAGTAGAATATCCTGTTATTATTAAGCCTTGCAAATGTGGTTCTTCTATAGGCATAAATATAGCTAATAATAAAAAAGAATTAAGAAAATATTTAAAGATTGCTAAAAAGTATGACAAAAATATTTTAATTGAAAAGTATATAAAAAATAATAGAGAACTAGAATGCGCAATATTGGAAGATAATAAAAAACTTATAATTTCTGATGTTGGTGAAATAATAAATAATGGCAATTGGTATGATTATAATGCTAAATATATTAGTGAAAGCAATACACTTATTTCTAATATTGATCAAAATATAAAAAATGATATCAAAAATTATTCTAAAAAAATATTTAATATATTAGGATGTAATAGCTTAAGTAGAGTTGATTTTCTTTATGATTTAGATAATAAAAAGTTATATTTTAATGAAATCAATACAATGCCAGGATTTACCAAAATAAGTATGTATCCTAAGCTTATAAATAATGAAGGCATATGTTTTAAAGAAATTATTACAAAACTATTAAATATATAGATTATTTATCTATAAAATAAAACGATAATATATGAGAAAATTAAGTTGGTGATAGATATGGCAGAAAAAAAGCAATCTGATATATATAATGTCATTGGTAAAAACATTAAAAAATATCGAAAAAGAAAAGGTCTTAAACAAAGAGAACTTGCTGAAGCGTTATATTTAAGTGATAGTTTTATCGCAAAATTAGAATCAATTACTCACCAAACAATTTCAATAGATACATTAGAAGATATTGCTTTAGTTCTTGAATGTGATATAAGAGATTTCTTTGATAGAGATGTAATGAAAGATAGCAAGAAATAATTCTTGCTATCTTTTTATCTAGAAAAAGATGTAGTTAATTCTACATCTTTTTAGCATCTTGTTTTTTTCTCATTTCTGTATTTAATATTTTCTTTCTCATTCTATAACTTACAGGAGTTACTTCTACAAGTTCATCATCATTTATATAATCTAAACATATTTCTAGACTCATAGTTCTTGGTCTTTTTAATACTACTGTGTGGTCTTTACTAGATGAACGCGTATTTGTTAAGTTTTTACCTTTTACTACGTTTACAGCAAGGTCATTGTCATGATTATTTTCACCAACTATCATACCTTCGTAAACTTCTGTACCAGGTTCAATAAACATAACACCTCTATCTTCAAGATTTCCTAATGAATAAGCTGTAGCTTTTCCATTTTCCATAGAAACTAAAACACCATTTTTTCTGGCTCCCACAGTAGAGCCCGCTTCTTTTCTATATTCTTTAAAAGTGTGATTTAATATACCATATCCTTTAGTCATAGTCATAAACTCAGTTGAAAAGCCAATTAAACCTCTAGTTGGAACTGTATAGTGAAGTTTTACTTGATTTTCACTACTTGTCATATTTTCCATAACACCTTCTCTATTGCCTAAAGCTTCTATTACTGAACCTACAAACTCTTCTGGAACATCTATTTGAACATCTTCAAAAGGTTCACACATAATACCATCTATTTCTTTTCTTATTATAGCCGGTTTAGATACTTGAAGTTCAAATCCTTCTCTTCTCATATTTTCTATAAGAATTGAAAGATGTAACTCACCACGACCAGATACTATAAACGATTCTCCGTCATTTGGAACAGGTGCAACTTTTAAAGATACATCCCTTTCTGTTTCTTTTGATAATCTTTCTTCTATTTTTCTAGCAGTAACTATTTTACCTTCTCTACCACAGAATGGCGAAGTATTAACTCCAAATGTCATTTGAAGTGTTGGTTCATCTATTCTAAGTAATGGTAGCGGATCTTCAAATCCTATTTCACATACTGTTTCTCCTACTGAAATATCAGGAAGTCCAGCTATAGCAATTATATCTCCAGCAAATGCTTCAGTTATTTCTACCCTCTTAAGTCCTAAGAAACCATACATTTTAGCTATTCTAAATTGTTTAACGGTTCCATCCGTTCTGCAGCAAGAAACCATTTGATTAACTTTAATATTCCCTCTTTTAACAAGTCCTATACCAATTCTACCTACGAAATCATTATAATCTAAAAGTGCAGGTTGGAATTGTAATGAACCTTCTTCATTTTTAGGGGCAGGAATATTTTCTATAATCATATCAAGTATTTTTGTCATATCAGGTTCCTGCGTACTTAAATCATCGTTAAAACTTGAAGTCCCATTAATAGCAGATACATAAACAATTGGAAAATCTAAATCATCTATATCAGCACCTAATTCTATAAATAAATCCATTACTTCATCTATTACTTCTTTAGGTCTAGCAGACTCTTTATCTATTTTATTTACTACTACTATTGGTTTAACACCTGCATCTAGCGCTTTTTTAAGAACAAATCTAGTTTGAGGCATTGTTCCTTCATAAGCATCAACAACAAGCAATACACCATCAACCATATTAACTATTCTTTCTACTTCTCCACCAAAGTCAGCGTGTCCTGGAGTATCTAGAATGTTAATTCTATAATCTTTATAATTGATTGCTGTTGTTTTAGCAAGTATTGTTATTCCTCTTTCTTTTTCTATATCATTAGAATCCATTACTCTTTCTTGTACTTCTTCATTATCTCTAAATGTGCCACTCGCTTGTAAAAGTTTGTCTACAAGAGTAGTTTTGCCATGGTCTACGTGAGCAATGATTGCTATATTTCTTTTATTCATATTATACACTTCCTTTGAAACACGCTTATCATTATAACACATAATCATAAAAATGCAAATTATTTATTTTTATTTTTTATTATATAATTGTTATAGGTGATAGCATGAAAAAATTGTTTTTAACACTCATTTTTCTTTTTATTGGATTAATTGACATATCTGCTAAAACTATAGAAGTAAAATTTAGCGAGTGTGTTGATGGGGACACCGCAAAATTTATTTATAAGAAAGAAGAAATAACCGCTAGATTTCTAGCTATTGATACTCCCGAAACAGTTCACCCTAATAAAGAAGAGGAACCATATGGAAAGGAAGCTAGTGAGTATACTTGCAATAAAATTAGAAACGCTGAGGCAATTGAATTAGAGTATGATGAAGATTCTGATAAACTAGATAAATATAATAGGCACTTAGTATGGGTGTTTGTCGATGGAGAATTACTTCAAAAAAAATTAGTAAGTAAAGGTTATGCGAGTGTTGCTTATCTTTATGGAAATTATAAATATACCGATGAATTAGAAGAAGTAGAACAAGATGCCGAAAATAATAAACTTGGTATATGGTCTAATGAAGAATCAGAAAACAAACAACAAGAAAAAGATGTTGAGATTGTTGAAAAGAAGAACTATAAAAAGATTATAATATTTGCAGGAATTGCTATTATTATGTGTGCAGCTAGCACTAAATCAAGAAATAAAGTTAAAAAAGAAGTGAATAAAGAAATAAAGAAACAAATAAAAAAGAGATTCAGGTAATCTCTTATTTTATTATATTTTTTAAAATATAATCCATAGTTATCTTTATATCAGGAAAGCAATTTATATCTTCTAATTCTTCTCTTGAAAACCATGCAATATCATCACTTTCATCTTTATTTAATTGCTCTTTACTATCATCATTTGGGACAGCAGCATATATTATGTCTACATGCATATGCATCTCTCCATCTGACATTGTTCTTCTATTTTTTTGTATACCTAAAGGTCTAATAAAATCTTCTTCTCTAGGAAATTTTTCCCCCAACAACCTAACATGAAGTCCTGTTTCTTCATATACTTCTCTAAGTGCTGCTTCTTCTGGAGTTTCATCATCTTCAATATGTCCTCCAGGTTGAGTCCATCTACCATTTTTTTTATGCTTAATTAGCAATATTTTTTTTGTATATGGATCAACAACAAAAGCAGATGCGCAAAAATGTCTTTTCATAGTACCACCCAATTATACTATATCAAAAACAAAATCAAATGTCACAAATATTCTTTTTATTTTGTGTTTTTTTACATTTCTTTACACATTATTCTAATACATCTTTAGGATTGTCATTTAAATTTCTTTCATACACGACTATTTTTTCATTAATATCAACGGTCGCAAGTAAGATTTTTGAAATATCACCATATCCTTTAACTTTTAGAGCTTTATCTAACCATTTTTCATTTTTGTTTATGTTTTTTAAGTTATTGTGCATTATTTTTCCATCTATTATCAAGTTACAACAAAGACCTTCTTTATCTACTTTTACTTTCATATCTTTAGGTGTTAAAGGTCTATATTCTGCTTTAGGCAAAATACTAACTTCTCCATTTGCTTCTAGTATCGCATACTCTACTTGTGATAAATCAAAGTATCCCGCACTCCTAATTTCTTCTAACATATCATTTATATCAAATTTCATTTTCTTTAAATTATTTTCAAGTATTTTACCATCCTGTATTAGTATTGTAGGAGTGCCCATAAAAAATCTTCTAAGTACGATACTCTTCATTGTTAAATAAGAAATGAGATAAGCAAAAAGTCCAAATAAAACTACAGCCCAAATTCCATTTATTTCTTTTGATTCAAGATTAATTGTCATTTCAGCAGCAAAGTTACCAATTGATATGCCTATTACATAATCAAACAAAGATAACTGAGATACTTGTTTTTTACCTAACATTTTAGTTACTAGAAATAAAGTTACTAAAGATGAGATTGCTCTTATAGTTACATCCAACAACTCTTTAAAATCTATATTCATATACTAATCACCAATATTAGTATTTCAAAATTTTAGATTAATATACAAAAAAGAAGCATTATTTAGCTTCTTGATTAAATCCATACTTACGATTGAATTTTTCTACACGTCCAGTTTTAGAAACCATACCTGCATCTTTTCCACCTTTGTAGAATGGATGACATTCATTACAAACTTCTAAGTGTAACTCTTCTTTATTAGAATTAACTGTGAAAGTATTTCCACAAGCACAAGTTACTTTAGTTTCTTGGTATTCTGGATGAATTGATTTTTTCATACTTAACTCTCCTCCCGCCATGACTAATTCAAGTCATAGAAATTTCATTACTCACATAGTTTATCAAATATTTTTAGATTTTGCAAGTGTTTTTATAATAAATATTAAAAGAAAAGTAGCACTTTACTACTAATCCCTAGCTCTTCCAAATAATTGAATCAATCTTAAGAAGATATTGATGAAGTCTAAATATAATTGAAGCGCTCCATAAATTGCTAAATTATCTTCTTCTGGAATTAAATATAGGTTTCTTTTAATTACTTGTATATCATAAGCAATATATATTATAAATACTATTAAACAAACAATTGTAATTCCAAGATTAAAAGTTTCACTACCTACAAACATATTTATAATACTGCAAATAATAACTCCAAGTAACGCCATAAATAGATATATACCTATTTTAGTTAAATCTATTTTTGTAAAATAACCAATTAAAGCAAATATTAAGAATAATACAGCAGTTATTCCAAATACATATATTATTGAAGTTATTTCATATATAACAAATATAGATGAAAAAGTGAGACCTGTTAGAAAAGAATATGCACAGAATAAAAGTTTTGCTGTTGTAGGTGGCATCTTTCTTATTCTAGCACTTAACCATATAACCACAACAAATTCAGCTATTATTAAAAGCCAATAATAACTACCAAATATATTAAATAACATATTTGGATTTACTGATACATAGTATCCAATACCAAATGTTATAGCGAGTCCTACAAACATCCACATAAACACTTTTGAAAATAATTTATTACTCTCTATCATTATATCACCCATATTAATTATATAATATTTTTACTTTTTTGTAAATTCTAATATCTTATTTGTTATATATTTATATCCATCATTTGTAGGATATACTCCACTAACTATATAGTTAGTTAATTCTTCTATATTTACAAACTTTATTTTATTTTTTTTGCAAATAATTTCTAATCTTTTATTAGCATAATCAATTAAACTATCATTATTTATTACATTATAAAAACCTAACAAATATATAGCATCTTTATTATATTTTCTAACAAGTCCCAAAAGTTTTTCTATATCATTTATTAAATCATCTGTATATTCATATAAATTAGTTTCAAACTTACTTTTATATATTAAATCATTCATACCTATAGATATAGTTATTAAATTAGCCTTTATTAATACGTTTTGAAGTTTATATTCTTTTTTATCATACTCAACTACTTTATTATAATTTATATCATTTATTAAATCCATTACTCTATAATCATCATAAGTAGAATAATTAACATAATTATCTAAATTTTCTTTATAGTGTTCTTTTATATTATTACTATAACTATTATTAACTGTATTAAAATTATTTATACCATAAGATAAATAATCTCCTAAAGATAAGTAGTATATTTTTTCACTTCTATTAAAAAAATATATTAAGAATGTAATTAAAAAAACTAAAACAGTAAATATTATTTTTTTCATTTTATCACCTAAAAAAGTAGCATAAGCTACTTTAATTATATTTCTTCAAGTGATATTTTAGCACCTACATTTGTTAATTTTTCTATTATATTTTCATAGCCACGAAGTACGTGTTCTATATTTGTTATAGTAGTTTTACCTTGAGCAGCAAGCCCAGCAAGAACTAAGCAAGCACCTGCTCTAAGATCTGTTGCTACTACTTTTTTACCTTTTAATTTAGTAGGCCCTTTTATTCTAATTTTTTTACCTACTATTTTTATATTAGCCCCCATTTTATTTAAATATGGCACATTTTGAAATCTATTTTCATATATTGTTTCCTCTAAGATAGATAAACCTCTACATTGTGTTAAAAGAGTAGTTACTGGTTGTTGTAAATCTGTTGGGAATCCTGGATAACCTAGAGTTCTTAAGTCAACATGTTTTAAATCCTTACAACTATTAACTATAGCATAATTATTTCCAATTTTTATATCTACTCCCATTTCTTTTAATTTTAGAGTTAGAGATTCTACATGTTCTGGAATTATATTATCTATTTTTAAATTTTCCCCTAAAAGAGCACCTGCTATTATATAAGTCCCTGTTTCTATTCTATCTGGAATAACTTCTGTGAAACAACCTTTTAAAGATTCCACACCTTTTATTCTTATTTCACTTGTTCCTGCTCCAGTTATTTTAGCTCCCATATTATTTAAAAATGTAGCAACATTTACTATTTCTGGTTCTTTAGCAGCATTCTCTATTATTGTTGTTCCCTTTGCTTTAACTGCTACTAACATAGTATTGATAGTTGCTCCTACACTAGGCATATCTAAATATACGTGACCACCAACAAGTTCTTCTGCAGTTATTTTAAACTTATTATCTTTTTCTTCTACAGTCGCTCCAAGGGCTTTAAAACCTTTTAAAGTTTGATCTATAGGTCTAGCCCCTATCTTACATCCGCCTGGAAAATACATTTGAACTTGTTTATATTTACCTAGCAAAGCAGACATAAAATAATATGAAGCTCTTAATTTACTTGATACTTCTTTTGGTATATCTTTATTTTTTATAGATTTTGGATTAATAGTCATTAATCCATCTTCTATAGAAACTTTAGCACCTAAAAACTCTAAGATTTCATTGAGTGCTTCTATATCTGAAATATTTGGAACATTATCAATTTTAACTACATCGTCTGCTAAAATAGATGCTGGTATTAAAGCAACTGCACTGTTTTTTGCCCCACTTATTTTTATTGTTCCACTTAATTTATTCCCGCCTTGTATTATTATCTGTTTCATTTATACCTCCAAAACTACTATATATTATGTATTTTGCCTAAATTGGTGTTTAGTAGTTGTCATTACAATTATAACATTTATATTTAGTGTTGTAAATTATTATATATTTATAATTTAGTTTATTTACATTTTTATTTCTACCTACTTTCGACTTCTTTTTATTGAACTATAAATAATATTTTTATATAATATTGTTGAAGGCGGGATCTCTATGAATGATTATGATTTTGGCAACTTATTATGTGAGTTAAGAACTAAATCTAAATTAACTCAAAGTGAATTAGCAATCAAGTTAGGAGTTACTAATAAAGCAATATCAAAGTGGGAAAATGGAAAAGCAAAACCTAATACGGATACATTAAAAAAAATATCTATTTTATTTAATGTTCCTATCGAAAAATTATTACAATTGAAAACTGAGCAAAAAAAAGAAATTATTAAAATAGTAATAACTGGTGGTCCATGCGCAGGTAAAACTACTGCAATGAGTTGGATACAAAATGCATTTACTGATTTAGGTTATCATGTAATATTTGTTCCCGAATGCGCAACTGAACTAATAACCGCGGGTATATCCGGTATTACTTGTAATAGCGTTGTTGACTTTCAAACCGCACTTATGAAACTTCAACTTGAAAGAGAAGGTATTTATGAAGAAGCTGCTAAAACTAGCAAAAATAAAAAAATACTAATTTTTTGTGATCGAGGTATTATGGATAGTAAAGCCTATCTCTCAAACTTAGAATTTTCAACAATATTAAATGAATTAAACAAAAACGAAATAGAACTTAGAGATAACTACGATGCTGTATTTCACTTAGTAACAGCCGCTAAAGGCGCAGAAGAGTTCTACACAACAGAAAATAATTCTGCTAGATCAGAAACAGTGAAAGAAGCCATTTTATCAGATGATAAATTAATAAATGTTTGGAACGGACATCCACATTTTAGGGTAATAGATAATTCAACTAACTTTGATAATAAAATGAAAAAACTAATAAAAGAGATCTCTCTATTCTTAGGAGAACCAGAACCATATGAAATAGAAAGAAAGTTCTTAATTGAATACCCTGATATAAATTGGCTAAATAAAAATTGTAAAAAATTACAAATTATTCAAACTTATTTAAACTCTAATAACGATGAAGAAATTAGAGTAAGACAAAGAGGTATAGATGGAAATTATATCTATACTAAAACTATAAAGAAAAATATTAACAATTTAAAAAGAATAGAAATAGAAAAAAGATTATCTAAAGATGAATACTTAAGTTTACTTATGAATGCTGATATAACAAAACAACAGATAAGAAAGACTAGATATTGTCTAATTTATAAAAATCAATATTTTGAAATTGATATTTATCCATTTTGGAATGATAAAGCAATTGTTGAAATTGAATTAAATAACGAAAATCAAGAAATAACATTCCCAGACAAATTAAAAGTGATTAAAGAAGTAACTGATGATGTAAATTATAAAAACAGTTCACTTGCAAACATAGATAGAAAATAGTTAACTATTTTCTATTTTATTATATAAATTAAACCAAATAATATAAGTACTACACCACCTACTATTGTAGAAATCTTACCTATTAACTGATTTAATTTATTACCAAGTTTTAACCCTATATAAGTAAACATAAAACTAGTAATAGAAAATATACTTGAACACATTATAAAATTATCACTTATATTATTTATTCCAATACCAACTGAGAAACTATCTATACTAACTGCTAAACCAAATAAAATCATTTCTCCTAATTTCATTTTCTTTACTTTTTCTTCTTTTTTTAAACTTTCTATAATCATATTTATTCCTATAAAACTAAATATAATTAGAACAATTAAATCACCACTTATATGCATTATATTAAAAATAAACTTACCTATTAACATTCCAAGTATAGGCATAAAGAAGTGGTATATACCTACTATAATAGATAATAACCTTATCTCTTTTTTTGACATAGAAATAGTACCATAAGCTAAAGACAATGAAAATGCATCCATGCTTAAACTAACAGCTATAATAAAAATGAGTATTATATTCATAGTTTCACCTATAAAATAATACTCATTATTTTTAAAAATATTTATCTATTATAGTTTTTACAAGTGTTGTGTATTCAACATCAGTAGTATTAGTATCTTCTGCTTCTAACATACATAAAGGTGGGAATAATACGCACCACCAATTATCACCTAAACCTTCTCCTAAAGTGACAACTACTGATTCATAGTATCCTTCTTCATAAATTATGCCTTTGTATTCCTTTTCAGGAAAGTAATTTAATCCAAAATTAACAGAAAAAGGTAATTTATACTCTTCTTTTTGTAAAGTAGTGTAAATATTATTTTCTAAGTTAGGTAAATTACCTTTTATTAACTCTCTAGCAACCCTTAAATCAGTTGTACTTTTTAATAAATTATACATATCATACTCCACTATATCTTTAACTTTATATTTTATTTCTTGATCGTATTCACTATTAGAATTGCCAATCACTCTTATCCTTATTGCATCATCTGGTATTATATCATTCGCACTTACAATATTACCAATTAATATATAAGCTATTATTATTCCAAAAAGTAAAAATATTGTTTTTTTCATTTAATCACCTATTTAATATTGAACAATATTTTTTATTTTATACAAAAAGAAGAAATAATTACCACTTTATTTCTTCTTTATTCATATCTTTTAAATAGTTATTTATTTTACTAAATGGTTTACTTCCAAAGAATCCGCGACTTGCAGATAAGGGAGACGGATGAACCGATTCTATAATTTTATGTCTTTTATTTGTTATTAGTTCTTTTTTACTTCTAGCAAAACTTCCCCATAGTAAGAATATTACTGGTTCTTCTCTATCATTTAATTTAGAAATAACTGTATCAGTAAATATTTCCCAACCTTTATTTTTATGAGATAATGGGGTATCTTTTACTACGGTCATTATTGAATTTAAAAGTAATACGCCTTCTTTAGCCCAATCAGTTAAATCACTTTTAGTTCTTTTTATACCTAAATCACTATAAAGTTCTTTAAATATATTAAGTAGTGATGGTGGCATTTTTACTCCTTCTCTTACGGAAAACGAAAGGCCGTGTGCTTCACCTAATCCGTGGTATGGATCTTGACCTAATATTACAACTTTAACTTCATCATAGTCGGTAAATCTTAATGCATCAAATATATTTTCATAGGCTGGAAATACTGCTTTAGTTTTATATTCGTTTTTTACAAATATACCTAAGTTTTTAAAGTATTCTTTTTCAAATTCATCTTTTAAAATTACATCCCATTTTTTATTTATCATACTACCACCACTTACATTTTATCACAAATTTATCTCTTATTTAATAAATTTATTACATCATCTTTTAATTTTATCAAAGCATATATATTTATAATAGCGAGTATTCCTACAAAAACATCTATAAAGTTCCATATAATGTTTGATTTAGATATTGCCCCTATTATTATTGATATACAAGTTAGTATTTTTAAAACCTTCAATATTTTTTTAGGATTTTCTATAAAGTATTTTAGCGAAGATTCTCCATTATAATAACTAGAAAGAATTGTAGTAAAAGCAAATAGGAATATTATTATAAAAACAAAGTAATTGCCTATAGTTCCTAAATGATTAGTGTATGCATATTGAACTATTTCTATTCCGTTTAAATTATTTATGTTTAGGTTTGATATTTTTGTAGTCAAAAGTATTAAAGCAGTTGATGTACATATTAAAAATGTAGTTATATATACTCCTAACATTTGAGTATAACCTTGAGCAAGTTTCTCTTCTGTTGATGAAGTTTTAGTGGCAGCAGATGCGATTGCTCCTGTACCTATACCTGCTTCGTTTGAAAATATTCCCCTTTGTATTCCTATAATCATACTACCTAATATGCCACCACTAATTGATTTAAACTCAAAAGCACTTTTAAATATCGTTAAAAATATATTAGGTAGTTTATCCACATTAATAATAATTATTATTAAACAAATAAATAGATATAATAATGTCATAGTAGGAACCATCTTGCTTGAGAAATTAGCAATCCTTTTAACCCCGCCTATGATTATGATTATAACTAAAATGCTAAGTACAATACCTATAATCTCACTATCTATATTTGCTATTTCTTGAATAGAATGAGTTATTGTATTAGTCTGTATACTAATAAATCCAAATATATCTGTAAGGATTATAATAAATGCATAAATATTCCCTAGTAATTTATTATTTAAACCATATTTTATATAGTAGCTAGGACCACCTTTACTTACTTGTTTAGTGTCTTTTTTTTGATATACCATTCCTAGTATTGTTTCTACGAATGTTAAAGAAGTAGCAAGTAATGAACTTACCCACATCCAAAAAATGCTACCTACTCCTCCATAATAAATAGATATAGCTATTCCAGCAATACTTCCTACACCGATCCTACCTGCGAGTACCATCATTAAAGATTCAAAAGGTTTTATAGTTTCTTGTTCTTTATTTTTTATAAATAAACTTTTGAACATCTTTATAAATCTAAATTGAATAAACTTTAATTTAAAAGAAAAATAAAGTCCACTTATAATTATTAAGGATGTTGCGATTAACCATATTATTCTATTTAACATTTAATCACCAGTAAAGTATATGTATAAAAAAAGACTTAAGAAGATTTCTGAAGTCTTTTAATATATGGAAGTATAAATAAAACTATACCTACTACTATCATTATTAGTGATACTAATTGAGCTACTTTTAACCCAAAAAACATTAAACTATCTTGTCTTAAAGATTCTATTAAAAACCTAAGTATTCCATAACCTATTAAGTATATTGAAGCAACTTGACCTACTTTAATAGATTTAATATTTCTAATAATTATTACTATTATGAAAATTAGTAAGCACCCTAACGACTCATAAAAGAATGTTGGGTGCTGATATGCATTATCTATATACATGCCATTTATTATAAACTCAGGTATATTTAAGTTTTTTAAAATTTCAAATGTAGTCTCTGGACCAAATGCTTCACTATTAAAGAAATTACCCCATCTACCTATGGCTTGTCCAAGTACAAGCGCTGGAGCGAAGATATCTAAAATATCTAGTAGGGATATGTCATGTTTTCTTGTATAAAAGAAGATAAATATTATACCTGCTATTATACCACCATGTATTGCAAGTCCGCCTTCCCATAGTTTAATTATATCTGTTAAATTATTTAAATAATAATCTAAATTAAATATGCAGTAGTATAGCCTTGCCCCTAATATGCAAACAACTACCAAGTAAAAACACATATCACTTATTTTAGAAATATTTAAACCTTTTTTCTTACACCTACTTATAACAAGTCTATAACCTATTATAAAAGCTAATAAAACAAATATTGAATACCATTTAATTTCTATAAAACCTAAATCTAATAATATTGGATTCATTTCTTTCTCCCTTTAAGCAAATTATCTATTATAATATTATCCATTATAGCATTCATAATTGAAATTGTTATAGAAACAAAGAATAACATTATTGTTCCTTTTATTTCAAAATGATTACCTAATATAAAATCTGTTATTTTCAATATTAATATATTTATTAAAGGATAAAAAAGCCCTAAAGTAAGTGCGGTTAATGGTAATGTCATCCATACTAATATTGGTTTTATTGTTCTATTAAGTATAAATACTATAATAACAGCAATAAGTCCCCATAATCCAAAGATTCTATTATCTATATATATTGTTTTTTGAAATATTACAGATATAGTTATAAGTACTAAGGCATAACCTACCATATGTATAAACCAATCTAAATATTTATTTATTTTCATTTTATCACCTACACATAATTATATACCTATTCGCTTTTTAATTCAAATAGAATATCTCTAAGTTCCATAGCTCTTTCAAAATCTAAGTTCTTGGCTGCTTCTTTCATTTCATTTTCTAATTTTATCATAAGTTTTACTTTATCTTGTTTAGACATCTTTTCTAACTTTATTTCTTCTTCTACTTCATTAGATACTATATCAGCTATTTCTTTTATTATTGTTTTTGGAACAATATTATTTTGTTTATTATATTCTTCTTGTATTTGTCTTCTTCTTTCTGTTTCTTTTATAGCAATATCCATAGATTCACTAATGTAATCTGCATACATTATAACTTTACCATTAGCATTTCTAGCAGCTCTACCTATTGTTTGTATTAAACTTCTCTCACTTCTTAAGAAACCTTGTTTGTCAGCATCCATAATAGCCACTAAAGATACTTCTGGAATGTCTAAACCTTCTCTAAGTAAGTTTATTCCAACTATTACATCATATTTGCCTTTTCTTAAATCTCTTATTATTTTAAGTCTTTCTAATGATTTAATCTCTGAGTGCAGATAAGCAACCTTTATATCTAATCCTTTTAAGTATTGTGTTAATTCTTCTGCCATTCTAATTGTTAATGTTGTTATAAGTACCTTTTCTTTATTTTCTACTCTTTCATTTATTTCACCAATTAAGTCATCTATTTGGTTTTTAGTCGGATGAACTTCTATAGTAGGATCAAGTAAGCCTGTAGGTCTAATTAATTGTTCTACTGGTTTTGGGGAATGTTCTAACTCATAGTCTCCAGGAGTAGCAGATACATAAATAACTTGATTTATTTTGTCTTCAAACTCATTAAATTTTAAAGGTCTATTGTCAAGCGCACTAGGAAGTCTAAATCCATAATCTACAAGAACTTCTTTTCTTGCTCTATCCCCATTATACATACCCCTTACTTGTGGTAGAGTAACATGTGATTCATCTATGAAAAGCAAAAAATCATCTTTAAAGAAATCTATAAGAGTTGTTGGGGTTGCTCCAGGTTCTTTTAAGGCAAGTGGTCTAGAATAATTTTCTACTCCCCTACAGAAACCTGTTTCTTCAAGCATCTCCAAATCATAATTAGTTCTTTCACTAAGCCTTTGATATTCTAAAAGTTTATTATTTTTTTGAAAACAAGCTAACCTTTCTTCTAGTTCTTTTCTTATATTTTCTAAAGCTTTATTCAATTTTTCAGGACTAGTTACAAAATGACTAGCAGGAAATAAAGATATTGATTTTTTATTTGAAGTTATGCTTCCTGTTATAGGATCAAACTCTTTTATTGATTCTATCTCATCTCCAAACAGTTCTATTCTAATACCTTTAGTATGTTCATTTATTGGAACAATATCTATAATATCTCCTTTAGCTCTAAAGGTACCCCTTTTAAAATCTATATCATTTCTTTCATAAAGCATATCTATTAATTTTTCTATTATTTTTTCTCTATCAATAGTTTGTCCTTGGAAGAGTGTTAACATCTTTTTTTGATATTCTTCCATTTCACCTATACCGTATATGCAAGATACAGAAGCAACTACTATTACATCATTAAAATTTAAAAGTGACGCAGTAGCAGCATGTCTTAATTCATCTATTTCGTCGTTTATCGCAGCATCTTTTTCTATATATGTATCTGTTTTTGCGACATAAGCTTCGGGTTGATAATAATCATAGTAGCTAATAAAAAAACATACTTTATTATTTGGAAATAATTCTTTAAACTCTGCATATAGTTGTCCTGCAAGTGTTTTATTGTGAGCTAGAATAAGTGTTGGTTTATTAACTTCAGCAATTATATTTGCCATTGTAAAAGTTTTTCCAGAACCCGTAACCCCTTTTAAAACCTGGTGTTTTTCACCATTCTTAATACCTTCAACTAGTTTTTTTATTGCTTGTGGCTGGTCTCCAGAAGGTTTATATTTTGACACTAAATGAAACATTTATATCACCTCATTATGATTACTATTAACCAAAAATTCGTCCCCATTGGTATCAAAATTCGTCCCCAAAACTTTGGTTAATACACGACTTTTTTGCTTGGGACGAATTTAGGTCACAAATTTGTATTTTGGATTTTTTAACATTTTTGGAAGATTTAAACCTTCACTAGGTTTCGTTTTTATCTTTTTTTAAACTTTCTATAAATTATTTACTCCTACCTTTACTAAATCTTTTTATTATTTTATTTATCTCTTTTGTCATGTTTACTATTGAATCATCTAGCTTATAAAAATGTTGATAATCAGTGTTTTTACTAAATTCTTCTAATTTTAAAATAAAGTCATCTTTTGATATTTTAGGTTTATTGCAACTATTATATTCGTTAACTATAACTTCAAACAATTTAACTACACAATTTTTAAATCCTTGTTTTATTTCAAAAATAGAACGAGATAATTTACGTTTTTCCTCTTCATCATTTGAGTTGAATACTTGTTTAAAAATGTCAGAGAATCTAGATATTGTTTGTATAGCACCAGAAAGATCGTATAGAGAATCTAGTGTTCTTGAAAATAACATTATATCATTAAATCTTTCATCAGTAAAAAATTCAAAAGAATTATTTTTTAGTGCATAACAAATTATTTCTTCACCATAAATGGAAATAAGCAAATCTGTAAAAAAGAATTCAAGTAAATGACCCTTTTCCTCACTGCATTTTCTCGATAAATATTCTGCAAATCCCTCTGTTATCGCTTTTCCAGCTGTATTTTTTTTACCATCTTGTACACGACTATAACTAATTCCATTTCCATATATAATATCAGAATCTTCAAATATTTTCTTTTCTACCTTTTTTTTATCTCTAAATGCCATATGAAATAATTCATGTGGTAACCCAGTTTCTCTATAAAGTTCTATTTCATTTTTTTCATGGTCATAAGTTGCATATAAGTTTTTAAAAAGTTCATCTTGTATTTCTATTTTTACACTTTTTTTATTTTCATAATAATTAGTTCTACAATCAACAGGAAAAGCATCCAATACCTCTTCTACTTTTTTAAAATAAATTTCATACATATTATCATACCTCTATTTAATTATAACATAATGTTGAATCAACAACTTATATTTTTTTAGTACTTTTCACATTTTGGTCAGAAAAATAAACTCTTTCAATAATAATTTCCTCCTATAAATTTTAGGGATGAATTTTGAAACGCATTAGGTCACAAAATTATAATCGTGCATCTAGTTTTGATTAGTGTTAAATTTTACTTTATGCCTTATTTTATAAGAACTTGTTAACACTAAATAATCTTATTATGTGTTATTTTGTACTAGATATTATAATAAGATATAAAAAAACAAACTTTATTATTAGGAAATAATTCTTTAAACTCTGCGTATAATTGACCTGCAAGAGTTTTATTATGAGCAAGAATTAAAGTTGGCTTGTTAACTTTGGCAATTACATTTGCCATAGTAAAAGTTTTTCCTGAACCAGTAACACCCATTAAAGTTTGATGCTTTTCTCCATTTTTAATGCCTTCAACTAATTTTGCTATTGCTTGAGGTTGATCTCCACTAGGACTATATTTTGATACTAATTCAAACATAATTGCCTCCTTTCAGTTGATTATATTTTACCACCTTTACCTAACAAAAACAAGGTAGATAACTACCTTACTTTATTGTTTTATTTTGTTCTAAATTATTTTTATTTTCTATGCCTAATTTATATCCCATATCATATATTTTTTGCAAAAATTCATTCTTACAAACAACATTATCTTCTATCTTCAATTTTAAACTCATATCCATTTCTGGATAAGTTATAATATCTATTCCGTCTACTACAGATATAAGTCTCATGTATGTTATTAAGTTTTTATTAGTTAACCTTCTCTGGAAATTATCTGATTCTTCCGGATCCATTTGTCTATCTAATACAGTTTTGTTGTATCTAAAAGGTAAAAAATCTTTTACTTCTACTTCCTCTATTCCAATACCCTTAAGCAATCCGAAAGTCATTAAAATAGAAACTAAATGGGATGGATTATAAAATCTAAAATATGCGTCTGTTGGTAAATTATTTTTTATTTCTTTTTGAATTTCTTGAAATGTTTCCTGGTTTAATACGGTTTGAGCAGATTGAGTAGCAATAATATGTGCAACTTTTTTTTCTTCTTTATTTTCTATCCCCATTCTTATATTTGGTAATTCTACTCTTTTATTATTTAACATAAAAGCTAAATAGTAAGGCGTTTCATACTCAAGTTCTGACCTTTTACACATTACATATAAATCATCATTAAATAGATTACCCATATGTTTAGGTCTTCTTATAAAATCAAATGTTTTATCATTTATAAAATCTGTATATTTTCTAAAAAAATTTTCTATATTACTTAAGTCAGTTCCTGTCGCATTAAATAACGTGCACTCTATAAGAGTTTTTACTTTATCTTCAAACGAAATGTTTGTAAAATACACATTATTAAATATGTTATAAAAACTATCTGATAATACAACCGATTCTATATATTTTTTTAATATAGCTTCAAATTCTTGTATATCATTTATTTGTATTGAAGGAAGAATTTGTTCTTCTTTTCTAGGTATTCTTCCTATCATAAAAGAATTTCCTTTGTTACTAATTGCTATTGTAGAAAAACTTAAATCTTTTTCAGTATTAGTAAGTATTCTCCCATCATAAGATTTGCTATACATTTTTCTTAATGTATCTATAAATAAACTAGTATATTTATGATTTTCTAATTTATCCTTTAATTCTTTTTTATAAGTATTTATACTTTCTATTATGTTGTTATAATTTTTATATCTACTGTTATAAAAAACATTTTCAAAAAGTTTTATTATTTCCCTATAATTATCTTCGTAATTATATTTTATTTTATAACCCAATATTTCTAATAAATAATTTTCTAAAGTTGCTTCTAACAGATCATAATCTTCTATATTGATTTTAGGTTTATTACTATAAAACATTGGCAAGTTTTGATATACATCTAAAAATATTCTACTTAAAATTTTATTTTGCATATTTATCACTCCCTACTATCTTTATAATAACATATTTCTAACAAAATAACAATTTTTTATGTATGAAATTAATTAAATTAAGTATAATTTAATTGATTACGGTCGTGAATTATGATACCATGAATAGTGAAATTAAGGAGGCATATAATGAAAAATTTTGTTCTTACAACAGATAGTGCGATGTGTATAATAAAAAAAGATAATTCTATCATTATTCCAACACAAATAATGGATAATAATGGTAATTCATATTATGATAATATTGATATTGATAACAAAAAAATTTTAGATGATATGAATAAAGGTTTAATTTATAAAACTTCTTCACCTTTATTAGGTGATTTTGAAAATACTTTTCGTTCTATTTTAGATACAGGTAAAGATGTAATTCATTTAAGTGTCGGAAGTAGCATTAGTCAAGGTAGTGTTAATGGGGCTAATTTAATTGCAAGACAACTTAATGAAGAATATAAAAATAAAGTATATATTGTTGATTCATTAACAGGTGCTACTGGTGGAACGCTGCTTTATGAATTAGCATATAAAGAAATAATTAACAGTAATCTACCAACTGAAAAACTGGTTGATAAATTAAATCACTTAAAACATTGTATTAAAACCGCTTTTTATGTTCCTAATATTGACGGTTATGTTCGTAGTGGTAGAGATACAACTAAATCAAATTTAAAAAATACCGTATTATCTACAACATCTAAACTTGCTAAAATTGCATGTTTTAAATTTAGGGTCGATTTAAATGATAATGGTGAACTTTATTTAAAAAAATTTTTTAGATCTTCAACTTCTCAAGGTATGGAAAAAATGGTAAGGGATATTGTTAATGAAAATAATATTGAGTCTTTTGATAAAAGACTAGTTGCCTTAGGAAGTTTATACAAAGATAAAGTTGATTTAGATAAAATAAAAAGTTATTTAAATTCTTTTAAATACTTTGATAAAATAATTGAAAGTGATATTGGGAGTGTTATTGCTGCATATGGTTGTAATGATTTATGTGGTATAGCACTTATGAAAAAATTGCATTAATTGCATTTTTTTTGCAAAAAAATAGAGAATTATTGTTTCTCTATTTTAAATACTGCTTGATATAAATTTACTAAATCTATTTCTTCTACATCTATTTTAAATCCATATTGTTCTATTTTATTTGAACATTCTCTTATTGCATTTATTACTTCTTTAAAATCAACTGCTGGAGCTACTGGTCCATATTGTGGCATAACTGGGTCATATTGTTTAGAATAATCTGTAACAATAATTGGTTCTGGTATTTTAAATTCTGGTACTACTGGTGTTTCTACCGCTGGAGTAGATACTTCAACAGGATTCATATTATTATTTCCAAAGCTAAATGAATTCTCTATTTGTTGTGGCATCTCTACTGGAGAACTAGCTATTGGAGTTTCTATAATAGGTGAAGTAACTGGTACTTCCATTATTGGAACTTCAACTTCTGGTACGCTTGAAGGTATTTCTGGTGTTGTTGATCCTGTATTATTTATTCCAAATCCCATTTCGCTCATTGCTGGCATTTCTGGTACTGCTGGTATATCCATTGTTGGAACTTCAATTTTTGGAACACTCGATGATATTTCTGGTGTTGTTGATCCTGTATTATTTATTCCAAATCCCATTTCGCTCATTGCTGGCATTTCTGGTACTGCTGGTATATCCATTGTTGGAACTTCAATTTTTGGAACACTCGATGATATTTCTGGTGTTGTTGATTCTGTATTATTTATTCCAAATCCCATTTCACTCATTGCTGGCATTTCTGGTACTGCTGGTATATCCATTGTTGGAACTTCAATTTTTGGAACACTCGATGATATTTCTGGTGTTGTTGATTCTGTATTATTTATTCCAAATCCCATTTCACTCATTACTGGCATTTCTGGCACTGCTGATATATTCATTGTTGGAACTTCAACTTCCGGTACACTCGAAGGCATTTCTAAAGTTGCTGAGCCACCAAATATATCAAAACTTGGAGTAACAAGTTGTTGCTCAGGCTCTGGTATTGCACTAACTACAGGTTGTGGTTGTACTGGTTGTTGATTTGATGGTCCAAATATATCAAAGCCTGTTGATGGTTGTGAAGTTTGTGGAACATTAGGCATTCCAAACATATTATTATTCATATCTATTTCCCCTTTTTCTATGATTATTTGATTATCTTCTTTTTTGTCCTGCTCTACGTTATTTTTCATTTTCTCTATTTCTTCATCTGCTCTTCTAACTGTTAATCTTTCAGAAATAATTCTATTTAACATTTCATTTTGTTGTTTAGAAGTTGTAAGTTTTAAAAGCGATCTTGCATGTCTTTCTGAAATTTTATTTTCAAGTAATGCTTCTTGAACTTCATCAGATAAATTTAATAATCTTATTTTATTAGCAACTGCAGATTGACTTTTACCTAATTTAGAAGCTAGATTTTCTTGAGTTATATATCCCATATCAAGAATTTTTTTATAACTTAATGCTTCTTCTATAGGTGTTAAATTTTTTCTTTGTATATTTTCTATAAGTGCGATTTCTGCACTATCTTTATCATTTAAATTTTTAACAATCACTGGTACCGTTTCTTTTCCAGCAAGAACACTTGCTTTATATCTTCTTTCTCCAGCAATTATTTCATATTTATCTCCAATAGTCCTAACTACTAAAGGTTGGATAACACCATGTTCTTTTATTGAATCAGATAATTCTAATATTTCTTCTTCATCAAATTGTATTCTTGGTTGAAATCTATTAGGTAATATTTCGTTGATATCTACTTCTATTACCCTAGATGAATTATCATACATGATATCCCTCCTTTTTATTCTTCACTATCATTCTACAACATTTTGGGAAATATTGCAATAAGTTTGGGAAATATTTATAAATATTTTTGGGAAATAATTGAAAACAAAAAGAAAACCTATTATAAAGGTTTCTTTTTTATATCACTATATTTTCTAGGAAAAAGTTTTGAAGTTGTTTTTTCTTTTCTTATTTTTATTAAACTTCTATTACTTTCTTCTATTGGTAATCTAAATTTTACAATATTATCCAGAGAACAATCTAATTTTTTTATTGCGTTACTATACTCAGGTTCATTTTCTATATTACCTTTCATAGCTATAAAATATTTCCCAACTTTTACTAAATTAATACCTAATTCTAAAAGAATGTTTAGGGGAGCTACCGCTCTTGCTGTTACAATATCAAATTGTTCTTTGTTTTCAACAGCATATTCTTCTATTCTAGAATGCATAGCAGTTATTTTTTCTAAATCTAATTTTTTTATTACTGTATTTAAAAAGTTAATTCTCTTATTCAATGAATCTACTAAAACTATTTCTAATTGAGGATAAAATATTTTAATAACAATACCTGGGAATCCTGCTCCGCTTCCTAAATCACATAAACTATTTTCATTATTTAAATCTATTATTTTAGATATTGCTAATGAATCATAAAAGTGTTTTAAATAAACTTCTTCTTTTTCCGTAATTCCAGTTAAATTCATAACTTTGTTATATTCAATTAGAAGTGCATAATATTTTTCTAGTTGCTCTAGTTTTTTATCTGTTATTTCTATACCAAGACTTTCCACTTCTTCTATAAATCTATCTTTGTTCATAAAAATATTCCTTTTTTATATATACCATCAATAACGATATATCTGCTGGATTAACACCACTTATTCTTAAGGCTTGTCCTATTGAGGTAGGTCTTATTTGATTTAATTTTTGTTTTGCTTCACTAGCAAGATTATGTATTCTATCATAATCTATATCTTCAGGTATTTTTTTATTATCTAAATCAACCATTTTATTAGCTTCTTCTACCGCTTTTTTTATATATCCTTCATATTTAATATTTATTTCTACTTGTTCTAGTATTTCATTTGAATATTCTTTTTCTATATACTTAGTTAAAGTTTCTAATTTTACTTCTGGTCTTTTTATGAAATTATATAAACTTATTCCATCTTTTAATTCAGGTAATCCAATACTTGTTAAATATTCATTTGTTTCAACTTTTGGAGTAAGTTTTATATTTTTCAAAGATTCTGTTAATTCTTCTATTTCTTTTTTCTTATTTTCAAACTTATCGTATCTTTCTTGATCTACCAAACCTACTTGATAACCATAATCTCTAAGTCTCATATCTGCATTATCATGTCTTAAAAGTAATCTATATTCAGCACGTGAAGTTAATAATCTATAAGGATCTATTATTCCCTTAGTTACTAAATCATCTATTAAAACACCTATATATGCTTCATTTCTTTTAAGTACTAAAGGTTCTTTTCCTTCTAACTTTAAACAAGCATTTATACCAGCAATTAAACCTTGACAAGCTGCTTCTTCATAACCACTCGTACCATTTATTTGTCCTGCGGTAAATAAATTTTCAATTACTTTTGTTTCTAATGATTGTTTTAATTGTTTTGAATCAATTGCATCATATTCTATTGCATATGCATATTTGTTTATTATTGCATTTTCAAGTCCTGGTAGAGAGTGCACCATTTTTTCTTGTACATATGAAGGCATACTTGTTGAAAAACCTTGAATATAAATGTCATCATAATAAATACTTTCAGGTTCTAAAAATAATTGATGTCTTTCTTTATCAGCAAATCTTACTACCTTATCTTCAATTGATGGACAGTATCTTGGCCCTACCCCTTTTATATCATCCAAACCACCATACATACTTGATTTATTTAAATTTTCTCTTATTATTTCATGAGTTTCTGGTTGTGTATATATTAAGTGACATGGTATTTGTTTATCTTTATCATAATATATTTCATTATCAAAACTAAATGTCCAATATCTATCATCACCATATTCAACTTTTGTTTTAGAATAATCTATTGAACTCTTTTCTATTCTTTGAGGAGTTCCCGTTTTAAGTCTAATAATATTAAATCCATAATCTTTTAATTTATCACTTAAATGATTACTTGGTTTTTCTCCATGAGGTCCTTGCCTAGTTCTTTTATCCCCAATCAATATATCTGCTTTTAAATATGTTCCTGTTGTAAGTATTACAACTTCACTATATATTGAAGTTCCATCTTCTAATTTTATTCCTTTAATAATATTATCTTCTACTATTAAATCTTCTACAATTGCTTCTTTAATTTCTAAATTAGGTGTACTATTTAATGTTTCAATCATATTTTTAGGATAAGTTATTTTATCTGCTTGGGCTCTAAGTGCCCTAACAGCAGGACCTTTAGCACTATTAAGCATTTTTATTTGTAGTAAACTTTTATCTGCATTTCGCCCCATTTCTCCGCCTAATGCATCTATTTCTCTTACTACTATACCTTTAGCACTTCCACCAATAGATGGATTACAAGGCATATCTGCTATATTTTTTATATTACCTGTTACAAGTAGTGTTTTATGTCCTTTACGCGCACAAGCTAAACTTGCTTCACAGCCTGCATGACCTCCACCTACTACTATGATTTCATACATTTTATCACCTAACTTCCGTGTTTCTGTTGATATTATACTATCTTTTTTTTATTTTAACAATAAATATTTTATTAAATAAAAAAAGTATACACTAAGTATACTATTTTCCTAAACAAAATTGACTAAATAATTGATCTATAAGTTCATCGGTATATGTTTCACCTATTATTTCTCCAAGTGTTGACCACATTTGTTTTAAATCTATTTCTACCATATCTATAGGCATATTGTTTTCTATACCTGTTCTTACTGCATCTAAACTTTCTAATGATTTTTTTAGAAGTGATATTGAACGAGCACTACTTAAATAAGTATAATCGTTTTGTTCTATTTTTTCTAAATTAAATATTTCTTTTATTTTATTTCTTAATTCATTTATACCAATATCATTTTTAACTGACATTTCTATATAATTCGGTAATAAAGTTAAATTTAATTTATTTTTTAAATCTGTTTTATTAACTATTATTATATTATTTTTATATTTAATTCTATCTAATATTTCTTGTTCTTCTTTAGTTAAGTCTTCATTATTATTTAAAACATA
The DNA here is from genome assembly GCA_017410525.1 of Bacilli bacterium. Taxonomy (GTDB): domain Bacteria; phylum Bacillota_I; class Bacilli_A; order RF39; family UBA660; genus UMGS1613. Next base: position 95,046 of record JAFQQQ010000005.1, on the reverse strand, counting down.
TAATATTAAATCAGCTTCATTTATTAAATCAAGACTTTTCTTAACTCCTATGCTTTCTACCAAATCGTCTGTTTCTCTGATACCTGCTGTATCTATCATATTAAGAACTATACCATCTATTTGAATATTTCCTTCCACAATATCTCTTGTTGTCCCTGCAATATCTGTTACAATTGCTTTTTCTTCATTAAGAAGTCTATTTAATATACTACTTTTTCCTACATTAGGACTTCCTATTATTATTGTTTTAATTCCATCTTTTATTAGTTTACTATTTTCTGAATGACTTAATATATTTTTTATTTCTTTTTCTATATCATCTATATTAGAAAGAATCATACTATTAGTCATTTCTTCAATATCTTCATATTCAGGATAATCTATATTAACTTCTATGTTAGCTAAAATTTCTATTACTTTTTGTCTTAAATCTTTTATAAGTTTAGATACTTCTCCATTTACTTGATTAATAGCTAACTTTCTAGATTTTTCAGTTTTAGAATTAATTAATTCCATTACTCCTTCTGCTTCTATTAAATCTATTCTACCATTTAAGAAAGCTCTTTTAGTGAATTCTCCTGGTTCAGCAAGTCTACAACCATTTAAAAGTAAGAGTTCTAATACTTTATTAGTTATAGCTATACCACCATGTGTATTTATTTCTACTATATCTTCTCTTGTAAAAGTACGAGGTGCTTTCATAATACTTACTAAAACTTCATCTATTATATTTTTATTTTCTACTATATGTCCATAATTTATTGTATGACTATCTACTATATTTAAATCTTTTCCTTTAAATATTCTATTAACTATATTTATTGCTTCATTTCCACTTACTCTTATTATAGATATAGCCCCTACACCCATAGTAGTTGAAATGGCAGCTATTGTATCATTCATATAATCACTTCCCAACACGTATATAATATCAAAAAAATAAAAAAAAATATACCCTAAGATATACTTTCTAATTTTATTAATTTTTTGGTTAACACTTTTTCTGCGGCCAACAATTCTTTATTTTCTCTAGCTATATCAAATATTTCTTTTAATATCTCTTTTTTTATTTCAAAATTATCTACTTTAGCAGAATATATTACTGGATTATCTATTAATTTATATTCATCATTTTTTATATCGTATCTATATTTGAAAATATTTCCAGTATTTTGTGCTGCTAAATCAAATTGTACATATTCAAAATCACCTATTTTTTCATAAGTATCTATTTCAAATGTTGAATAAAATAAATACTTATCAAAATATTCTTTAATGTGCTTGTTGTCATCTATAGTTTCAAATAAATAATCTATTAAAATGTGCCTTAAATATTTTAATTTATTCAAATTTTCTTCTTTTCTCATATAAAACCCTCTTATATATTAAGTTTAACATATTTAAATAAAAAAATATACCTTTTGGTATATTATTTTTCTACATATCTAATTACTACATATCTTTCTGGTTCTTCACCGAAACTTTCAGTTTCTATATTGTAGTATTCACTAGCTACTGAATGTACGATTCTTCTTTTATAAGAATTCATTGGATCAAGTTTTACTTCATCTTTAGATTTCATTACGTCATTTATAATGTTTTTAATATCTTTTTCAAAAAATCTTTCTTTTTTTATTTTGTAATTAGATGCATCTAAATTAACTTTTACATTAAATTTAATTTGATTACTAAGTGATTGTCTAAGTAATACTTGTAAAGATTTTAAAGTTCTACCATCTTTTCCAATTAATATTGAGTTATTATTTGAAAACATTTTAGCAGTAAATACTCCATCTTCTTCTAATATTTCTATTCTTGTATTAACTCCTATATCTGTAGTTATTTTTGTTAAAAATTCATTTATATATTCTTCTACATCTGATTTTTTAACTACTTCCATATAATATGTATTTTCTTCTGCATATTCTTTTGTTAAGATTTCATTATTATAAACATCTAATTCTTCTAAACATTTAATTCTACAGTTTTCTTCTGTATCACTTTCAAATTTATAAACTTTTACCATATTATTTACTTCCTTTCTTAATTAATAAGTTTTGACCTATACCTAATAAACTATTAACTACCCAATATATAATAATTGCGACCGACATACTAAATGAAGTTATAAATATCATTACTACCATTATATTAAACATCATATTCATTTGTTTCATTTGATCATTAGGTTGTCCATTCTTATTCATTTTGAATGAAAAATATGTAACAAGTCCAACTATTAGTGGTAATATTAAGTAATACCAATCACCTTGTCCTGCTGCTGCAAGTGGTGTCATACCCATATGAAGACCTAAGAACTTACCTTCGAATAGAAGTGGTAAACGATATAGAGCTTCATAGAATGCAAAAAATATTGGTATTTGTAAGAAACTAGTTAAACATCCTGACATAGGATTAATTTTATGTTCTTTATATAATGCCATCATTTCGTTAGATTTCATCATCATTGATTCTTGATCTGTTTTCCCAGCATATTTTTTTTCTATTTTATTTAATTTAGGTTGAACTTTTTTTATAGCTTCACTTTGTTTTAGTGATTTATAAGTTAATGGAAATAATATTATTTTAATTAGGACTGTTATAAGTATGATTGCTAAACCATAATTTTTAACTAATTTTCCTAATTGTATAATCAACCAAGCTAAAGGTTTAACAAATATACTTGTCCAAATTGATTCATATCCGCCTTCTATTACAGACATTTCAGTACAAACAGGAAGTTCTTCTAAATTAAGTAAACTATCTACTTTTGATTTATATTCTTTTTTAGATAAATCTCCATCTTCATATAATTTTTTAAGTGCTACTTTTTTTTCTTCTATCGCTGTTTCATAAGTACCTTTTAAATTAACAGGTCTACATAAAATGTTTTCTACTAATGTTTGTTTTGTTGTTGGATCTTGTACTACTTTTCCATCAGCATCTTTAAATTGTTTAGTACATCCAGTAAGTAAAAACATTAAAGAAATTACTACTATAAATAACTTTTTATTTTTTTTCATCTGTATTCTCCTTTATTATATTTAAATTATTAAGGGCAAAAAATAAATTTTTTTCTTTTTCTTCATAATTTTTTTCATTAATTCCCTTACCCACTATTATAATACAATTGAAATTATTTTGATAGTCTTTTTTATCAATTATGGATTTTAGTTGTCTTTTAACTTTATTTCTATTAACAGCATTACCTATCTTCTTTCCTACTGATAAACCAAACTTATATAAATCATTAGTGTTTCTTTCTATATATATAATATAGTCCTTATATTTATATGGTTTGTTTCCTTTTATTATTCTATCAAAATCTCGACTATTTTTTAAAATATTGATTTTTTTCATTTACTCACCTACTTTATAAAAATAAAACCACTGACGAATCAGTGGATTATTAATGAGATAAAACTTTACGTCCTTTTCTTCTTCTTCTATTAATAATTTTAGTTTTCATTCTAGCCATGAATCCTAATTTTTTACTTTTTCTATGATTATTTGGTTGATATGTTCTTTTCATCGTTACACCTCCATCACTTATAATTTTTCTGCTTGCTTTATAGATTATATATTTTTTTTAGCTTTTTGTCAATTATTTTTAAACTCTTTTTCTCTTTTATTAAAATATTTATTGTTTATTATTATATTATTATATTATTAAATATTATTATCTTTTAAATAATTATAATATATATTTAATTATTATTAATATTTTAAAAAAAACAATTATAAGTTATACACATTTTTGTTAATAATTTAAATATGTATAAAAATTATCAACAAAATAATACACTTATAAACATTTAATATAAAATGTTCACATGTTTATGTTTGTAAAGTTATTAACAAAAATGTTAATAACTATCAATTTTTATTATTTTCAAAGAAATAAAAATGTTCAAAAAGTGTGTTTATAAGTAAAAAAGAGGATGTTTATAAAAAAAATATATTCTTATTGTATGTTCATAACTAAAAAAATATTGTTTTATTTGATTTATGCACACATTTTTGTTGTTTTTAGTAAAAAAATATTGTAAAATATAGGTGTATAAGTTTTAAGGAGGTTAAGCGGTATGGATTTAAATAATATTTGGAATTCATTTTTAGAGAAAATTAAAGTTCAAATATCAGATATTGCTTTTGAAACTTGGTTTTCAGAGACTAAACTTATTAGTTTAAATAATAAAACAGCTACTGTATTAGTTCCTTATCATATACATAAAAAAAATTTAAGTGAAAATTACAGTGATATAATTGAAGAAGTTTTTACTGAAATTAGTGGTAGTAACTTTAAATTTAATTATGTTATAGAAGAAGAAGTAGAAAATAATTTAACTGAAGATAATCAAATAATAGGTGTTCCTAATAACAATGATTTATATGAATCTAATCTAGATCCTAAATATTCATTTGAAAATTTTATGGTAGGACCTAGCAATAAATTTGCTGCAACGAGTGCTTTAGCTGTTGCAGAACAACCTGGAAAAATGTATAATCCTTTATTTATATATGGATCGAGTGGGTTAGGTAAAACGCATTTAATGCACTCAATTGGTAACTATATAATAAAAAATAGTAATAAAAAAGTTTTATATATAACTTGTGATAATTTTGTATCTGATTTTGTTGATATTTGTAGAAAAAATGCAGGTTCTAATAATATGGATGCTATTAAACAATTTAAAAATAAATATAGAGATATAGATGTATTAATAATTGATGATATACACAATTTGGTAGGGGCTACAAGTGCCCAACAAGAATTTTTCAACACATTTAATGAACTATATAATAATGAAAAACAAATAATAATATCATCAGATAGATCACCTGACGATATAAAAAAGTTAGAAGAGAGATTAAAAACAAGATTTAACTGGGGACTTCAAGTTAATATATTACCTCCAGATTTTAAACTTAGAATGTCTATATTAAATAAGAAAATAGAAAATAATGAACTTTCTGGAGTAGTTCCTGAAGATGTCAAAGAATATATAGCTAGTAATTGTGTAGGGGATGTTAGAAAACTTGAAGGAGCAATTACAAGAGTATTTGCATATGCAACTATGATGAATGGTTCAGATATTACAATGGATTTAACTATAGAAGCATTAAGAGATTATTTTGTTAAAACTATTGTATCTAAAAATAAAATGGATCAAGTAGTTCAAATAGTTTGTGATCATTATAATTTAACTAACGAAGAATTGTTAAGTAAAAAAAGAAGTAATGATATAGCAATTCCTAGAATGATAGCTATGTATATATGTCGTGTATATCTTGATGAGAATCTAACTAAAATAGGTATTCAATTTGGTGGTAAAAATCATACAACAGTTATGCACGCAGTTGATAAAATTAAAAAAGAAATAATTAAAGATGATTATTTAAATGGAGAAATACAAAAAATGTTAAATGAAATTAGATAAATGTTAATTAATTAAAAATATAAACTTTTTATAAACATTAGAAAAAGTATTAAAAATAAAGGATAAAATAGGGTTATGCACATTATGAACACTAATAAAAATAATAATATTTATTAAGAAAGAAGGTAAAATATGAAATTATCAATTAAACAAAAAGTATTAATGGAGCACTTAAACTACGTAATAAGAGGAATATCAAGTAAAAATTTAATTCCTATTTTAAACTGTATTAAATTTGAATTGACTAACGAAGGTTTATATTTATTAAGCACAGACAATGAGCTTGCTATAAAGTCTTTTATACCTGCAAATGAAATTGATAATATAGATGTTCAAGGAGAATTATTAATATCAGGTAGATATATATATGATATAGTAAGAAAATTAAATAATGAAATTATAAACATTGAAGAAATAATTGATTCACAAGTATTAATAACTACAGAATCATCTTCATTTAAATTAAATTGTAATGAAGTTAATGAATTTCCAAGTATAGATTTAGAATTTACAGGAACACCTGTACTTATTGATAAAAGAGTTTTTAAAACTACTATTAATCAAACTATATTTGCTACGTCTACGCAAGAAAGTAGACCAGTATTAACAGGTATTAACTTTAAAATTAATGAAAATATTATGGAAGTAACTGCTACTGATTCATACAGATTATCTAAAAAAAGAATTATGTTAGATAATAAAGTTGATGATAATATTGATATTATTATTCCAAGTAGAAATTTAAACGAAATAATTAAATTAATGAGTGATGATGAAGAAAAAATAGAGTTACACATTTTCTCAAATAAAGTTATATTTAAAATAGGTAATTTAATAGTTATGACTAGATTAATAAATGGTAATTATCCAGATACAAATAAATTAATTCCAGAAAATTTTGAATTAAAAATAAAATTAAACTTAGATAATTTCTTTAATGCAATAGATAGAGCATCTCTATTAACAAATGCAGAAGAAAAAAATATTATTAAATTAGAAACTAAAAAAGATATAATGATTATTTCATCAAATATTCCAGAAATAGGTAATGTAGAAGAAAAAATTAAAATAGAAAAGAATGTAGAAAGTGATATAAAAATATCATTTAGTTCAAAATATATGATGGATGCAATTAAAACTTTTGATAGTGAGGAAATTGAATTATCATTTAATGGAGAAATTAAACCAATTATAATTAACTATGTGGATAATGATGATTTAACGCAATTAATATTACCAATTAGAACATATTAATTAAAAAATATGCGTATAAAACTACAAAAATCAACAATTTGTAGTTTTTTTGTACATTTTTTTAGTTATCGACATAGTTCTATCAATTTCGACAAAATAAAGGTGTATAAGAGATAGCAAGAAAGGGGGATAGTATGGAAAATTATGAAATAAGTTCAGCAACTCTAGCTATAGTACCTTTGGGTGATGAAGTATCTAAAGTTTATGAAGAAGAATATGAATATATTGTACAAAAGTCTGCAAATAGTATTATTAAAGATAATTGTGAGTTTTATGGAAGTTCATATGAAGGTAGATGTATAGGAACTAAAACATTAACCGGAATAAAAACTAAGTTTCCTATAATAATAGAAGAAAGTAGAAATATTATATTTTTTCCAACTTCTTCAACAAGAACTAAACAAAGTACTTGGATTGCTTTAAATAAAATTAAAGAAATATCAAAAAAAGCGCATCAAAATAGCGAAATTTTATTTAAAAATCAAGATAGATTAGATTTAGATATTTCAATTAATTCATTAGAAAATCAAATTGTACGAGCTACTATGTTAAAATCTAAATTATATGAAAGAAAATTAGAAGAAAAAAACTAATTTTTCTTTTTTTATAGGTAAAATTGTGGTATAATGTATATAGATGTATAGGAGTACTTAAACTTACTAAAATCAAAAATAGGGGGATTAGAATGAAAAAAGTGAAATTATGTATATAAAAAAGTTAAAATTACACGATTTTAGAAATTATAAAAGTTTAAATGTTACTCTTACAAAAGGAATAAATATAATTTATGGAGAAAATGCTCAAGGAAAAACAAATTTACTTGAAAGTATATATGTTTTAGGCCTTACAAAATCACATCGAAGTTTTATAGATAATAATCTTATAAATAATACTGGTGATTATTTAACTATAGAAGGTATTGTTAATAATGAGAAGATAGATAATAAATTTAATATTTATATAGATAATAAAACTAAAATATTAAAATTTAATAATAATACTATAAAAAAGATAAGTGATTATATTTCTTTAATGAATATAATTATTTTTTATCCAGATGATTTAGAATTAATTAAAGGATCTCCAATAAATAGAAGAAAATATATTAATTTAGAATTATCTCAGTTATATAGTAATTATTTTGTACTTATAAATGAGTATAATAAAATTTTAAAATTAAGAAATGAATATTTAAAAAAGATAAATAAAAAAGTATCTGTTGATAAAAATTATATAGAAATATTAACTGGTTATTTGATAGATAAATCTATAATGATATATAAAATGAGAGATAAGTTTATAAAAAAAGTAAATGAATATTGTAAAGATATTTATAAAGATATTATGGATTTAGATGATTTTAGTATTAAATATAAACCGAGTATTGAAATAAATTTAAAAGATTCTAATTTAAAAGAATATTTAAAAAAAGAATATGATAAAAAATTAGATTATGATATAAAACTTTGTTCAACTAGTATTGGACCACATAAAGATGATATTGAGTTTTATTTAGGCGATAAAAACTTAAAATATTATGGTTCACAAGGACAACAAAGAGTAGCAGTTTTAGCATTAAAATTAGCTGAAATAGAAATATTTAAGAAATATAAAGAATCAACTCCAATATTATTATTAGATGATATATTTAGTGAGTTAGATGATAAAAAGAAAAATAATTTGTTAAAGTATATAAGTAAAAATATACAAACAATTATTACAACAACTGATTTGAATAATTTAGATCCTAAATTAATTAAGAAATCTAAGTTATTTAATATAAATAATGGCAACATAATAAAGATCAAAGAGGTGAAGTTAGATGAGTAATGAGACACATTATGATGCATCGGATATTCAAGTATTAGAAGGATTAGAAGCAGTTAGAAAAAGACCTGGTATGTACATTGGTACAACAGATGTTAAAGGGTTACACCATTTAGTTTGGGAAATCGTGGATAATGCTATAGATGAATCTTTAGCAGGATATTGTGATGATATTGAAGTTATTATAAATAAAGGTAATTCAATAACAGTAAAAGATGATGGTCGTGGTATTCCAGTGGATATACACCCAAAAACTAAAAAGAGTACTGTAGAGACAGTTTATACTGTTCTTCATGCTGGAGGAAAATTTGGTGGAGGAGGATACAAAGTATCTGGAGGTCTTCATGGCGTAGGTGCTTCAGTAGTTAATGCCTTATCTAGTTGGGTAGAAGTAACAGTTTATAAAAACGGAAAAATACACTATATTAAATTTGAAAATGGTGGTAAAACTACGGAACCATTAAAAGTAATAGGAGAATGCGAACCTGATAGAACTGGAACATGGGTAACATTTAAACCAGATCCTAAAATATTTGATACTGATATTTATGATTATAATACATTAAAAGTAAGAATTAGAGAACTTGCTTTCTTAAATAAAGGTTTAAGAATAACTTTAAGAGATGATAGAGATGAAGAAGATACAACAGGTGAAACTTTTGTTTATGAAGGTGGTATTAGTGAATATGTTAAATTTATAAATCAAGAAAAAACATCTATTCATGAAAATATTATTCATTTAGAAGGAACAGAAGATAATGTAGTGTTTGAAGTTGCTCTTCAATATACAAATGGATATAACGATAATATTTATTCTTTTGTTAATAATATTAATACTCATGATGGTGGTACTCATGAAGAAGGTGTTAAAAGAGCTTTAACACGTGTTATAAATAATTATGCTAGAAAATTTAATATTATAAAAGATAAAGATGAAAATTTAACAGGTGATGATGTTAAAGAAGGATTAACAATGATTATTTCTTGTAAACATCCTAATCCACAATTTGAAGGTCAAACAAAAGGTAGACTTGGAAATAGTGAAGTTAGAAAACTTGCAGATAATGTATTTAGTGAAGGATTTGAAAAATTTTTATTTGAAAATCCAGATGAAGCAAGAGTTATTATAGAAAAAGCAATGTTAGCATGTCGTGCTAGAAATGCTGCTAAAAAAGCAAGAGAGATTACAAGAAAAAGTGATTTAGCAATGACTAATTTTTTTGGAAAACTTTCTGATTGTAAAAGTAAAGATCCAAAAGTATCTGAAATATTTATAGTCGAAGGGGATTCTGCTGGTGGAAGTGCTAAAAAAGGTAGAGATGCTATGACACAAGCAATTTTACCGCTTAGAGGTAAGATTTTGAATGTAGAAAAAGCAAGACTTGATAGAGCTTTAGGTAATGAAGAAATAAGAACTATTATAACTGCTTTTGGAACAGGTATTGGTGAAGATTTTAATTTAGAAAAATTAAGATATGACAAAATAATAATCATGACTGATGCTGATGTCGATGGATCACACATTCGCGTATTATTATTAACTTTATTCTATAGATTCTTTAAACCTATAGTAGAGGCAGGACATGTTTATGCAGCTCAACCACCATTATTTAGAATTACTCATGGTAAAACCAGAAAATATGTGTTAGATGAAGCAGAAAAAGAAGCATATTTAGCAACACTTCCAGATAATGTAAGAGGTAGAGTAGAAATAGCTCGTATGAAAGGTTTAGGAGAAATGGATGCTTCTGAACTTAATGAAACTACTATGGATATTGAAAAAAGAATACTTAGAAAAATAACAGTAGATGATTGTATGGCAGCAGATTCTATATTTGAAAGATTAATGGGTGATGAAGTAGAACCTAGACGTGCATTTATAGAAGAAAATGCTAAATTTGTAGAAAACTTAGATATTTAGGAGGTGTAATACATGGAAAATGAAGAAAAAGTAACAGAAGAAATAGAAAAAAAAGAAGAATTTGGTGGAACGTTCCACGAAAGAGATACAGTAGCAGAAAATAACATAGTAAACGAAGTTAAAAACTCATTTCTTGATTATTCAATGAGTGTTATTACATCTCGTGCTATTCCTGATTTAAGGGATGGTTTAAAACCTGTACATAGAAGGATCTTATGGTCAATGTTAGAAGAAGGTAATACTCCTGACAAACCACATAAAAAATCAGCTACTACAGTTGGTTATGTTATGGGACATTACCATCCACATGGAGATTCAAGTATTTATGATGCTATGGTTCGTTTAGCACAAGATTTTAACCAAAGATATATGTTAGTGGATGGCCATGGTAACTTTGGTAACATTGAGGGAGATGGAGCAGCTGCTTACCGTTATACTGAAGCACGACTTGCTAAAATATCATTAGAACTTTTAAGAGATATAAAGAAAAAAACTGTTGACATGAAACCTAACTTCGATGAATTATTTGAAGAACCAGTAGTTTTACCATCAAGATTTCCAAATGTTCTTGTTAATGGATCTATGGGGATTGCTGTTGGTATGGCAACAAATATCCCACCTCACAATTTAGGTGAAGTTATAGATGGATGTATTGCTTATATAGATAATCCAGAAATAGATACTTTAGGTTTAATGGAACATATAAAAGGGCCAGATTTTCCAACTGGTGGTATAATATTAGGAAATTCAGGTATTAGAAAAGCATATGAAACAGGTAGAGGATCTATTACTATAAGAAGTAGAGCTGTAATAGAAGAAGAAGGAAATCATAGTAATATAGTCATCACTGAGGTTCCTTATGGGGTAAATACTTTAGAATTAAAAAATAAAGTTGCAGAACTTGTTCATAACAAAGTAATAGAAGGAATAGCTGATTATCATACAGATTTAAAAGATGGAGTTAAAATTACTATTACTTTAAAAAGAGATGCTAATCCTCAAGTAGTTTTAAATAATTTATATAAACATACTAATTTCCAAGTAAATTATGGAATTATATTATTAATGATTGATGATATGACACCTAAAACATTAGGACTTAAAGATATAATTGCTAAATATATTGAACATCAAAAAGAAGTTATTATAAGAAGAACTAAGTTTGATTTGGAAAAAGCTGAAAATAGAGTTCATATTTTAGAAGGTTATAAAATTGCTCAAGATAATATAGATGAAGTAATAGCAATAATTAAAGGTGCTAATAGTGATGTAGAGGCAAAAGAAAAATTGATGTCTAGATTTGGTTTAACTGAAATACAAACAGATGCTATATTAGAATTAAAATTAAGAAGATTAACTGGTTTAGAAAGGGAAAAAATAGAAGCAGAATTAGCAGAATTATTAAAACTTATTGCTGAATATAAAGAAATTTTGGCAGATATAAACAAAGTATTAGAAATAATTAAACAAGAAATGCTTGAAATTAAAGATAAATACAATGATGAAAGAAGAACATCTATTGATATGACAGCTATTGATTATATAGACGATGAATCATTAATTCCTGTTGAAGATTTGGTTATTACTTTAACAAACAAAGGATATATTAAAAGAGTTGAAAGTGATACATATAAGTCACAAAATAGAGGAGGTGTTGGAATAAAAGGAATGACTACAAACGAAGAAGACTTTGTAGAAAATATACTTTCTATGACAACACATGATTATATTATGTTCTTTACTAACAAAGGTAAAGTTTATAGAATGAAAGGTTATGAAGTTCCTTTATTTAATAGACAATCAAAAGGATTACCAATAATTAATTTATTACCTTTAGAAAAAGATGAAAAGGTTAATGTTATGTTAAAGGCAACTCCAAGCGATCAACCCGCTTATGTTGTACTTTGTACACAAAAAGGAATAATTAAGAGAACAAACATAAAAGAGTTTGAAAATATTAGAACAAATGGTAAAATTGCTATCACATTAAAAGAAGAAGATGAACTTATTTCAGCTAAGATAACAGAAGGTAATGCGGAAATCTTAATTGCTTCTTCAAACGGTAGATTAATTAGATTTAGCGAAAATGAAGTAAGAATAATGGGCAGAACTGCATCAGGTGTTAGAGGAATTGATGTTGGTGATGGTGTAGCTGTTGGCATGGAAATATCTTCTGAAAAAGATGATGTATTAGTTGTTACTGAAAAAGGTTATGGTAAAAAGACAAATATTGATCAATATAGAATGACACACAGAGGAAGTAAAGGTGTCAAAGCACTTAATGTTACTGAAAAGAATGGAAATATAGTTTCATTTAAAATAGTAAATGGTGAAGAAGATTTAATGATTATTACTGATAGTGGAATAATTATTAGATTGCCACTTTCTCAAGTATCTTCTACTGGTCGTGTAGCACAAGGAGTTAAATTAATCAATTTAAAAGACAATCAAAAAGTAAGTACGATTACTATTATTGAACATACAGAAGATGAGTCTGAAGAACAACCAATTCAACAAATACCTGAAGAAACTATAGAAAATAAAGCAGAATAAAAAAGAATGTTTCACGTGAAACATTCTTTTTACATAATATATATTTTAAAATTAATAAAAATTGATGTTTCACGTGAAACATTGATATAAACTAAATAAAAATAAACTGTTTTAAAATATGTAAAATTTATATATTTCACGTGAAACATATAAATAAAGTATTGATATTTTTTTTTATTTATAATATATTATTAGTGCACAACATTTATATTCGAATCAGGTCAGAGTTGGAAGACAGCAGCCTTAAGAATCCCTAAATGTGTGTGCTTTTTTATATATTTTTATAAATAACGAATGTTTCACGTGAAACATAACAAAACATAACATAATATAATATAAGTAAATTATTAAATAAAAATATAAAAATATTATAAATTATTTAAATTTACAATATATTAATTTAATAACACATCAATGTTTCACGTGAAACATTGATGATATAAATATATTTATTATATTTAATTTATAAAAAAATAAATATAAAAATTTCCTGGGAAATATTTAAAAATATATGTTTCACGTGAAACATTGGAGGTTAAAATGAATGAATTTTATATGAATATTGCTATAAAAGAAGCAAAAAAAGCTTATAAATATGAAGAAGTTCCGGTGGGGGCCGTAATAGTTAAAAATAATAAAGTAATTTCTAAAGCATATAATAAAAAAGAAAAAACAAGAAATGTTACTAAACATGCAGAAATAATTGCTATATCAAAAGCATGTAAAAAATTAAAAAATTGGAGATTAGATGATTGCGAAATATATGTAACAATGGAACCATGTATGATGTGTAGTAGTGCAATAGAACAATCTAGAATAAAAAAAATAGTATATGGGGTTAAAAATGAAAATTATGGTTCTACAAAACTATTAAAAAATGTAGAAATTATTTCCCAAATAAGTGAAAAAGAATGTAAAAATTTAATTCAATCATTCTTTAAAAAAAGAAGATAACGTCTTTTTTTTTTGTTATTAAAAGTGTATAATATTAGTAGATTTGAGGTGATGTAATGTACCAAGCACTTTATAGAAAATATAGGCCAAAATCATTTGAAGATGTAGTTGGTCAAAAGGTAATAAAACAGACTCTAACAAATAGTATTATTAATGATAAAATAAGTCATGCTTATCTATTTACTGGCCCTAGAGGTACTGGCAAAACAAGTATTGCTAAGATATTAGCTAAAATAGTTAATTGTGAATCATTAGATAATATAACACCTTGTAATGAATGTGTAAGTTGTACACAAATAAATAATAAACAAAATACAGATATAATTGAAATAGATGCTGCATCAAATAATGGAGTAGATGAAATAAGAGAATTAAGAGATAAAGTAAGTCTAGTTCCTTCTTTTGGAAAATATAAAGTTTATATAATAGATGAAGTTCATATGCTTACAACAGCTGCTTTTAATGCTTTGCTTAAGACATTAGAAGAACCTCCAAAACATATAATTTTTATACTTGCAACAACAGAACCCCACAAAATCCCAACGACAATACTATCTAGATGTCAAAGATTTGATTTTAAAAAAATAAGTGTAACAGATATAAAAACTAGATTAAATTATATTTGTAAAAAAGAAAATATAAATATTGAGGAAGAAGCAATAGAATTAATAGGTAAACTATCGGATGGTGGAATGAGAGATTCAGTAAGCTTACTAGATCAATTAACTGCTTATACAACTTCTACAATAACAATAAATGATGTAAATGATGTGTATGGAACAATAACGCAAAAAGAGATAAGTGATTTATTAAATTTAATATTCGATAATAAATTGAGTGAAATCTTTGATTTAATAACTAAATATGATGAAGATGGTAAAAACTTAACAAAAATAATAGAAACGATAATAGAATTTTTAAAGAATACTTTAATATATTGTAATAGTTCTAGTTATTTTGATAGCGAAGACCTAAAACAATTATATTCTAATATTTGTAATTTAATAACCGAAGAACAAATATATAAGTCTATAGAAATATTATTGGATGCTATAAAATCTAGCAAACAGACTAATAATGTTAAGTTGATATTTGAACTTTCAATAATAAAAATAATAGAATTAAAGAAAGAAAAAATAATTGTTCAAAACCAAATAAATAATAAACAAAAAGAATTACCTATATTTGAAGAAAAGAAAAAAATAGTTACTGAAACCAAAGTAGAAAAAAAAGAAACAAATGAAAAAATAAAAGAAAATATAGAAAATTTAAAACAAATAAGAATTAATAATACATTATCAAAATTTAATAAACAAGATTTTGTAACATTTAAAAAAGAACTTGATAATATTAAAGAACTTTTAATGGATCCTGATTATAGTTCTATAGTTTCTTTAATACTCGATGGAGATTTAAAAGCTAAAGGTTCTCTAAATTTATTATTTATGTATAAAAATAAAAATTTAGAAGAATGTTTTAACCTTTCCCTTATTGAAATAGAAAATATTTTTAAAAAGGTGTTTAATCAAAATTTAAAGCCTATTGCTGTATTAGAAGAAGAATGGGAATCAATAAAAATGGAATTCAATAAGCATATGAAATCAAAAACTGGTGCTTATGAATATAAAGAAGAAACAATGTCGTTAAAAGAAATATACGATAAAAAAGAAGAGGTTTCTATTTCAACTACAAATGAAATAGAAGAAATCTTTGAAGATATGATAGTTTATAATTAGAAAGAGGAATAATATGAATATGCAAGCAATGCTTAAACAAGCACAAAAATTACAAAAAGATATGTTAGCTACACAAGAAGAAATTAACAATAAAGAGTTTGTTGGCAAATCATCATTTGTTACAGTAAAAATGAATGGTAAAAAAGAATTATTAGATGTTAAAATTGAAATAAATGAAATTGAACTAGATGATGTAGAATTATTACAAGATATGATTACCGTAGCTATTAATGATGCTATGAAGCAAATAGATAAAGAAACTGAATCAAAGATGGGTAAATATACTCAAGGAATGCCAGGATTATTCTAATGAAATATCCTAACATTATACAAAATCTGATAGAGTGTTTTAAAAAATTACCAGGTATAGGAGAAAAATCAGCAGAAAGAATGGCTTTATCGGTATTAGAAATAGATAAAGAAACAATAGATTTATTTGCCAAATCACTTAAAGAAGCTAAAACAAAAATAAGAAGATGTGAGAAATGTAATAATTTAAGTGAAGAAGAAAAATGTGAAGTATGTAAGGATAAAAATAGAAATAAAGAAGTTCTTTGTGTAGTAGAAGAGCCAAAATTCGTTAACTTATTTGAGAGATTAAATATATTTGATGGATATTATCATGTTCTTGATGGATTAATTTCTCCCATAGACGGTATAAATCCTGAAGATATAAATATAGCAACTCTAATAGATAGAGTAAAAAAAGATAAAGTAAAAGAAATTATATTAGCTCTTAAACCAAGTATAGAAGGAGAAACTACAGCTCTTTATATTTCAAAAATATTAGAAGATACAGATGTTAAAATATCTAAAATAGCACATGGGGTGCCTATGGGTGCTGATATAGATTATGTGGATTCTTTAACACTAGAAATGGCTTTAGAAAACAGAAGATATATAGACTAATAAATTCATAAAATATTATTTTAAACATAATATAGATTAGGTGGACAAAATATGTTGAAAATATTGTTTAAAGTAATAAAACGAATTGTTATTAGTTCTTTTTTGTTGTATGCATATAACTTACTTGTACAACCTATAGGTTTAATAATACCTATAAATGTATTTACTGTAGGTGCACTCTCAATACTTGGAGTACCGGCCTTACTTTGTCTAATATTTATAATGGTATTAATATATTAATAGCTCAATTGCTATTTTTTTCTTATTTTAAAATAATATAAAACTATGTTATAATATATATGACTTTGTTTGGAGGTGTAAGTATGTTAGATGATTTTAATTTAGAACAAAATATAGTTTATAAAATTTTAATTAATTCGGTTAAAAATAATAAATATAGTCATGCTTATTTAATTGAAACTAATGGTTATTCTAAAGGTTTAGATTTAGGTATAGCTTTTGCAAAATACTTATTATGTCCAAATAGTTATAGTAATAATAAAAAATGTGGTAGTTGTAGTCAATGTAAAAATATTGATAAAAATGAATTTATAGAACTTAAAATAATTGATCCTGAAGGACAATGGATAAAGAAAAGTCAACTTGAAGAATTACAAGAAATATTTTCAAAAAAATCAGTTTTAGGAAATAAAAAAGTTTATATAATTAATAAAGCAGAAAAATTAAATCCTGCTTCATCAAATTCATTATTGAAGTTTTTAGAAGAACCAGAAGAAGGTATTGTAGCTATATTAATTACTGAAAATATACATCAGTTATTAAGTACTATAGTATCAAGATGTCAGGTATTATCTTTAAAAAATAAAATTAATTTAGATAATTTTTCTACAAAAGAAAAGATTGCTCATTATTTAAGTAATAATAAAGAAGATATAGAAAATTTTATAAATAATGAAGATAATATTGTTAAAATAGAAAAAGTAATAGAGTTTATTAAATATTATGAAGATAATCATTTAAACACATTAATATATATAAATAAAATTTGGAATGAAATATTTAAGGACAAACAAGATATTTATAATGCTTTTACTATTTTGTTGTTGTTTTATAAAGATGTATTGAATTTAAAATTAGGTAAAGGTGTACAAATTTTTACTGATTATGTAAATGAAGTAAACAATCTAGAAGAAAAAAATAATTTAGATGAAATAACTAATAAAATAAATGTTATAATGGATTTGAGAGAAAAAATTAAGTTTAATGTTAATAATAATTTATTGATGGATAAATTGATAATTCAACTTGGAAGGTGTGACGTAAAATGATAGAAGTGGTAGGTATAGTTTTTAAACCTAAAAACAAAATATATTATTTTTCTCCTAATGGATTAAAAATAAAAAAAGGTATAAATGTAATAGTAAAAACTGAAAGAGGTTTGCAATTTGGGAATGTAGAGATGTCTAATTTTGAAATAGAAGAATCTAAAATAAAAAGTTCTTTATCACAAGTTATAAGAATTGCTTCTAAAAAAGATTATGAAAAACATGTTAAAAATGTTAGTGATGCAAAAAAGGCTTTAAAAAAATGCAAGGATTTAGTAGAAGAATACAATTTAAATATGATGATATTAGATGCTAATTACACATTTGATAGAAGTCAATTATTATTTACTTTTATTGCCGATAACAGAATAGACTTTAGAAAACTTGCCAAGGATTTAGCGACCACTTATAAAACTAGAATTGAATTAAGACAAGTCGGTGTTAGAGATAAAGCTAAAGAAATAGGTGGTTATGGTTCTTGTGGTAGGGAACTATGCTGTTCTAAGTTCTTATGTGATTTTGATTCAGTTTCAATAAATATGGCCAAAAATCAAAACATCGCTCTAAATCCTACAAAAATAAATGGTGTGTGTGGAAGACTTCTTTGTTGTTTAAAATATGAAGATGAATGTTATAAAGAATGTATGAAAAAACTACCTAAAATAGGTAAAAAAATAGAAACCAAATTTGGAGAAGGTAGAGTTATTAGTATTGATGTTCTAAAACAAACATATAGAGTAGATGTTAAAGATCATGGAATAGTGGAAGTTGATGTAAATGAAAGTAATTAATTATTTACTAGGTTATAAAAATTTAAAAATAGTACAAGACAATGAAATGTTTAATTTTTCATTAGACTCAGTATTACTTCCAAACTTTGTAACACTTAATAAAAAAATAAATAGGATACTTGATATAGGATGTGGGAATGCACCTATACCTTTAATACTATCTACTAAAACAAATGCATTAATTACAGGTGTAGAAATTCAAAAAGAAGTGTATAATTTAGCTCTAGAATCAGTTAATATAAATAAAAAAGAAGATCAAATAAATATAATAAATAAAGATATAAATGATTATTATAAAGAAATAGAGACCGATTCTTTTGATGTAATAACTTGCAATCCACCGTTTTTTAAATATATTGAATCTTCAAATATAAATAAAAATAATTATAAGACTATTGCGCGTCATGAAGTTAAGTTAAATTTGAATCAACTATTTAGTATAGCTAAAAAACTTTTAAAAAATAATGGTGTGATTGCTATAGTGCACAGACCAGAAAGATTTGTTGAAGTAGTAGAAGAAATGAAAAAAAACAACATAGAACCTAAAAGAGTTCAATTTGTATATCCAAAGAAAAATCTAGAAGCAAATATAATGTTAATAGAAGGAAGTAAAAATGGCAAACCAGGTCTTAAAATTTTACCTCCTATCTACAGTCATAAAGACAATGGCGAATATGCAGATGATGTAAAAAAATATTTTGAATAGAGGTGATAGAATGTCACAAAAAAGTTATGATAATAGTCCAACTTTATACCTTATTCCAACCCCAATAGGAAATATGGAAGACATAACTATAAGGGCAGTTAATATATTAAAAATGGTTGATGTTATTTTTTGTGAAGACACCAGGGTTACTGGACAGTTATTAAAATATTTAAATATAAGTAAAAAATTAATATCTAGTCATAACTATAATGAGTCGAGTAATAAAGAAAAATTACTTGAATACTTGAGTAGTGGTAGTAATGTAGGCTTAGTTAGTGACAGGGGCACCCCTATAATAAGTGATCCAGGATATGAACTAGCAAAATTCGCTATAGAAGAAGGATATAATGTAGTAAGTTTACCTGGAGCAACTGCTTTAATACCTGCCTTAACTTCTTCTGGTATTAGCCCTATGCCGTTTTACTATTATGGATTTTTAAATAGTAAGGATAGCGCTAGAAGAAAAGAATTAGAATTTTTAAAGAATATAGATGCTACATTGATACTTTATGAAGCGCCTCACCGCATAAATAAAACATTAAAAGATTTGGGAAATATTTTGGGAAATAATCGTAAAATAAGTATTTCCCGGGAAATAACTAAAAAATATGAAGAAATATATAGGGGAACTATTGGAGAATTAATAGACCAAAACAATGATTATAAAGGGGAACTTGTAGTAGTAGTTGAGGGAAACAAATCAACAACTGAATATAAAACTTTAACAATAGAAGAACATGTTAATCTTTACATAGAAGATGGTAAAAGTTCTATGGATGCTATTAAGATAGTTGCTAAAGAACGTGGTATGAAGAAAAGTGAAATTTATGATGTTTACCACAATATAGAAAAGAAGTGATAAAATGAAACTTATAGTAGGTTTAGGAAATCCAGGAAAAGAATATAATAAAACTAGACATAATATTGGTTTTATGTGCATTGATAAGATTGCCGAATATTTTAAAGTAAGTTTTAATTCAAATAAATTTATTGGTTCTTATACTATGTTTAATCATAATGGAGAAAAAATAATTCTATTAAAACCTGAAAAATATATGAATCTATCAGGCGAAGTTGTAAGAGATTTTGTTAATTTTTTTAAAATAGATATAGAAGATGTATTAATCATTTGTGATGATTTAGATACAAAGGTAGGCACTTATAGACTTAGATATAAAGGTTCAAGTGGAGGACATAATGGTCTTAAGAATATAGAATTACATTTATCTACTAAAGATTATAAAAGAATAAAAGTAGGTATATCAAATGATAAAAATATAGACACTAAAGATTATGTATTAGGTAAATTTACTAAAGAAGAAATAGATTTGATAAATTCTATAATAGAAAAAATGCCAGATATTATAGAAGATTATTTAAAATTACCATTTGATAATGTTATGAATAAGTATAATTTAAAATAAACAAACTAATGATACCTCAGTGTATCATTTTGTCGTTGGAAAGGAGGATATTAAATGTTTTTTAATAATATATTAAATGAATTAGATGGAGACTCAGTATATGGTTTAACACCCGAACTTAAAGGATTATTTTTATATAAAAAGTTTAAAAAAGAAAATAAAAATATAATAAGTATAACTTCAACTATATATGAAGCAAATAAACTATACCAAATATTATTAAATTATACAGATAAAGTGTCTTTTTTTCCTATGGATGATTTTCTAACTAGTGAAGCACTCGCAATAAGTCCAGAATTTAAGTTTACTAGGCTTGATACATTAAACACTTTACTAGAAGAAAAAAGTATAGTAATAACTAATTTAATGGGATTTTTAAGATTTTTACCTAGTCCTAAAGATTATAAAAATTCATATTCTAAAATAAAATTAGGTGATGAAATAAAAATAGAAGAATTAGTTTCTAATTTATATAGAATTGGTTATAAAAGAGAGTCTTTAGTAAATAAAACAGGGGAAATGGCTGTTCGTGGTTTTATAATAGATATATTTCCAATCAATTATAAGAATCCTATAAGAATAGAGTTTTGGGGAGATGAAGTTGATAGAATTAGTGAATTTGATATTGATACCCAAATTTCTAAAGATAGATTAGATGAAGCGATAATAACTCCAACTACTGAGTTTATTATTGACAAGGCACTAGAAGAAGAACCTAAACATAGGGAGTTAATAAATTATATTAAGCCTTTCTCGATATTAGATTATTTAGGAGACTCTTTAATTTTTTATGATGATAGAAAATCTATTGAAAAAAGTTTTGAATTATTAACCGAAGAAATAACAGATTATAAAAATAATAACGAATTAAACAATAATACTAAATTTATGTTTGATTTAGAAAATAGTTATAAATGTGAAGAAATAGACTTTGTATCATTTGATAACAAAACTAATTCAAAAAAAACTATAAATTATCAATCTTTTGAACTTGATAACTTTATAGGTGGTATGGATTCAATTAGTAAAAGACTTAATACATATATTAAAGAAGGTAAAACTGTTATAGTTTGTTTATCCGATAGGTATAAAATTAATAAATTAGAAACTGAACTTGTAAGTAGTCATGTAGTAGTTACAAGTACCGATAACATAATAGGCAATAAAATAAATCTTGTAGTTAGAAAAATAACTAGTGGTTATATAATTGGAAACTATGTAGTTGTTTCTGAAAAGGAATTATTCAACAAAAAAGAAAGTGGGGTTGCGTATAAATCTAATTTTAAAATTGGATCTAAAATCAGAGATATAAATAAACTTAATGTTGGAGATTATGTAGTTCATGTAGTTCATGGTATTGGTGTTTATAGAGGTATTAAAACTTTAACAAAAAATGGTTTAAAAAAAGATTATTTAACTATTGAATATAAAGGAGAAGATAAACTTTATATTCCTGTAGAGAAGTTAGAATTTATAAATAAATATTCATCTAATGAGGGTGCAGTTCCTAAAGTAAATAAATTAGGTGGCACTGAATGGACTAAAACCAAATTGCACATAAAGAAAAAAATAGAAAGTATTGCAGGTGATTTATTAAAACTTTATTCTGAAAGAGAAATGGCTATAGGGTATGCTTTTGATAAAGATACAGAAGAACAAATACAATTTGAGAAAGATTTTCCATATGTTGAAACTAAAGATCAATTAAAAGTAACAGAAGAAATAAAAAAAGATATGGAAAAAAGTATTCCCATGGATAGACTTTTATGTGGTGATGTTGGATATGGTAAGACCGAAGTAGCATTCCGTGCAATATTTAAAGCCATTATGTCTAATAAACAAGTATTATTTTTATGCCCAACCACAATACTTTCGCAACAACATTTCAACAATGCTATAGAAAGATTTAAAGAATTCCCTGTAAGAATAGAACTTTTAAATAGATTTATTTCTAAGAAAAAACAAACTGAAATATTAAAAAGCTTAAGTGAAGGTAAAGTAGATTTACTTATAGGTACTCACAGAATTTTAAGTGAAGATGTAGTTTGTAAAAGACTAGGGTTACTTGTAATAGATGAAGAGCAAAGATTTGGAGTTAAACATAAAGAAAAGATAAAATCTTATAAAACTAACATAGATGTTTTAACTTTAAGTGCAACTCCAATACCACGAACACTTCAAATGTCACTTGCTGGAGTTAGAAGTTTATCTTTAATAGAAACACCTCCAGTAGATAGATATCCAATACAAACTTATGTGTTAGAAGAAAATAAGAATGTAATTAAGGATGCAATATATAAAGAACTCGCAAGGGATGGGCAGGTATTTATTCTTTATAATGATATTGCTACCATGGAG
Organism: Bacilli bacterium; assembly: GCA_017410525.1. GTDB lineage: Bacteria > Bacillota_I > Bacilli_A > RF39 > UBA660 > UMGS1613. Next base: position 71,886 of record JAFQQQ010000005.1, on the reverse strand, counting down.
GAAAAGAAAAGAAGTTTAGAAAATTTAGTTCCAGAAGCACGTATTATTTGTGGTCATGGTAAAATGAAAAAAGAAGAACTAGAAGATGTTATGTACAAATTTATGAATAAAGAATACGATGTTCTTCTTTGTACAACAATCATCGAAACAGGAATAGATATACCAAATGTTAATACATTAATTATAATAGATGCAGATAGATATGGACTATCTCAACTTTATCAAATAAGAGGTAGAGTAGGTAGAAGTAATAAAATAGCTTATTCTTATTTAATGTATAATAAAGGTAAGATTTTAAGTGATGTAGCTAAGAAAAGATTAAACGTAATAAAAGAATTTACAGAGCTGGGTAGTGGTTTTTCTATAGCTATGAGAGATTTATCTATAAGAGGAGCGGGAGATATACTTGGCTCTGAACAATCTGGATTTATAGATACTGTTGGTGTAGAACTTTTCCTTGATATGCTAAATGAAGAAGTAAACAAATTAAAAGGCATAAATATTAAACAAAATGAAACAGACACTCAACCTTTAATAGAAGTAGAAACTACTATTGATGATAAGTATGCTAAAGAAGAGGATTTAAAAATAGAGATACATCAAAAAATCAATAAAATTGATTCTATTGAAAGCTTAAATAAAACAAAAGAAGAATTAGAAGATAGATTTGGAACACTTGATGAAAATGTAATTATTTATATGTATGAAGAATTATTTGAAAAAGAAATAAGAACTTTAAAAGTTAAAAGTGTTAATCAAACTAAAAATTTTGTTTCAATAATACTCACTAAAGAATTAACTAAAAATATAGATGGAGAATTACTTTTCTTAGATGTAATATCTTTAACTAGAAAGTTTAGATTTTCTATGAGAAATGATGAACTTACAATAACTCTTGATACAGTAGGACTAGATAAGCACTTTATTTATTATTTAATAGATATGTTGAATATATTGAAAAAGTCAATAAAAAATATGTAAAGCAAGTAAAAAATAATTTATTTTTCTTGCTTTTTTTATATAATTTATAATACAATTATGTTAGATAGTACGAAGTATATGTGCTATAGAAAGGAGAAAAAATGGAAAAAATAAAATTTGTTCAAATTGGTTGTGGGAAGATGTCTATTTATACTATGAGGTATGCTATTGAAAATGGATATGAAATAATAGGCGCTGTAGATATTAATCCAGATGTAGTTGGTAAAGATGTAAGCAGTGTTATTGGATGTGAAGAAGTAGGTGTAACAATTAAAAATGTTAATGAATTAGATTCATTATTAAAAGAAACTAAACCTAATATAGCTATAGTTACTACTATGAGTTTAATGAATGATCTAGAGGAAGTTCTAATGACTTGTGCTAAAAATGGAGTAAATGCTATTACTACTTGTGAAGAAGCGTTCTATCCAGCAAATTCATCTCCAAGAATTACAAAAGAATTAGATAAAGTAGCTAAAGAAAATAATTGTACTATTACAGGTAGTGGATATCAAGATGCTTTTTGGGGTAATTTAATTACTACAATCGCAGGTGCTACTCATAATATTACAAAAATAAAAGGTTCTTCTTCTTACAACGTAGAAGATTATGGTATTGCTTTAGCAGAAGCACATGGAGCTGGACTTACTTTAGATGAATTTGACAAAGAGGTTGCTAGTCTTGATAGAATGAGTGAGGAAGCAAGACAAGAAATAATAGAAAAAGGAGAGTTTGCTCCTAGTTATATGTGGAATACAAATGGATGGTTATGTGATAAATTAGGACTAACTCCTATTCACCAATCTCAAAAATGTGTTCCTATGACGCACGCTGAAGATATATATTCTTCAACACTTAATATGACAGTAAAAGCAGGTGACGCTACAGGAATGAGTGCTGTTGTTACAACTGAAACAAAAGAAGGTGTTATCATAGAAAGTGAATGTATTGGTAAAGTATATGCTGAAACAGATTGTGATAAAAATGAATGGACTGTATATGGAGAACCAGAAACAACATTTGTTGTTACAAGACCCGCTACAGTTGAACTTACTTGCGCTTCTATAGTTAATAGAATACCAGATGTACTATTAGCTTCAGCAGGATATGTTCCTACATCAAGAATGGGAGAATTAAAATATCAAAAAATACAAAAATAAAAGGCTTAGCCTTTTATTTTTTACATTTTTTTAATAAATTCATTTTTTGGCAAATCTTGCAATTTAATTTTCATAGCTCTAAGTAATCTCATTCTTAATAAATCTTCTTCAGCAGATTTAGCATTTGCTTCTTCTAAGTCTTTTTCTAAATTAGGGTTTTCGTACAAGTTCAATGCCTTTAATAATTTTATTTCAGGCGTCTCTTGATAGAATAAATTACAAATATTATTAATTTCTTCTTCCGTTACCTCTTTTTTTATAATATTATTAATAAATTCAATTTTTCTAACCTTATAAAGGGCATTTTTAAAAGCTACTTCAGGAATTCTTTTGTTTAATAATTTTTTTATAGTTTTAATATTTTCTTTAATCTTTTTGTCAATAATGTTTTCTTTAGCAAAAAATAAACTAGGATTATTTTCATTTTCATTTAAAAAATAATTTAATTGAAGTAAAATTAAAGTTTTATCACGTAGTTTTAAAGTTTTTAAGTGTTCTTCAATTTTTTCATCAGTCATTCTTAAAATATTTAACACCTTAGGGTTTTCAACAATTTCTTCGTTATTATTAAAGCAGTATAATGGTTTTAAAAAGAAATAGTAATTATTTATATAATTTTTATTTCTTTTTTGGTTTTTGCAATCAAATGTAGCATCGGTAATAAAGAAATTATTAAGGTTGTATTTTTCATCTTTTAAATAAACCATGTTTCTTGCATGTCCAAATTCTTTATTTGTATAACTTAAATAAACTTTCTTGTTTTGTATTCCTAGTTCATCTAATATAAAGTTAAACAAATTAGCGAATCCATCACAAACAATTTTACCACTACTAATAATTTCACTTAAACTTCTTGAAGTTCCCAGACTTTCTCCTTCATTTTCTCTAGTGTATTCATGTGCTTTTACAATATCATACACAAGCATAACTTGTTCTAAAGGAGATAAATTATAATGTTTAACAAAACTTATTATTTCATCTAAAAATTTATACATATTATAAAACTTTTTAAATGAAATAGGTTCATAATTGTTTTTAAAACGAACATTTAAATTAGGTAATTCATTTTCGTTTAAATTATTAATTAAATATTTATATTCTTTAGCGTTTAAAGTAATTTTAAAATTTTTATTTTGTTTTAAAGATTCAATAATATTTTCTTTATTTATATACTCGTCATCTATATTATAAGAAATGTTGAAAGTATTATCAAATAATTTGGTGTTAGTGAAATTATTTTTTATAATTTGTAATAATTTGTTGAGTTCATTTTGTATGTTTTTCGCATTTAATTTTAAACCTTTTTCAACATAAAAAGGTTGATGACAAATCTCACAATATACTTCTTCATTAATATCCATCAATTCTATAGGAAGATTAACTGTTAAAAGCGCGTTATCATTTTCGTCAAAATCAATAAAAATATGAATATCCATAAAATCACCACAATAATTATAACACTTTTTTAGAATAAATAAAAATATTTAATACAAAATAAATCTAGGAGGATTTTATGAAAGCGACAGGAATAATAAGAAGAATAGATGATTTAGGAAGAGTGGTAATACCAAAAGAAATAAGAAAGAACTTAAGAATTAAAGAGGGAGATAACTTAGAAATATTTGTAGTAAATGAGGACATTATATTAAAAAAATATTCTATGATGAATAAAATAAATGATTTAGCACAAGAACTAACGGATGCAATATATACATTTATGAAACATAGTATATTTATAACTGACACAGATCAAGTAGTAGCTGCAAGTGGGCCTTTAAAGAAAAAATATTTAAATAAAAATATAAGCGATTTTATAACTGAGTCTATAAAAAGAAGAGATAAAATATTAGAAAATCATTTTAAAGAATTAAATTTTATTGAAGATGAAAAACTTACTTGCAGTTATGTTATGTCTACAATACTTGTTAATGGAGAAGCGACTGGTATGATACTTATAATAAGCGAAGAAGAAAAAATGAGTGAAAGCGAGATGCAAATGGCTGGAATAGTTTCATCTTTTATGACAAAATATCTTGAACAATAACAAAAAGTGTGCTATAATCTAACTCAAGAAATCAAAAAAAGTGAAAAGCGAGGAAGGAAAGAAGGATACAGGAGTGTTTTTAGAGAACTTGGTTAGGTGAAAGCAAGTAATACAAAGTATCTCGAATGGGTCTGGAGCTTATTTATATACGGTAACAACGTTATAGTTTTAAGGTGTATTTATACACAAATTAAGGTGGTACCACGTAAACTCACGTCCTTATACTAGGACGTGAGATTTTTTTATAGAGGTGATATTATGAGAAAGTTTAAAAAAATTAGTTTTGAACAATTCAAAAAAGACATAAAAGATGATAAAGAGTTATATGAATCATATAGTTTGCCAAAAAGGAGTACTAAAACTTCTGCTGGTTATGATTTCTTCGCACTTTATGACTATACATTAAAACCAGGAGAAACTATGAAAGTTCCAACTGGAGTTAAAGTTAGTGTGGAAAGTGATGATGTATTATTTCTTATAGATAGAAGTAGTATGGGATTTAAATATAACGTACGAATGTGTAACCAAGTTGGTGCTATTGATCAAGATTACTATAATAATCCAAATAATGAAGGTCATATGTGGATTAGAATACAAAATGAAGGAGATAAGGATTATATAGTAAAAAAAGGAGAAGGAATGATTCAAGGTATATTTATGAAATATCTTAAAACAGATGATGATATAGAATCAGATAATGAGAGAAATGGTGGATTTGGGTCCACTACAAAATAGAAAGAGGGATATTATGGAAAAATATTATATTTCAACAGCTATTGCTTATACATCAGGTAAACCTCATATAGGAAATACTTATGAGATAATACTTGCTGATGCAATTGCTAGATTTAAAAGATTACAAGGATACGATGTTTATTTTCAAACAGGAACAGATGAACATGGAGAAAAAATAGAATTAAAAGCAAAAGATCAAGGTAAAACTCCAAAAGAGTTTGTAGATGAAGTAGCTAGTGAAATTAAAAGAATATGGGATACAATGAATACTAGTTATGATAGATTTGTAAGAACTACAGATGAGATTCATGAAAAACAAGTTCAAAAGATATTTAAAAAAATGTATGATAAAGGAGATATCTATTTAGATGAATATAAAGGATTATATTGTACTCCTTGTGAATCTTTCTGGACTGAATCTCAACTTGTGGATGGTAAATGTCCAGACTGTGGTAGGGAAGTTAGTGAAAAAAGCGAACAAGCATATTTCTTTAGATTATCTAAATATCAAGATAGATTAGAAAATTTCTTAACAGAAAATCCTAACTTTTTACAACCAGATTCAAGAAGAAATGAGATGTTAAATAACTTTATTAAACCAGGATTACAAGATTTATGTGTATCAAGAACTAGTTTTGATTGGGGAATACCTGTAGATTTTGATCCTAAACATGTTGTTTATGTTTGGTTAGATGCTCTTACAAACTATATTACTAATATTGGTTATGATGTAGATAATCCGAGTGAAGAGTTTAAAAAATATTGGCCAGCAGATTTACACTTAATAGGTAAAGATATTGTTAGATTTCACAGTATTTATTGGCCAGCATTTCTATGGAGTTTAGATATTGAATTACCTAAACAAATTTTTGGACACCCATGGCTTTTAACAAATAATGATAAAATAGGTAAGAGTAGAGGAAATGCTATATACGCAGATGATTTAGCTGAACAATATGGTGTAGATGCAGTAAGATATTATGTATTACACGAAATACCTTTTGCTAACGATGGTAACTTAACTTATGATTTACTTGAGGAAAGATATAATTCAGATTTAGCTAACATCCTAGGGAATCTTGTTAATAGAACAATATCAATGAACAAAAAATATTTTGACAATATTGTTTCTAATAGTGACATTACTGATACAGTAGATGAAGATTTAATAAATACAGTAATGAGTGCTAAAGGTAAAGTAGAAAAATGTATGGATGATTTAAGAGTGGCGGATGCTATAGATGAAGTATTTAATATATTTAAAAGATGTAATAAATATATAGATGAAACTACTCCTTGGATACTTGCTAAAGAAGAAAATAAAGATAGATTAAAGAAAGTAATTTATAACTTACTTGAATCAATTAGAATAGGGGCAGTATTACTACACAGTTTCTTACCAGCTACTTCAGGAGAAATATTTAGACAATTAAATACTACTGAAACAAGCTATGATTCAATAAATGAATTTGGTAAATTAAAAGTAGGAGATACTTTAAATGATCCAAAACCATTATTTATAAGAATAGAAAAAGAAAAATAATTTCTTTCTTTTTTTGTAAACAAATATGTAAAATGTAGTAATTTGTCGAGTAAAAAAAATTAAAAACTATTTATTATTGCTCTTATATATGTTATATTTGATTTGCTGTATTTTTAAAATAGATAAGGAGAAAATATGTCAAACAATAAAAACGTAGAAAAATATCTTTGGATATCAGCAGTAATGTTTGTAACTTATTTGCTTTTAGGCAGTTTTATAGTAAGTAAGAATTATTTAGAATTAGGTTATTTAATAACTCTTTATGCATTTTTAATAATTGCTAAATTATCAAATAGAAAGAAATAGAAAAATTATATCAAGTGTGATATAATTTTTTTGGTGGTTATATGTTAATAGATACACATTGTCATTTAAGTTATGAAGATTATGACAACTTAGATGAACTAATAAAAAATATGAATGGTATTATGATTGCTAGTGGCTGTAATGATAAGACAAATAAAGAAGTTTTAGAATTAGTGGAAAAGTTTGATAATGTTTATGGTGCTCTAGGAATACATCCAGAAGAAATAGATAATATAAATGAAGATAGTTTTAGATTTATAGAAGAAAATATAAATAATCCTAAAATAGTTGCTATAGGAGAAATAGGACTAGATTATTATTGGGTGAATGACAATAAAGAAAAACAAAAAGAAATATTTAAAAGACAATTAGAACTTGCTACAAAATATAACAAACCTATAGTAGTTCATTCTAGAGAAGCAATACAAGATACTTATGACATATTAAAAGAATATAAATTAAAAGGTAGTTTGCACTGTTTTAGTTCTAGTTTAGAAATGGCAAAAGAGTTTATAAAATTAGGATATAAAATAGGAGTAGGCGGTACTTTAACTTTTAAGAACTCAAAAAAATTACAAGAAATAGTTAAAGAAATAGATATAAATAATATATTGCTTGAAACAGATAGTCCATATCTATCACCAGAACCATTTAGGGGTAAAAAAAATAATCCAAGTAATACGTATTATGTAGCTTTAAAAATCTCAGAATTAAAGGATATAGATATTAAAGAAATAATAGATATTACAAGTAAGAATGCAATACAATTATTTGACTTAAACCCTTAAAAATGATATAATGTATTATGTAGGGTAGAGGTGATAAAATGACAAAGAAAGTTAAGCTTTCATTATTTTTATCCATAAGTACAATGGCTGCTATAATAACAATTACAATGTTAAATACAGGAACAACAATATACAATAATGTTGGAGATATGACTGCAACTGTATTAAATGAAATAGAACCTTATGGCACTGATTATGTATATGTATCAAATATGCCTTCTAATGCAGATCCAATAGTCATAAGTGAAGGTATAAATGGTTTAGATTATACATATGATGGTTTAAATTATATACATTTAAGTGATATGAAAAATGAAGTTGTAAAAGTAGGTACAGGTAAACAAGGAAACTATAAAGGTAAACTTACTGGATATGGTCCTGATTGTCCTGGATGTAGTAAAGTAGGAAATGTTGCTTGTAGAACAGAAAATGGTAAAAATCATAGTTTAACTTATGATGGATTATATTATAAAGATGATGAATATGGTAGTGTTAGAATACTTGCTGCAGATCATCAAGCATTCCCTTGCGGGACAATAGTTACGGTAGATAATGGAACGCTTAATAAGTTTACTGGAATTGTATTAGATACTGGATCTGCTATGAGAGGTGCTTGGAGAAATGAAGGAGTAGTTTGGATGGATTTAGCATTCGCTTCTCAAAAAGAAGCGCTTACAGGTGGAGCTACTAGTTCAAACACATCATTTAATGTACAAAGATGGGGATGGTAATCCCTTTTTATTTTCATAAAAATGTGTTATTATAAGATGGAATGGAGAGATATTATGCAGTATTCACCAATAAAGTTTAAAGAAAAAATGGAAAAATATAATTTTAATCTTAAAAAAATGTTTGGACAAAACTTTATAATAGATGAGAATATAATAAATAATATTATTAGTAGTGCTCAAATAGATAAGGATACATTAGTAATAGAAATAGGACCCGGAGCAGGTTCTCTAACTTTTAAATTATCACAATATTCTAAAAATGTTCTTTGTTATGAAATAGATACAACACTTAAAGAACTATTAGAAGATAACTTAAAAGATTGTAATAATGTAGATATAATATTTAAAGATTTCTTAAAGGCAAATGTACTTGAAGATATAAAGAAATATAATTATAAAAAACTATATGTAGTTGCTAATCTACCTTACTATATAACAACCCCTATAATAATTAAATTTATAGAAGATAATATACCAGTAGATAAAATAGTAGTAATGGTTCAAAAAGAAGTAGGAGATAGATTTAAAGCAAAGCCTAATACAAAAGAATATAATTCACTTTCTATATATTTAAATTATTACTTTGATGTAAAAAAACTATTAGATATATCTAAAAATGTATTTATACCTAAACCTAATGTAGATAGTATAGTTGTAGAGTTTACTAAAAAGAATAATATATTTAAACTAAAAGATGAAAAATTATTCTTCAATTTAGTAAAAGACTCATTTACTCAAAAAAGAAAAACAATAAAAAATAATTTGAAAAAATATAATTTAGAAAAAATAGAAGAAATATTAAAAAAATATAACTTTGATTTAAGTGTAAGAGCAGAACAGTTGCCAATAGAAGTATTTGTTGACATATCAAATAATTTAACAGATTGATTTTAATCTGTTTTTTTGTTTAATATTTTTTAAAAGTATAGTATAATTATAATGGTGATTTAAGTGAAAAAAGTTGTTGTACTAGGTGGTGGGACAGGAATGTCTAACTTGCTTAGAGGATTAAAACAATATCCTTTAGATATAACTGCTATTGTAACTGTATGTGATGATGGTAAGAGTACTGGTATTTTAAGAGAAGAGTTTAACATTCCGGCTGTTGGAGATATAAGAAGAGTTTTAGTTGCTTTATCAGAAACAGAACCTTTAGTTATGGATTTGTTTAATTATAGATTTAATACGTCTAGTGATTTAGATGGTCATACTGTAGGTAATTTATTATTAACAGCAGCAAGTGAAATTAGAGGTAACTTATCAGATGGTATAGAAGCTTTAAGTAAAGTTATGAATTTAAAAGGAAAGGTTGTTCCTTTAACAGAAGATAATGTAGTTTTAATGGCTGATATGGAAGATGGAAGTATCATTGAAGGGGAGCACCATATTACGGAAACTAACGCTAAGATAAAAAGAGTTTATTATAAAGAAGAAGCGGTTGCTACTAAAGAAGCATTAAATGCAATTAAAAATGCAGATTTAATTTTATTTAGTATGGGTAGTTTGTTTACAAGTATAATACCTAACTTGTTAATAGATGAAGTAGTTAAAGAAATAGAAAATAGTAAAGCAAAAATTATGTATGTTTGTAATATGATGACTCAACCTGGAGAGACTGATGATTTTACTGTAACTGATCATGTTAAAGCTTTAAATGGATATTTAGGTAAAAGAAAAATTGATTTAGTTTTAGCTAATACAGGCGCAATAGATGGAGAAATGGCTAGATTCTATGAAACGCAAGAACAAAAAGATCCAGTTGTTTATGATGAAGAAAATTTTGAGAAGTATGGTATAGATGTTATTGGGGATGATTTTACTCATATTACTGACAATAATCTACTTAGACATGACAATATTAAACTTGGATTTCATATATTTTATTACTTAATAAAGAAGTAGGTGATGCTATGTCTTTTACTAGTATAGTGAAGAATGAACTTAGTAAATTAGAACTTGAAAAGATTGAAGCAATATCAGAACTTTCAGCAATATTAAAAAATAATGCTTTAATAGATAATAACTGTATTAAAGTAACTACTGAAAACTCTAGTGTTGCTAGACATATTTTTAATTCTTTAAAAGATATATATAAAATAAGTCCTAAGATAACTGTTCGTAGAGGTTATAATTATAGTAAGAATTATATATATATATTAGAAATTAAAGAAAAAAAAGACTTAATAATAAAAGATTTAAGTTTAGACACTGATATACCTAATAGTTATGTTTTAGATGATGATAATTTAACTAGAATATATTTAAGGGGAGTATTTATTGCATGTGGTAGTGTGAATGATCCTAAAAAATCCAGGTATCACTTAGAATTTATGGTAGATACAGATGAATATGCGGAGTTTATAAAAGATAAATTAAATACATATTTCTTGAATAGTAAAGTTATAAAAAGAGATAATAGATTTATGATATATATAAAAGAAGCAGAAAAAATAGGAGATTTTCTTAGAATGATAAATGCGATAAGTGCATTATTATACTTTGAAGATATAAGAATATATAGAGATCATAAAAATATGACTAATAGACTTAATAATTGTGAGCAAGCAAACGTAGATAAAATAATAGAAACTGCTAATAAACAAGTAAGAGACATTGAGCTAATAGAAAGTATTGGCGGTCTTGATTTGTTAGATGATAAAGTTAAGATTGCTGCTATATATAGAAAAAAGTATAAAGAAGCGTCTCTAGTTGAGCTTAGTGAAATAATTACAATGGAAACAGGTGTGCCTATTACTAAGTCAGGTTTGCACCATCGTTTTACAAAAATTAAGGATTTAGCAACTAAAATAAGAGATAAAAAATAAATATCTCTTTTTTTAAATAATTATTTGTTGTATAATTATAATAGGTGATGTTATGGAACACTTATTTCAAAAATTAAATGAAATAATAAATCAATATGATAATTTTATAATAATGGGGCATAAGGATCCGGATTTAGATTCTTTAGGTTCTAGTTTAGGATTATGTGAAATAATACAATCTTTTGGTAAAAAAGCTTATGTATTTTTAAATGATAAAAATTTAGAAAAATATAATAATAATATAAGGCAAACATTTGAAAAAATGGGGAAAGATATATTGTGTGTTAATGAAAGAAGTTATAAAAAAATAATTGGTAAAACTTTGTTAATTATAACTGATACGCATATAGAAGAAAGATTAGAATATTCTAATCTTGTAAAAGAATATGATGTAGTTGTTTTAGATCACCATATAAAAAACAAAAAATATATAAAAGACACAATATTTACTTACATGGATTCTAATTTATCTAGTATGAGTGAATTAATTACTTATTATGCTGAATATGTAAATATAGATTTAGATAATGTAATTGCGACAGTCTTGCTCGCAGGAATAGAAATAGATACTAATGGATTTAATCTTAAAACAACGAGCAAAACCTATGAAGCAGCTTCAACCCTTATGGAAATGGGTGCTGATTCTATATTAAAGCAAGAGTTGTTAAAGGAATCAAAAGAAGATTATTTAAAAAGAGCTACACATATAGGTGGAAGCTTTATGATAACTGATAATATTGCTATGTGTGTTATCAATAAAATATTGACTACTAAAGATCTTGCAGAAATAGCTAAAGAATTACTTAATTTTGAGGATGTAGAAGCATCTTTCGTAATAGGTAAATTAGAAGATGAATATATAGGAGTGAGTGCTAGATCACTTGGAGAAATAGATGTAAGTGAACCTATGAAAAAAATGGGCGGTGGAGGACACAGTTCTAACGCTGCTACACAAATAAAAGATAAATCTTTAAAAGAAGTTAAACAAGAAATTATAGATATAATATGTAAGGAGATATAATATGAAACAAATTGAATATTTTAGAACTTATAGTTATGGTGGAGAAGATGGAAGAGAATTAGAAATAAGAAACTTCGAAACACCAGAACTTGCTAAAGATGATGCTATTAGCGACATGAAAAACACCCATTTTTCTCTCTATCAAATAAGTATTTTGTTTAATGGTAGAATAACAGAATCAAAAAAATATTTAGGTCAAATAGTATGTGGTAGAGATTTACAAGAATTTGCTGAAAGAGAAAAAATTAGAATGATTTAATGTATTAAAAATATATTAAATTTTTTTCTTATATAAATTAACAATTTTCTTTTAATATTAGTTTTTTTATAGTATAATATAAATAGACTTTAAGGGAGGTTAGGCATGAAAATTATTTTATTAAAAGATGTTAAGAAACAAGGTAAAAGTGGAGATATCTTAAATGTTAAAGATGGATATGGAACATTCTTAATAAATAAAGGTGATGCGGTACTTGCTACTAATAATAGTATGGATAGATTAGATAGAGAAAATAAAGAAAAAGAAAAGCAAGAACTAAACTTAATAAAAAAATGTGAAGAAATAAAAAAGAAACTTGAAAAACTAACTATTACTTTTAAAGTTAAAACTGGTGAACAAGATAGAGTTTTTGGAAGTATAAGTGCGAAACAAATAGTAGAAGAATTAAAAGGTAATGGTTATGAAATTGATAAGAAACAAATAAAAATAGATGGTTCTATTAGTTCTTTAGGATTTCATGCTGTAGATGTAGAATTACATAAAAAGGTGGTTGCTAAACTAAAAATAGAATTAAAGAAGTAGGTGAAGTATGAATAGAGAAATACCTCATAATATAGATGCTGAACAATCTGTATTGGGTTCAATGTTTTTAACTAAAAAAGCATTGCAAAAAGTATTAGAATTACTAAATGGTAGTGAATTTTATTTAGATAATCATAGTAAGATTTTTGAATGTATAAAAGATATAGATGCTAGAGGTGGGGTAGTAGATTTAACTACTGTTGCTGATGAGTTAAATAATAGAAACTGGTTAAAGATTGTTGGAGATATAGAATATTTAACTGAAGTAATTGAAAGTGTTCCAAGTGCAGCAAACATTGATCAATATATTAAAATAGTTGAAGATAAAGCAATTCTTAGAAGACTTATTGATGAAGCAACTGCTATTATAACAAACAGTTATAATACTTCTAATAATATAAGCGAAGTAATAGAACAAGCAGAAAAGAAAATATTTGATGTATCAAAAAGCCTTAGAAGTACAGAGTTTAAAAGCATTCAAGATGTACTTTATAAAACTCAAGCAGATTTAGAAAAGCTTGCTGCTAATAAAGGTGATATTACTGGAATACCAACAGGATATTATGAATTAGATAAAATAACTAGTGGGTTTCATCCACATGAATTAATAATTATTGCAGCTCGTCCAGGTATGGGGAAAACTGCTATAGCACTCAACTTTGTTACTAATATAGCAATCAATAGCAAAAAAACAGTTGCCTTATTCAACATGGAAATGGGCGCTGAGCAACTTGCTACTCGTATGTTATCTAGTGTTGGACAAATAGAAGGTTCTAAACTTAAAACTGGAAACTTAGAACACTCAGATTGGAAAAGAGTTAACGAAGCAATAAGCAGACTATCAAATACTAATATCTTTATAGATGATACAGCAGGACAAACAGTAGGAGAGATTAGAAGTAAGTGTAGAAAACTTGCTACTAGCCCTAGCGGACTTGATATAGTTGTAATCGACTACTTAACTTTGATTCAAGGAAGTAGTAAAAATGGCGCTAATAGACAACAAGAAGTTGCGGATATCTCAAGAGCACTTAAAACTATGGCAATGGAATTAAATGTTCCAGTAATAGCTTTATCACAACTTTCTCGTGGTATTGAACAAAGGGTTGATAAAAAACCAATGCTTAGTGACTTAAGAGAGTCTGGAGCAATTGAACAAGATGCAGATATTGTTGCTTTCTTACACTGTTCAGATGAAGAAAGAGAGAAAGACAACAGTTTAATGGAATTTGTTATAAGGAAACATCGTAATGGTCCTTTAAAAGACATTCCACTTATTTTTCAGAGGGGTACTAGTACATTTGTAAATGTAGCTAAAGTAAAAGAAGAAAATTAGGTGAGTTATGAAAAAAATAAGTACATACTTTTTTGTAATTTTATTATCATTAATAGTATTCTTGCTTGGATTTGGACATAAAACAACAAGACATCCTCATACACATTATCAAGTATATTTAGACAGTGAGTTAATAGGATTAATTGAATCAAAGAAAGAATTAGAAGATTATATAAATAGTCAAGCTACGACAATAAGAAATAATATAAAAGAGTATTCTTTAAAAATAGAAGCAATTGATACTTTTAAAAAGTATGGATCTAAAATATTAGACCAATCTTATACAGATGTTGATAAGATAAATTATTTAATAACAAACAAATCTTCTTATAATTTAAGTGATATAGATATAGATAATTTAAACTTTTATAAAAACGAAAAATTATATACTTTATCTAGTGAAGAAATATCAGATATGAGATTATATATATATAAAAACGATATATATAAGCATGTTGAAGATGTGTTTGTTCCATCAGGAACTGAAATAAAAAAAATATATACGTATCATGCAGATGTTTTATCTGTAGAAGAAATATATAAAAGGATAATGTCTAAAAAATCTAGTACAGTATCAGGTTATAAGTTTATAATAAAAAGCACAAATGAAAATATTGAAGATATTGAAATATATACTATTGATACTAATATTTTTAATGAAGCAATAGAAGATTTAATAACAATCTTTGTAGATGATGCTGAATATGAAAAATATAAAGCTAATAAACAAGAGAAGATTGTTGAAACAGGATCATTAATAGAAAATATATATGTAGAACAAGATATAACATATAAAGCTGTTAATATTCCTATAGAAGAAACTATTTATACAGATTCAAGTGATTTATCTGCATATCTATTGTATGGAAATAAATATGAAGAAAAAACAGTTAAAGTAAAAACAGGCGATTCTATTGAATCACTTGCGTTTGAAAATCAAATAAGTGTTCAAGAATTTTTACTATTTAATACACAATATACAAGCAGAAATAATATGTTAGTTGCAGGTACAGATGTTAGAATATCTACAATAGATCCTAAGATACAAATAGTTGTTGAAACTTATGAAATTGTAGATAAAGAAACAGCATTCCAAGTAGTAGAACAATATGATAAAAACTTAAGTCAAGGAAGTATCATAGTTTCTCAACAAGGAGAAAATGGTTTAGAAAGAGTATCTCAAAATGTTAAAAGCGTAAACGGAGAAATTAGTTATGTAAATCCTGCAGGAAAAGAAATATTAAAAAGTTCTGTTCCAAAAATTATAAATATAGGAACTAAATATGTTCCAAATGTAGGTAGTGTTGGTTCTTGGGGATGGCCTACTGAAAGTGGTTATACTATATCTTCATATTATGGGTATAGAACATTTGCGGGATCTCGTGAGTTCCACAATGCAATAGATATAGCAGGTACAGGAACAGGTTCAAAAATATATGCAGCCAATAATGGTGTTATAGAAGTAAGAGAATATAATAAATCTTATGGAAATTATATAATGATAAATCATAATAATGGATATTATACACTATATGCTCATATGTCATCATTTAATAATAATTTCTCGGTTGGAAGCACAGTTTCTCGTGGTGATGTAATTGGTTATGTAGGTGCAACAGGAAGAGCCTCAGGCCCACACCTTCATTATGAAATAAGAACATGTGCTAAATATGCTTGTACTACTAATCCTTTGAAATATTATCGATGAAAGTATGTGTTTTATCAAGTGGAAGTAAAGGAAACTGTACCTATGTTGAAACAAAAAACCATAAAATATTAATAGACATAGGCACAAGTTCTTTATATGTTGAAAAAAGCTTAAAATCTATTGGAGTTAATCCAGAAAATATAGATATAGTTTTAGTTACTCATGCTCACATAGATCACGTTGCTGGAATAAAAGTTTTTTCAAAAAAATATAATCCGCTTGTATATATATCAGAAAAGATATTAAAAGAATCTAACATAAAAATAGAAAACATTAGTAGTGAAGAAGAAATAAATGTAAATAGTGACATCAAAATAAAATCAATAATATTATCGCATGATGTAGATGATATAAAAGGTTATGTAATTGAAGAAGAAAATGATTCAATGGTTTATATAACAGATACCGGATATATTAGTGAGAATAATTTTGAATATATAAAAAACAAAAATTTATATGTATTTGAGAGCAATCATGATATAGAAAAATTAATGAATAACCCTAAATACCCACATCATACAAAAATAAGAATATTAAGTGATAAAGGGCATTTATCTAATAAAGATTCTGCTTATTATTTAAGTAGGTTAATAGGTGATAATACAAAATATGTAATACTTGCTCATATAAGTGAACAAAATAATACAGAAGATTTAGCTCTAGAAACCTTAAAAGAAATATTAGAAAGAAAAAATATTGATTTTAACAATATTATTATTGCGAGACAAAATGAAATAACGGAGTTAATAGAATTATGATAAAAATAATTTGTGTAGGAAAAATAAAAGAAAAATATTTAAGAGAAGCTATAGAAGAATATAAAAAAAGATTATCTAAATACACTAAACTTGAAATAATAGAAGTTAATGATATAGATAATCCTAATATTGATATAACACTCTTTAAAGAAAAAGAATTGATAGAGAAATATATTGATTCAAAAGATTTTGTAATTACTTTAGAAATAGAAGGAAATATGTTAAGTAGTGTTGAGTTTGCCAAAAAGATGGATAATATATTTAATACTAATTCCACTATTGCTTTTATAATAGGTGGATCTAATGGACTTCATCAAGATATAAAAAATAGAAGTAATTTTAAATTATCTTTTTCTAAATTAACATTCCCACATCAATTATTTAGAGTTAATTTATTTGAACAAATATATAGAGCGTTTAAAATAAATAATAATGAATCATATCACAAATAAAAACAAGATTATATCTTGTTTTTATTTTAACTAAAATAAGTTTTATACCAAATAAGAAAAGCATAAATGGTATATATTTTTCTTGCGTTGTTATTTACATTATTATAATGATCATCTAATAATTTATTGATTTTTGATATATTAAAAAATTCTTTTACCCATTCTTCGTTAAATGTTTTTTTAACAATGTTGTAATATTTATCTTCTTTTATCCAATTTCTAAAAGGAACTAAGAATCCAAGTTTTTTTCTTTTAGACCATTCTTCTGGTATTTTTTTATCAGCTGCTTTTCTAAATGCATATTTAGTAATATTTCTATTTATTAAGTATTTAGTTGGAATAGAAGAAGCTAATTTAAACACTTCCTTATCTAAAAATGGAACTCTTAATTCTAATGAACTTGCCATTGTCATTTTATCTGCTTTAAGTAATATATCATAAGGTAACCAAAAATTCATATCCAAATACATTTTTTGAATAATTTCCTTTTTGTTTTTAACGCTACTCAACGCCTCTTTTACTATATCTTGATAAGTGATAGCTGATTTATAACTATCCGTTAGTAAATAATTTGCCTCTTCGTTATCCATTATAAAAGCTTGACCAATATAATGATCGTATAATGGCATACCATTTCTAACGAGAAAGTTTCTACCTTTCATTTTTGGTATGCGTTTTGCTAAAAGAGCAAATGAATGTCTAATAAAGTAAGGTAATTTTTTATAATTTTTTACGAAATCTGATTCATAATATTCTCCGTATCCCCCAAATAATTCGTCTGCACCTTCGCCAGATAACACTACTTTAACATCTTCACTTGCCATCTTTGATAAGAAATAAAGTGGTACTGCTGATAAATTCGCATGAGGTTCGTCAGAATAATATTGGACGTTAGGCAATTCTTTAAAGAACATATCTGCTGTTATAATTTTTGATTTGTGTTTTTTGTTTAATAATTTTGATAAAACTTTTGCTGGCTCTGTTTCATCAAAACCATCACTTTTAAATCCGACAGTATAAGTTTTATCTACATTAGCACAACTGACAATATATGAAGAATCCACACCAGAAGATAAAAATGCTCCAATTTCAACATCGCTAACTTTATGATATTCGATACTAGAAGCCATTGTTTCATTTATTTTATCTACAATATTTTCTATAGAATCTTTACTGTTACTGTCATATGTATATTCAAAATATTTTTTTATTGTTAATTTATTATTTTTATATTTAAAATAGTGCCCAGGGTCTAATTTAAATACATCTTTAAAGAAAGTTTCATTTAAGCAAGAATATTGAAAAGTTAAATAAGGTTTTAATGCATTTTTATTAAGTTCTTTTTTGAAATTTGGATGTTTTAAGAAACTTTTAATTTCAGAACCTACTATAAATAAATCTTTTTGTTTGCTGTAGTATAAAGGCTTAATTCCAAAAAAATCTCTTGCACCAAATAATTCTTTTTTCTTTGTATCATATATTACAAAACTAAACATACCTCTAAGTTTTTCCAAAATCTTTACTCCATATTCTTCATAACCTAATAGAATAACTTCTGTATCACATTTTGTTTTAAACTTATATCCTTTATCCTCTAAATCTTTTTTAATTTCTTTAAAGTTATATATTTCACCATTAAAAGTAATAACTTTGTCTTTTTTTTGGTTAAATATCGGTTGATTTCCAGATTTTAAATCAATTATAGATAGTCTCCTAAAACCTAAAGCTATATCTTCATCAGTGAAATAACCTTCGCTATCAGGACCTCTATGTACGATTGAATCTGCCATATCTTTTATAATTTTATTTTTATTTTTTTTATTATTTTTATCTATAAATCCTACAAAACCACACATATTCTGCCTCCATTACCAATTGTTTTTATTGTATTTTATAATATAATTTATTTTTCTTAAAAATAACCAAACTCTTCTTTTTAACGATAAATCTCCTTTACACACTAAAGGATCTGTATATGTTTCCTTTTTCCACAACCTAAAAACTTGTTTTTTATATTCTTTATTGTTAATATATTTTCTCGCAACATATTTTGGGACAAAAGAAAGTAATACTTGTTTTTGAGTAAATGTAAAATTTTTCTTTTTATTAAAAATTAAATCATCAACAAAATAAGTTGCTAAATTATGACCACATTTTGTTAAATAATAACTACTTCTTGCTTGCCTAGGGTTTATTTCGAAAATTTTAAATTTATTATCCCTAACATCGTATTTTAAATCAAATTCACAAGCGCCTTTAAATTCTATCTTTTCTAAAAACGTTTTTAACTTTTGTTGAATTATTTTAGTATTATTAAACTCATTATATCCGTTAATTACAACAGTTAAGTTACCTATTCCAGTTTTTGTATGCTCTTGAAGTCCTATTTGTCCAAAAGATTGTAATTGACATTCTCCTTTACTAGAACAGTAGAATACTGAATCAAATAATAGGGAATCATCACCAGGAATGAATTCTTGTATTGTAATGCTATCACTATAACCACTATTTTTAATATCTGTTAAACATTTTTCCACTTCTTGAAAATTGTTTAATTTATAAACTTTTGACATGCCTTCAAAAGAATGTGCATGATATTCGACTACATTACTAGGTTTAATAATTAAAGGGTACATAAAATCATTTATTGTCTCATCTAATTTTTTTAAACTAGTGTTTAAATTGCAAATATATGTTTTTGGTAAGTCTAAATCAAAGTCTTTAAAAGAAGAATAAAACTTTTCTTTGTTAACTAATTTTTCCAACAATTCATTATCAACATAATTAAATAAGTAATAATCTTTTAAGATTTTTTTATTTTTAATAATTAAAGAAACATAATCATCAGTACAACCAATTAATATTATTTTTTTCTTGTTTATTTTTTTAGCTAACTCTATTAAGGTGTTGACAAAGATTTCTTCATTTAGTAAATTTTCTTCAATTGTTAGTTTTAATATTTTAGAAAGGGATGTAAATTTCATAGGAACTCTTCCAATAACATATGGCTTAATATTATATGCTTCATAAAAATTACGAGCCATGTAATAAGCGTTTATATCGGTTCCAATTAATACAACATCAAAATCCATATTATCATTCCTTTACTATTTTATTATCTTTTATATAAATACGTGGTATATTCTTGTTTAAACTGGTCATTAGAATATAAGGAGAAACATTGAAAAAACTAGCTATTTTCTTATAATTATCATTTTCATCTATAATTGTAACAATGTCTCCAACTTTAACATTTTCATCAACTAAAACAGATATCATTCCCATGTTGATTGTCCCTATAACACTATATTTTTTGCTGTTAATTTTAACATAAAAATTTTTATAGTTTGTTAATAAGCCATCTGAATAACCAATAGGAATAGTTGCAACTAATCCATTTTTTGACATTCTGTTATTACTTCCGTATCCTACTTGATCTCCAATTGAAACTTTTTGTATTTCTATAACTTTACTTTTTAAAGTTAAACACTGTTTTAAATTGGTTTTACAATCTTTATTTGGAATAGGTAATTTGTTTTTTCTTCTAATATATGAATATTTTAAATTTCTCAGTTTATTTTTTATTCCATTATTATTAGGGAATGTTGAACTTATTCCATACATCATAATGCCTATTCTTACACCATTACAAAAATCTAATTTTTCATGAAAATCTAAAGTAGTACTTCTACCTATATGAACAATTTTAATTTTTGATAGGTCTATTTGTTCAGTTAATGTTTTAAAACGTTTAATTTGTTCATAGTATAAAGAATCATAAACACCTGAACTACATAAATGAGTAAAGATACCTTCAAATTCTAAATTATTGCATGATTTGCAATCTTCATAAATTTTTTTTACTTCGTTTGAATTATTTACACCAAGTCTATTCATTCCGGTATTTAGTTTTAAATGAAATTTAATAGGTGTTTTTGTTTCTATATTTTTCAAATTATTAAAATAATCTATATTACTAACACACACTGTTATATTATTATCAATTACTTTTTCAATATACTTTATATCTATTGGTTGTAAACATAAAATTGGGAAAGTGTTATCTATATATTTTCTAATATTTAAAGCTTCTTCTAAAGTAGATACAGCTAAATAATTTATTCCATTTTTAATAATATATTTTGAAATGGATTCACCATGTCCGTAAGCATTACCCTTAATAACACCTATATAATATTGATAGTCATTAAAAGTATTTATAATATTATTGATATTATTACATAATTTATCTAAATTAATTTCTATGTAGGTTTCTCTGTGCATTATATTCCTCCTTTTAAAATTACAAAATTCACAATTATTTTGCGTATATTTATTATACCACAAAATAAGATTATAATCTATGAGTTTTTATTTATATTATGTGAAAAGTATTGATATAAAAATGATTTTATAATAAAATATTAAACAGGTGGTTTTATGAACTATGTTTATCAGTTTATAGAAAAATTAAATATAAAAAACACTACTGTTGTGGCTGCTATTAGCGGCGGGCCAGATTCAATGCTGCTTTTAGACACTTTAATAAGTATCAAAGAAAAATTGAATCTAAAAATAGTAGTTGCTCACGTTCATCATAACTTGAGAAAAGAAAGTGATTACGAAGCTGTTGAAGTAGAAAAGTTTTGCCGTGAGAATGATTTAGTTTTTGAGATGAAAAAAATAGAAGAGTATCCTAATGGTAAATTTAGTGAAGAAGTAGCTAGAAAAATTAGGTATGAGTTTTTTGATGAAGTTGTTAGTAAGTATGGCGCTGATGTTCTCTTTACGGCGCATCATGGCGATGACTTAATTGAGACTGTTTTAATGAGATTAACTAGGGGTTCTAATTTAAAGGGATATGCAGGATTTGAAAGGATTTCGAACGATAGAGGTTATAAAATCGTAAGACCACTTGTTTATTTAACTAAACAGGAAATAGTAGAAGAGTTAGATAAAAAAGGCATATGGTATGCGGTTGACATGTCAAATGGTGATACTAAATATACTAGAAATAGATATAGAAAAAATATATTACCTGAATTAAAAAATGAAAATAGTAATGTTCATTTAAAGTTTATTGATTTTAATGAAAAATTATTGATGGCTAATGATTTTATAGTAAAAGAAACAAATAAAAAATATAAAGAAATTGTTTCTGATGACTCAATTATAATTGATAAGTTTAATGGGTTGGATAAAATAATAAAAATAAACATTTTAGAGAAGTATTTAAAGATTATTTATAAAGAAGGTATTACTTTGATAGATAATAGACACATAAGTATTATTCTGGAATATTTAGAAAGTAGTACAAATACTATATTTGATTTACCACATAATAAAAAAGGTATAATAGAATATAATAAGTTTAAGATTGGTGAATCAAAGATAAGTGAAAATTATGAATATGAGTTTACTGATTATGTAGAATTACCAAACGGCAAAAAGATCGTTGTTGATAACTCAACACCCCTTACCAGTAATTATGTAATTCATTTAAATAGTAAAGATATTAAATTACCTTTTCATGTTAAAAATTATAAACCTGGAGATAGAATGAGTGTAAAGAATATGTTAGGTAGTAAAAAGGTTAGCGATATATTTATAGATTCTAAGATATCAAAGGAATTAAGGGATAGTTATCCTATCGTTACTGATGATACTGGTAAAATAATTTGGATACCTGGAGTAAAAAAATCTAAATTTGACATGAAAAAACAAGGAAATTATGATATAATATTAAAGTATGATTAAAGGAGAGATAGAATGGACAGAAAAGTAGTTAAAAGAAGTTTATTTTCATATATATTTTTATTTGCAATAATATTAGGAGTATTTTATTTTATAAATATTTTAAATACTAAAGTTAATAATTTAACCTATAGTGAGTTTTTAACTGAATTAGATAATAATAAAGTAATAGAATTAACAATTACTCCAAATAGCAGTCAAGGTGTATATTCTATAACAGGAAAACTTGGTGGATATAATGAGAATGAATCGTTTGTTGCTACAGCTACTTATAGCGATGAAACAATAAAACAAATATATGATATAAAAGAAGAAAATAAAAAAGAAGCAGAAACTAAGGGAGAAGAATATAAAGAGGTAAAAGTTAAGGTTGCTAAAGACCCTGGATCTAGTTGGTTTGTCTTATTCTTAGTGAATGTATTACCTATTATTTTGTTATTAGGTGTAGGATACTTCTTTATTGCTAAACAAATGGGTGGAGCGAATAAATCTATGGACTTTGGAAGAAGTAGAGCTCGTCTAACTAGTGATAAGGATAAAGTTAAATTTGATAAAGTTGCTGGTTTAACTGAAGAAAAAGAAGAAGTTCAAGAACTTATAGATTTCTTAAGAGAACCTAAGAAGTTCCAAAAAATGGGAGCTAGAATACCTAAAGGTGTACTTTTAGTAGGTCCTCCAGGGACTGGTAAAACTTTACTCGCTAAGGCTGTTGCTGGAGAAGCTAATGTACCTTTCTACTTTATAAGTGGTTCTGACTTTGTTGAACTATTTGTAGGAGTAGGTGCTTCACGTGTTCGTGATATGTTTAAACAAGCAAAACAAAATGCGCCTTGTTTAATATTTATAGATGAAATTGATGCAGTTGGACGTCAAAGAGGTACTGGTCTTGGCGGTGGACATGATGAAAGAGAACAAACTTTAAACCAATTACTTACTGAGATGGATGGATTTGGAGCTAATGAAGGTATAATCGTTATAGCTGCTACAAATAGACCTGATGTACTTGATCCTGCTTTACTTAGACCTGGAAGATTTGATAGACAAATTACTGTTAATTTACCAGATGTTAAAGGTAGAGAAGAAATATTAGGAGTACATGCTAAAGGTAAGACATTTGCTAAAGGTGTTAAATTAGAAAATATAGCAAAAAGGACTGTAGGATTTAGTGGTGCAGATTTAGAAAACCTGCTTAATGAAGCCGCGCTTCTTACTGTGAGAAGAAAGAAATCTGCTATAACAATGGCTGAAATTGATGAAGCTCATGATAGAGTATTAATGGGACCTGCTAAGGTAACTAAGAAATATACTGAAAAAGAAAAAAGACTTGTTGCATATCATGAAGCAGGTCATGCTGTTGTAGGTATTAAGTTAGAAGGCGCAAATGAAGTACAAAAAATAACTATTATACCAAGAGGTCAAGCTGGCGGATATAATTTAATGTTGCCAAGAGAAGAAACCTTCCTTTCTACTAAGAAAGAATTGCTTGAAACCATAAGTGGCTTACTTGGTGGTAGAGTTGCTGAAGAAATAGTATTCAAAGAAGTGACAACTGGCGCTCATAATGACTTTGAAAAAGCAACTAAAATTGCTCGTTCAATGGTTACAGAATATGGTATGAGTGATTTGGGACCTATCCAATTTGAGCACCAAGAGTCAAGTGTGTTCTTAGGTAGAGATTATAATAAGAGTCGTAATTTCTCTAGTCAAGTTGCTTTTGAAATCGATCAAGCTCAAAGAAAAATAATAAATGAATGTTATGAAAGAACTCAAAAAATATTAAAAGATAATAGAGATTTACTGGATTTAATTGCTAACACGCTTTTAGAACACGAAACAATCACTAAAGAACAAATCGATTATTTAGTAAAAAATGGATGTATGCCAGATGAAGATGGAGAAATAGACTTAACTAATTACAAAGAAGCGACTCTGTCTGATTTAACTGTTGAAGAGCTAAAAGATTTAGCTAAAGAAAAAAATATAAAAAATGTTAGTAAAATGAAAAAAGATGAATTAATTAAAACTTTAGAAGATAATGAATAATTATCTTCTTTTATTGTAAAAATATAATTAATGTGGTAAAATATCTATAGAATAAAGAGGTGTTGTTATGGAAAATGTTAAGAACAATCAAACATTAGATAATACTAATGCCTTTTTTAGCGATTATTTTACTGATATAGATTTGAATAAAGATATTGAAATGTTATATCAAATAATAGGTACAGAAGATTCACAAGATGAATTCGAAGAATCAGTTAAACTAACAAAATTAAGGGATCAAAATCATAAGAGATATCATGATATAGATACTTTAAAATATGAAGATTTACCAGATAATATATATGAATATATAGAAGACATGTTTGATTTATATAGTTATATAGACGCTAAAAAAATATTAACAGCAGATATTAATGAATCAAAAAATATTAAGGTTCTTTTAGATAATATATATAGAAGAAAAGATAGATTGGATAGAGTAGTAAAAAATTATCTAAAACAAATAACTAAAAGTAATGATGAAAAACAAGCTAAGTTTAGTATAAATTATTTTAAAACTTTAAATGTAGATGAAGAAACAAAAAAATATTTATTAGACAAATACAATGATTTAGTTTTATTTAGTTCTAATTTTATAGATGATATATATGAAGATTTAAAAAATCAAACAAAAAGAGAAGAATATATAAATGAGATTTTAAGAATTTTGAACATAGAAGAAGAAAGAAAAATCAATTTAGATAAAAAAGATAAGTTAGAAATATTAAATAAAAAAATTGATGAAGAAATATTGAAATATAAAGAACAAATTCAATATTTGCAAGATATAATGCCTGATAGAAGTAAACATATTGAAGAGTTTGAAAATTTTAAAGATTTTTGCAATAAAATAATTGCTTATGATGACACAAGTTATGATAATGCTAAACAAACTTATGAAATATTAAGTGATGAATTAAGATTTAAAGCTTATATTGCTAATTTTGAAGAATTATTTGTTCAAGAAATAATAGATAAACAAAGAGAAGAAACGTTTATTTTTGAAAAAATAGGTTCTAAAAATTTAAAGACCTCTTTGGATTATATAACTGCTAACTATATGGATGTGTTGGATGAAGAAAGTAAAAATATAATAGAATATATTTTTAACAAAGTAAAAGAAACAAATTGTGATTTAAATGAATTAAATAAAGCTTTAGGTTTAATAGTTAGAAAAATATGGAAAGAAACTATAACAGATGTTTATAAGTTTAATCCAAAACAAGATTATTATTTTATATGTTCTAATAATCAATTTGTAGATCCTAAACAACAGGCTATATTGATAACTAAAAAAGAAATAAATAGGGTTGAAGATTATGAGGATTATCAAATAGGTTTTATATGTAGTTATAACGATAACATATTATATATTACAGAAAATGATGATATAATGAGTGTTGAAAATTATGATGATATGTCTAACTTAAAAACTCCATTACAATTAGAACAAGAATTTATGAATTTTAAAATATGTAATAGAATTGCTTTAAACGGTTTTAAAACTAAAGTAGAAGCTGTTTATTATATAAACGATGGTAATACAGATAAATATAGAAAGGCAGTAGAACTTGCTAATATGTATAAATTACCTTTAATAGAATTAAAAAAAGACAATCAATAGATTGTCTTTTTTTTGCTAACATATAATCTCTTGTTAAAATAGGTTAAAGATAGTATAATAATATTATAGAGGTGTTATATGAAGAAGATGAAGAAAAACTCATTGATGGAAGGTGCGCTAATTGCAACTCTAGGTATAATAATTGTTAAAATAATAGGGTTATTGTATGTTATACCTTTTAATGCAATAATAGGTGAACAAGGTGGAGCACTATATGGGTATGCTTATAATATTTATAACTTATTTTTGGCTGTATCTACTGCAGGATTTCCCTTTGCTATTAGTAAACTTACTAGTGAATATACTGCTTTAGGTTATAAAAAAGCAGTAAAAGATACTTATAATTTATCTTTAAAAATAATATTTATAATATCTGTAGTAATATTTGTGCTTTTGTTTGTATTTGCGCCATCTATAGGTAAATTAATAATAGGAGATGCGATAGGTGGTAATACAATTGAAGACATAGCTTTTGTAATAAGAATGATATCATTTGCGATACTTATTGTACCTTTCTTAAGTGTTACTAAAGGCTTTTTACAAGGTCATAAATATATATCACCAACTAGTGTAAGTCAAATAATAGAACAAATAATTAGGGTTTCAGTAATTTTAATAGGTAGTTTTGTTGCTTTAAGAGTGTTTGGGACAGATATGAAAACCGCTATTGGTATATCTGTTAGTGGGGCTTTCTTTGGAGGTATAGTTGCTTGTATATACCTAAAAATAAAAATAAATAAGGCTAAATTACTTTCAAGAGATAAGGTAAATGATGAAAAAGAGATAGGCAATAAAGAAATAATAAAGAAGATACTTACATATTCGATACCTTTTATTATAATAAGTTTAATATATAATCTTTATAATACAGTAGATATGATATTAATATCTAGGACAATGAATGATATATTAGGTTATAGTGCAAGTGTAACTGAATCAGTTGTTAGTGTATTTACAACTTGGGGAGTTAAACTTAATAATATTTTATTCGCAATCATAACAGGGTTAACCACTAGTTTAATACCTAATATAGTATCTAGTTATACTAAAGGAAATAAAAAAGATGTGGATAATAAGTTTAATAAGGCAATACAATATGTATTATTTATACTTGTTCCAGCAACGTTATTTTTATCATTCTTAGCTGAACCTATATGGACTTTATTCTACGGAGAAAGTTTCTATGGACCAATAATATTCAAAGTATATGTATTCTATGCTTTATTTGGTGGATTATATACAATAGTTGTAAATACATTACAAGGTTTGAGTAAATATAAATTAGTAATAACTACAGTATTTATAGGTTTAGTCCTTAACACAGTACTTGATGTACCAATGATGTTGCTTGTAGATAAGTTAGGGTATGAGCCAAGTTACGGGGCTGTACTTGCTGCAATGATAGGTTATAGTGTATCAATAATTATATCTTTAGTAGCGCTTAATAAAAAGTATGGATTTAGTTTTAAAGAAACAAAAGAAAAATTACCTGGTTATATATTATCTTGGTTAGTGTTTGAGGTAGTAATTACACTTTTAAAATTAATTGTACCAACTAACTTAGATGGCAGAATTATTCAAATACCAATATTACTATTATTTGGAGTGTTAAGTTTTGGAATATATTTTATTATTCATTATTTTAACGGTAATTTAAAAACATTATTTAATATAAAGAGAGGAAGTAAAAAATGAAAATTGGGATAGCTAATGATCATAGAGGAATAGAAACTAAACATAAATTGACAAAATATTTAACTGATAAGGGTTATACTGTTGTTAATTATGGAACAAATCAAGAAGGAAGAGTTGATTATACAACTTATGGATTTATTTTAGGTGAAAAAGTAGCCGCACAAGAAGTAGATTATGGGATTGCTATATGTGGAAGCGCCATAGGTATATCTATTGCTTGTAATAAAGTAAAAGGTGTTAGATGTGGTAAAGTTAACTCTGTAGATGAAGCAATTCATGGAAAGGAAAGAGATTTTGTAAATGTAATTGCCTTATCTGGTAATACTGATATAGAAGAAAATATAAAAATAGTAGATGCATTTTTAAGTGCCGAAGAAAATATGGAAGATCCTGTATATAGAAATAGGGTTGAACAAATAATAGAATACGAATATGATTAAGGTTATATTATATGTAATTATTTTTCCATTAACTATATGGGCAATGGAAGGATTAGATTTAAATAGATTTTTTAAACAATCTAGAGTAATTCAAGCTAGAATTATGTATTTAATGATGGCTATGTCTATATCGTTTTTAGTAGTAAATTTCTTATATGATTTCTTTATATATTATAAGATAGTATAGTAGTATGATTTTTTAAGGAGATGGTATCTTGATAAAAAAAATACTACTTTTTTCTTGTTTAATAATTATAATTCCTTTTATAATAGTTACTATATTTATTAGAGATAATGAAATAACTTTTAATTTTTCTAAAAATAGTGTAGTTAGAGTTTATAGTGAAGAAACTGATTCTATAAGTATAGTTCCTATAGAAGAATATGTAGTGGGTGTAGTGGCGGGAGAAATGCCTATTGATTTTGAAATAGAAGCATTAAAAGCACAAGCAGTAGCTGCTAGAAGTTATGTAATGATACAAATGCAAAGGAATATAAAAAAAGAATATGATGTAGTTGACACCGTAAAAAATCAAGTATATCTAGATAAAGAGTATTTAATGACCGTATGGAAAGAATTATATATAGATAATATTAACAAAATAAAAACCGCTGTGTTAGAAACTAAAGGAGAATATGCTTCGTATAATGATAAGGTTGCTGAAACATTATTTTTTTCTACTAGTCCTGGTATAACTGAAAATAGTGAAGACGTATTTACAAATAAGATAGCATATCTTAGAAGTGTAGAAAGTACTTGGGATGAAATATCTCCTGTATATACAACAAATACTGCCTATACTCTAGAAGAATTTTATAAATTATTAAATTTAGACTACAGTAAGGAATTAAAAATAGAAATAACAAGTAAGACTTCCACAGGAAGAATAAAAAAAATTAAGATAAATAATAAAGAATTAACTGGTAGTTATGTTTGTTCTAAATTAGGATTAAGATCTACTTTTTTTGAAATAATAAAAGAAGATAATAAAATAGTAATAAAAAATAAAGGTTATGGACATGGAGTAGGAATGAGTCAGTATGGTGCTCAAGGTATGGCAAAAGCAGGTTATAATTATGAAGATATACTAAAACATTATTATACTGGAATTGAAATAAAAAAATTTTAAAAAATTGAATAAAAAAAATTATTTTGTTCACACTTAATACTGAGGTGAATAAAATGAAAAGGCAATTAAAAAAATCAGTTGTTTATGGACTTTATGGTTTATCTTTTACTCTTTTGGTAGGCGGAATTTCTCTTTTAGGTTTTTCTGTTAAGAATTTAAATAATCAAGAAGAAAGTTATGTATCAAAAGGAATATTAGATTACGAAGAAAAAATTCCTGTTGTAAGTGATGAAGTAAAAATAACTAGACCTTATATAGATACTAATGTTGTAGTATCTAAAAACTTTTATGATTATTTAGCAGAAGCTGGGGAACAAGAAGCATCATTGATTTACTATGAAGGTACTTACATGCCAAGTAGTGGAGTTTCTTATTCTAAAGGAGATACCTTCGATGTAGTAGCTATACTAGATGGTACTGTAAAGAGTGTAAAGGAAGATACAACTTTAGGTAATGTTATTACAATAGAACATAAAAATGGAATAACTAGCGTATATCAAAGTGTAGGAGACATAACTATAAAAACTAACGATATCGTAAGCAAAGGTCAAGTAATCGCGAAATCAGCAACATCTAATATATCAACTGACTTAGGTAACCATTTATATTTTGAATTAATAATTGATGGAATATGTGTAGATCCAGAAAACTATTATGATAAATCAATCAATGAAATTTAAGGGTGTTAAGGCATACCCTTTTTATGTATAAACACATCTTAAAAATATATAATTAATTAGAGGGGTGTTTATGAATTCATTGATTGTTAAACGGGTTATTGATGAAGCAAATTATATATTAGATACTAAAGAAACAATAAGAGAGATAGCTAAAGTTTTTAATGTTTCTAAAAGTACTGTACATAAAGATTTACATGAGAGATTGATTGATATAAATTATAAACTTTATGAAGAAGTAGAAAGTATTCTTAAGTATCATATAGATGTAAGACATATAAGAGGTGGACAGTCTACTAAAAAAAAGTATAAAAATTTAATTTAAAATAAGTTTAATGTGGTGAATTATGGTATAATAAATATAGTTGGAGGATGATAATATGTTTGCTAAAGATATTGGTATAGATTTAGGTACTGCTAATGTATTAATTTATATTAAAGGTCAAGGGATTGTTCTTAATGAACCTAGTATAGTAGCGATCGATTCTGATACAAAAAAAATACTTGCAGTAGGTACTCAAGCAAGAGAAATGCTTGGTAGAACTCCTGGTAAAGTACTTGCTATAAGACCTATGAAAGATGGTGTAATAGCTGATTTTGAAATAACAGAAATGATGTTAAATAGTTTTATTAAAAAGATAAATGGTAAGAGTTTTTTATCTAGACCTAGAATACTTATATGTTGTCCTTCAAATATAACTCAAGTAGAAAAGAATGCCATAAAAGAAGCAGCAGAAAGAACGGGAGCCAGAAAGGTTTTCTTAGAAGAAGAACCAAAGATTGCTGCTATAGGAGCAGGATTAGATATATCTAGACCTAGTGGTAACATGGTAATAGATATTGGTGGTGGCACTACTGATATAGCAATATTATCACTTGGAGATATTGTTACAAGTGAATCTATAAAAGTAGCGGGAAATACATTTGATAATGATATAATTAAATATATTAAAGATAAATATAAACTACTTATTGGAGATAGGACTGCAGAAGAAATAAAACTTGAAATAGGTTCTGTTTATCCAGAAGGTAGAAATGATAAAATGGAAGTTAAAGGTAGAGATTTAGTTACTGGTCTTCCTCATACGATAACATTATGTAGTGAAGAGGTAGAGGAAGCTTTAAGAGAAAGTGTTTATACAATAATACATTCTGCTAAAAATGTATTAGAACAAACTCCGCCAGAACTTGCTGCTGATATAATTGATAAAGGTATAATTATAACAGGTGGTGGAGCACTTGTGCATGGATTTGATAATTTACTTTCTCATGAATTAAAAGTCCCTGTATTTGTAGCAGAAAGTCCACTTACTTGTGTAGTAGAAGGAACAGGAATACTTTTAGATAATTTACACTTATTAGAAAAATAAAAAGAATTAAAATTATTGAATTTTTAATTCTTTTTTTATTTGATATATAATTGAACCAATTAAAATACCAATACTAGATATAAATAAGTACCATAAACAATGTATCAAAGCAGATTCATTATAATATATAAATACCGATGGTAAAAATGATATAGAGCTTACTATAGGATATAAATACTTTATATTCTCTTTTGAAATAATTGCTATTGTTATTGATAAAACAAACGTTGAAGATAAAATTATTAAGACTATACCTATGGGGCCATATAAATTCATAAATAAAGGAAATATATAAAATAAAAATAGTTGTATAAATAATATTACTAATTCTTTTAAATGCCTTTTCATATAGATGCTCCTTTTTAAATTATTATTTGTTATCAATTTTATTATATCATATTTGTATAATAAACAAAGAAAAAAAGTGAAACTAAGATTAGCTTCACTAATACTCACAACTGGGGCAATTACTACACCTATTGAAAACTTTTTAATAGTGTATACTCCCATAAGTTTGATATATAAATATCAATCACTATGTAAATTATAAACTAAATTCTAATTAAAATCAACAGTATTTTATTGACTACAATATATTAAAGTTATATAATTAGTATACAAAATTTAGGAGGGTTTATGGATAATACATTAGAACAAAATAGAAAACATACAAAATTAATAAAAGCACATCAAAATAATCTTATTATTTCAGATATGAATTTAAAAGATAAATACACTAATTTTGAAGATTCAAAACTTAGTGAAAGCAAAACTTTATTATATGAAATAAATAAAAAACCTACCAATTTTAAAAGATATTCTAGAGGTAGAATAGTTAAAGTTAGATTTGGAGTTAACATTGGTAGTGAATTTTCAGGAGATCATTTTGCAATCATTGTATCAAAAGGAGATACAATGAAATCTTCAACGCTGCACATAATTCCTATAACTTCGAAAAAACATACAAAAAATATAAAAATTGGAACAATTCTATATTCTAAAAAAGAAATAACAAAATTAAAAAATATATTAAAGCAAACAGAAGAGCCTAAAGAAATTAAAAAGATCAATTCCATAATAAAATATTATGAAAATAGAAAAGATAAAACTTCATATGCTTGCGTAGATCATTTAAAAACAATAAGCAAATTATCTATAAGCAATAATATTAATGAATATGATTATTTACCTAATTTAAAATGTTCTACTGAATTAATGAAAATTATAGATGAAGCAATTATTAAAGAATATACAATATAAAAATAAAATTTAATTGAATAAAAATACTTGACGAACATAAAATAATAGTGTAGTATATAGATACAGGAGCAGAAATGCTTTTTACTGTACAATATCGCAAGATATTATACTATGACAGGTGCCGTTAGGCATTTTATAAGGATAATCAAATGATTATCCTTTTTTGTTGTTAATTTCTAACACATCATTTATTATTTTTCTTATTTCAATAATTCTTTTTTCCATAAATTCAGGATGATCCTTAAACCATTTTATATTGAGTGGTGATGGATGTGGTAAAACAATTGCTAATTTATTATTAATATAATTATCTTTAAAAATCAAGTCGTTAAAATTTTCATTTGGAAAAAATACCTTTGCTGATTTTGAACCTATTATTATATAAAGCTTATTATTTATATATTCTAATTCTTTTTTTATCCATTTATCATAACAAATTTTAGGTGGCATTCTGTCATTACCATTCTTGTCTTTTCCTGGATAACAATGAGAAAGCGCTGCAATATAAAAATTATCTGGATTATAAAATATATCATCACTAATTTTATACCAATCATATTTTAACTTTTTTCCACTTTGATCTGTAAAAGGTTTTAAAGTTTGATGAACAGTTGCAGAAGGTGCTTGACTAATTTGAACTATTTTAGAATTCTCATTACCTAAAAATATTGGATGTGGTTTAAATCCAAACTTTTCTTTACAAATTTCACATTTTTTTAAATTTTCTAATAAACTCCTAAAATCTTCTTTCATTATTATACCTCATTGCTTTTTCTATATTAATATTATAACATGTAATCTATTTAACAAAAAGAAAAAGTGAAACTAATATTAGCTTCACTAATGCTCACAATGGGGCGAAATAAGGGAATCGAACCCTTGCATAATGGAACCACAATCCACCGTGTTAACCACTTCACCAATTTCGCCATATAAGTCCTAAATGACTTACGAAACATATTTTATCAAATATTTATTACTTTGTCTATAGTTTTTTCTAATTTTTGATAATTAGACACATACCTATACACATATTTTTCTAATACATAGTATAAAGCGAGGAGGAAAATATGAATAATTACCCAAATTTTAAAAATTTTAATTATACAAAACCTAATATGATGGATATGTATAATCAAAATAATTACTTTGATAATCAATATAAGGTTCAAAATAAAGATATGAATAAGCAAACAACTTTATATGATCCTTATAATGGTCTTATTAGAGGTAATTTGTTTAAAAACTTATATGACCCTTATAAAATAGGGGAACCATATGAAATTAAGCCAATGAATGAACAGGCTGAACTTTTAACTTATATAGATGCTTTAAGCTTTGCCATGGTGGATTTAGGTCTTTTCTTAGATGTAAATCCTAATAATCAAGATGGGATTAAACTATTTAATCAATATAGAGAAGAAAAAGAAAAACTAACGAAAGACTATGAATCTAAATATGGACCTATTACTTTAGATAGTGATACTTTAAATTCATACCCTTGGTCTTGGAATGATATGCCATGGCCTTGGGATAATTAGGAGGTTTATATGTTTAAATATGTAAAAAAATTAGAATATCCTATAAATATAAAGAAAAAAGATTTAAAAATGGCAAAAGCATTATTAGCTCAATATGGTGGTCCAGATGGAGAATGGACAGCAGCTATGAGATATTTAAATCAAAGATATACTATGCCTGATGAAAGAGGGTATGCTCTTTTAAATGATATCGGTATAGAAGAAATGTCTCATGTTGAAATGATTGCTACTATGGTAAAACAACTAATGAAAGGTGCAACTCCAAAAGAACTTATGGAGGCAGGTCTTACAGGTCAATATGTACAGCACGATCATGCATTATTCCCAGCAGATGCGAATGGTGTCCCATTTACTTCTGCATATTTCCAAACTTTAGGTGATTGGAATGCTGATTTGATGGAAGATATGGCTGCAGAACAAAAAGCAAGAGTTACTTATGAACACTTGATGAATTTAACTGAAGATCCAGATTTACTTGCGCCTCTTTCATTCTTAAGACAAAGAGAAGTTGTTCATTTTAATAGATTTAAAGAACTAAGGGAATATTATTTAAATAAATTTAATGAAAAAGCAAATAGATAATTTCTATTTGTTTTAAATTTTACAACAATTTTTATATGTGTTATAATTAAATTATGAGGTGTTTATATGACAAACAATAGGGAATTAAGAACAAATTATGGTACAGTTAGAAATATAAGTAATAAAAAAATGAAGAAAAGAAAATTAAAACAAGTGGTTGCTGTAACTTTAGCAACTGCATCAATAGTAACAATTATGACGCTTACTGGGTGTGAAAAAAATAAAGAATATGTGGTGCCAGATAATCAAATAAAGGTTAACATTTCTATGCAAGTAGAAGAAGGAGATACCATTTCTGATGTAGCAAACAAGTTTTATACTGATGAATGTGAAGGCGTTTATAATTCGATTTCTGATTTCGAAGATGAAATAAAAGAACAAAATAATATAAATAAGTTTAGTTCGTTTGTAAAAGAAGGAGATACAATAGAAGTGCCAGTTATTATTGAAAAAGAAAATCCTTATTATTTAAAAATACTTGACATACAGAGTCAAATAAATAACATACAGAATAATAATTTATGGGTAAGATATACTGTAGAATATGGTGATAGGTTATCTACTATAGCGGAAAAAGCTAGTGGTAGTTATACTGAAATTTATGAAATAACAAATAAAATAGCATCTAAAAACAATATAAATAATAAAAGTATTTTAAATGCGGGACAAGAAATTTGGATTATGAATCCTGAACTTGGAGAGTTAAAATCAGAGTTGAAAAATGCCCAAGAAGAGCTTAAATTATCTTTAACTGGGGAACAACTAAAAAAATAACTATTGAGTGATTTCAATGGTTTTTTTATTTAAATATTTACAAGCATTTATAGCAGCAACTGTACCATCGCCACAAGCAGTGGTTAATTGTCTAACTGGTTTAATTCTAACATCTCCCGCAGCAAAAATACCTTCTATATTAGTATTACAATTCTCATCAGCAATTATATAACCTAGTTCATTAATTTTTACTAAGTTTTTACACATGCTAGATAGAGGAATATGACCTATAGCAATAAATATACCCTCAACATCTAGTCTATTTTCTATACCGGTATCATTATCTTTAACAACAATATTTTCTAATTTTTCATTTCCTATTAATTCAGTAATATTAGAATTAAGTATAAATTCTACATTATTTCTTTCTTTAAGTTTTTCTAAATTTAAAGAATCGATTTTAAAATCTTTTTGTCTATAGATTAAGTAAACTTTATTAGCAATATCACTTAAATATAGTGCGTCATCTATAGCGTTATTTCCACCACCTGTAATAGCAACCTTTTTATCTTTGAAAAATATTCCATCACAAGTTGAACAATAAGAAACACCTTTCCCTATAAGTTTATCTTCGTTTGGTAGTCCTAATTTTCTATTTTTAGCTCCTGTGGCGATAATAATACTATTACTTTTATAACTGTTCTTGTTAGTTATAACCTCTTTAAACTCATTGTTATTTTTTATTTCAACTACTTCTTCAAATTTAAAATCTGGATTAAATGTTTTAACTTGATTATAGAGTTTATTAGCATATTCATATCCACTAATTTCTTCAAATCCAGGATAATTTTTAACTTTATCCGCATTTACTATTTGTCCACCATATACAGATTTTTCGAGAATCAATATTTTTTTTCTAGCTTGAGATGCATATATAGCGGCAGTCATTCCAGCAGGACCAGCTCCAATAATTATAATATCATACATTATTCTTCACCTATAAATTCTATTAAAGAATCTTCATCCATAAACCCAACATTTCTATTTATTTCTTTTCCGTCTTTAAAAAGAATAATAGTAGGAATAGACATAACTCCATACTCTTTAGAAATATTTTCACTATCTTCATCCACATTTAATTTACAAAACTTAATTCCATGTTTAATATTACAAACATTTTCAAATATAGGTCCAAACATTTTACAAGGGCCACACCAAGGTGCCCAAAAATCTACTACAGTTAAACCATTATTATTTATTACTTCATCTTTAAAATTATTATTTATATTTATCATATATACCTCCATAATTATATTTTACTAAATAATTAATTTAATTACAATATATTAAAATATTTACAAA
Organism: Bacilli bacterium; assembly: GCA_017410525.1. GTDB lineage: Bacteria > Bacillota_I > Bacilli_A > RF39 > UBA660 > UMGS1613. Next base: position 34,504 of record JAFQQQ010000005.1, on the reverse strand, counting down.
TTAGTGAGAAAGTGCTATACTTTAGATAGTAAAGGAGTGTGTGTTGTGGAAGAAAATAAAACAAATATGACAGATTTAGATGCAGAAAAAGCAAAAAAGACAGAATTGCTAAATGAACTTGATAAGTTAATGTTTAATACTACGGAAGAAGAAAATGTAGAAACAAAAGTTCAAAATACAGTTGAAGAAGTAGTTGAAACTAAAACTGTAGAAGTTAAAGAAGAAACAAAAGTTCAAGAAACTTCAAAAGGGCCAGAAAAGAAAGCTGAGTCAGTTGAACAAAATAATAGCCGAATATCATATTTTTGGGGAAAATTATTAGATTTATATGGATGGAACTATTTAAAATATGTACTTACTTTTGCTACGGCTACCTTAGGAGCGCCTTGGGGAAAATGCTTACAATTGAAATATGAATTAGGTCATACTGTTTTAGGCGGTAAAAAACTAAGATTTGATGCTGATGGTAGTGAGTTATTCGTAGAACAATTCAAATGGAACTTTTTAACAGGTATAACATTTGGTATTTATGGTTTATGGGTACCAATAAAGAAGAAAAAATGGATAGTATCTCATATTGGGTTTGAAGACGAAAAAATAGATCCAAGCAAATCATACTTTACAGGAACTATGTTAAGATTGTTAGGAATTAATTTGTTATGTCTATTAGTAATTTTGATTTCTTTTGGTTTATTATTCCCTGTTGCAGAATGTATTAAATTAAGATGGTTAGCTAAAAATACTGTTATAAATGGTCATAGAGTTATATTTGAAGGTAAAGCTTTAAAATTATATGGTAAATATATTAAATGGGCTTTATTGATGGTTGTAACTTTCGGCATCTATGGATTCTGGGTACCACTTAGAAAACTTGAGTGGGAAGTTGAAAATACAGCATTATTAAATTAAGAACACAGAAATGTGTTTTTTTCTTTTTTTAAGATTGTTATAATTTAAAAAATAGTATATAATATATTTAGAATAAGGAGAGGTTGATAACATGGACAAAGTATTAACTGAAGATTTAGCTTTAAAATTAGATGCTTATTTTAGAGCTACTAATTATTTATCTGTAGGACAACTTTATTTACTAGATAATCCATTGCTAAAAAGACCTTTAGATATAAGTGATATTAAAAGAAAAATAGTAGGACATTGGGGAACTATACCAGGTCAAAATTTTATTTATACACATTTAAATAGAGTCATAAAAAAACATGATTTAAATATGATTTATGTGTCTGGTCCAGGACATGGCGGCAACTCTATAGTTTCTAATGTTTATTTAGAAGGAACTTACTCTGAAGTATATCCTGATATAACAGAGGATGAAGAAGGGATGAAAAAGTTATTTAAACAATTTTCTTTTCCTGGAGGTATTTCAAGTCATGTTGCACCTGAAACACCAGGCTCTATAAATGAAGGTGGAGAATTGGGTTATTCTTTAGCGCATTCTTACGGAGCGGTATTAGATAATCCTGATTTAATCGTTGCTTGTGTAGTTGGAGATGGAGAAGCAGAAACAGGACCACTCGCAACATCATGGCAATTAAATAAGTTTATAAATCCAAAGACAGATGGTGTAGTACTTCCAATACTTCACTTAAATGGATATAAAATATCTAATCCAACGGTATTTTCTAGAATAAGTGAACAAGAATTAAAATTTTTCTTCTATGGATGTGGTTATATACCAATGATAGTTGAAGTAGATGATAATTTAGATGTTTATGAGCGTCATGAAAGAATGGCAAGTGCTTTAGAAAAGTCTATTTCAATGATTAAAGAGATAAAAAAAGAAGCGAACGAAAGAAATAATACTAATAGACCTTTATGGCCTATGATAATACTTAAAACACCTAAAGGATGGACTGGGCCTAAAGTAGTAGATGGTCTAGAAGTAGAAGGTACTTTTAGGGCACACCAAGTACCAATTGTAATAACTGAAGATGATCATGTTAGACAATTAGAAACATGGATGAGAAGTTATAAACCAGAAGAATTATTTGATGTAAATGGTACTTTAAAAGAAGAATTAAAAGAATTATGTCCAATAGGAAACATGAGAATGGGAGCAAATCCTATTGCGAACGGCGGACAACTTTTAAAAGAACTTAGAATGCCTAATTTTAAAGAATATGGTGTTAAAGTAGAACGTCCTGGTAGTGTTGAAACACAAGATATGATGGAACTTGGAAAATTCGTAAGAGATATAATTAAGTTTAACGAAGATAACAAAAACTTTAGAGTTTTTGGACCTGATGAAGCTATGTCTAATAGACTTAAACACATGTTTAAAGAAACGAATAGACAATTTACAGGCGTAAAACTTAATAATGATGAGTTTATTGCTTCAAGTGGTAGAGTTATAGATACTATGCTTTCAGAACACACTTGTGAAGGTATGTTAGAAGGATATCTTTTAACAGGGAGACATGGATTCTTTAATTCATATGAAGCATTTATAAGAGTAGTAGATTCAATGACAAGTCAACATGCTAAATGGTTAAAAGTCACAAGCGAGCTTCCTTGGAGACATAAGATTGCTTCGCTTAACTATGTTTTAACTTCACATGTATGGCAACAAGACCACAATGGATATACACATCAAGATCCAGGATTCTTAAATCATTTAGTTACTAAAAAAGCTGATGTAGTTAGAATGTATTTGCCACCAGATGCAAACTGTTTACTTTCTTGTTTTGATCACTGTATTAGAAGTAAAAATTATATAAATGTAATAGTTGCTTCAAAACACCCAAGACCACAATGGTTAACAATGGATCAAGCAGTTAAACATTGTACAAATGGTATTGGTATTTGGGATTGGGCAAGTAATGATCAAAATGCAGAACCAGACTTAGTAATGGCATGTGCAGGTGATACTCCAACACTAGAAACATTAGCTGCTACTTCAATTTTAAGAGAAAATTTCCCTGAAATAAAAATTAGATTTGTAAATGTAGTAGACTTGATGAGACTTGAATCTAATTCAAAACATCCACATGGATTAACTGATTTAGATTACAATTCAATATTTACAAAAGATAAACCAATTATATTCGCATTCCATGGATATGGTTCTTTAATACATCAATTAGTTTATAATAGAGAAAATGAAAATATCCACGTACATGGATATCAAGAAGAAGGCACAATCACTACACCATTTGATATGAGAGTCCAAAATAAACTTGATAGATATAACCTAGTTATTGATGCCCTAAAATATTTACCGCAGTTAGGTAATAGGGGATCAAGACTTATTCAGTGGTGTAAAGATAAATTAGTTGAACATAAACACTATATAAAAGAATATGGTGAGGATTTACCAGAAATAAAATATTGGAAATGGAAATAAACCTATTAACAAAACTTTAATAGGTTTTTCTTGTATAATTTAAATCAAAAATATAATAAGAAAGATATGCTATATAAATATAAATAATTTTTAAAAACATGTAGAATTATTTTTTAAATTATGTTATACTTAATTAAGATAAGTAATAGCAAGATATAAAATAAATTCTTATAAAGGAGTTTACTTTATACATAAAATTACTTGTTAAATGTGAATCTTATAAAATAGAAAAGGAGAGTAGAAAAAATGAAAAAAAGCGGATTTACATTAATAGAACTATTAGCAGTAATAGTAATATTAGCAATTATAGCATTAATAGCAACACCAATAATACTAGGTATTATAAGTGATGCAAAGAAAGAAAGCCAAGAAAGAAGTGCTGAACTATATCTAAGTGGAGTAGAATTAGCAATCGCAAGAAGAAATTTAACAGAAGAATTTAGCCCAGAAGAATGTACAATAACACAAGGTGTAGTAACTTGTGCAGGATATGAAGAACCACTAGTAGTAGAAGTAGATGGAGAAGTGCCTGTAAGTGGAACAATAAAATTTGAAAATAATAAAGCAGCAAAAGATACAACGCTAACATTTGAAGGATTTAGTGCTACAATAAACGAAGAAGGAAAATTAGAATTAAGTGATGGAACAAGTGAAATAACAACTCCAACTTCAAAGATATGTGAAGTAACAGAGGGAAGTGCTACTCAAACAGGAGCAAAGATCACTTGTACACTTTCAAATAATGATGTAGATAATTTTTATCTATTACAAAATGATGGAACATATATATATATGTTAACTGAATATAATATAGATTTAATTAACTATGTTCAAAGTGCAAGTGCAGGCACAATATCATATTATTCTTATTTAGATAGCGATATATTAGAAAACTATGTAGCATATTTAAATTCTAATGGGCTAGTTAATGTAACGGGTAGTTTAATCAGTGAAGAACAATCCACATCTGTAGAATGTTTACCATCAAATGCTTCTCAATTTTGGAATAGTTGCAACACAACACTATATCCATGGATTAATAATAGTTGTTTTTGGTTTAGCACTGGTGATTGGTTTTATTGCGGAGGTTTAGCAAACGATGGTATTCAACATAATGATAACGTAAACGGTATTCGTCCAGTTATTAAAATGTTAGCAAGTGATTTATAAAAATTTAAGGTATTGATATTAAATACCTTTTTTTGATATACTTTTAATAGTAGGGGATGTTAGAATGACAGATATAAATAAAATAATAATAGAAATGTTAAATGAAAATAGAAATATAAAAGATATAGCTAAAAAGTTAAATATTAGTGAAAAGCAATTATATGTGAGATTAAAACAAATAATTAATTACGGATATCAACTTGTACCTAGTTATTGTTATAACTCAGATATTTATTATAAAATAGAAAAAGGTATCTATATACCAAAAGAAAATGAGGTTAATATAAAACTTCCTAGTTCTAGTAAAGAATTCAGATGTATAGTTATATCTGATATGCATATAGGGAATATTGCTGCAGATATAGATTTATTAAAAGTTGTTTATGAGTATGCGTCTAAAAATGGAATAAATATTATATTTAATTGTGGTGATTCATTGGAAGGTGTATATTCCAGTGATAAAAAAAATATAGATGATATTTATAAACAATTAGAGTTTTTCTTAAAAAAATATCCTTATGATAAAAATATAAATAATTTTACTCTTTTAGGTAATCATGATTATCACTCTCTACATTATGATGGGTTAGATATTTCTAAAAGAATACAAAGCGCTAGATATGATATAATTCCTATTGGATATGGTGAGAGTTTAGTAAAAATAAAAGATGATAGTTTACTTTTAAAACATGAGTTAAGTGTTGTAGAAACACCTGATTTAATAAATAATCCAAGGCTCACTATATTAGGTCATGGACATTTAATGAAAACTAAGGTTTATGAAAATTTCTTTATAGGTGCGCCGTCACTTAGTTATGTATCCCCAAATAAGAAGAAAGAAATACTACCTGGATTTATAGATATGACATTACACCTAGAAAAAGGTAGATTTGAATTCGTAGAAGCACACCACATGATAATAACTCCTAAAGTATATGAAGCTAGTGTATCTAGGTGTAGATTAAAGAAAATGTATAATAATCATTATAAAGGGAATAAGTAATTCCTTTTTTTTGTTTTAAGTGTTATAATATGCTTGGATTAGGGATGATACTATGAAAAAGAGAGCTTTAGTCACTGGTTGTGCGAAAGGAATAGGTAGAGAAATCGCTTTAGAACTAGCGCGTGATGGTTATGATATTATTGGTACTTATAACACCTCTATAAATGAAATATCTATTTTAAAAAATAAAGTAGAAGCTATAGGAGTTAATTTTTATTCTTATAAAGTAGATTTACTTGATGAAGATGATATAAATGGTTTTTGTGATGGTATAAAAAATAAGTTTGATAGTATAGATGTGTTGGTTAATAATGCTGCTTTATCTTTAGATAATGCTTTTAAAGATAAAACTACTGATGAATTTAGAAATATATTACAAGTTAATTTAATTGCTCCATTCCTTTTAATACAAAGATTAAGCGATATTATGGATAGTGGCATAATTATAAACATTTCATCTACTGACGGAATAAACACATACACAAGATTAAATATGGATTATTCTGCTAGTAAAGCAGGACTTATTAATTTAACTAAATCTTTATCTTTAGAATTAGAAAATATAAGAGTATACTGTATTTGTCCAAATTGGGTAGATACTGAAAGTATAAGAGAAATGAATAAAGAATATTTGAAAGAAGAGATGACTAGAATTGGTCAAAAGAAATTAATAGAATCTAAAGAAGTTGCTTATAAGGTGATAAAACTTATAGAAAGCGATTTAGAAAGTGGTAGTGTTGTAGTAATGGAGGGAAGTTATGATTAATATAATTGAAACAGAAAAAATAATAAAGCCTGAATTAGATAAAATAGATGATATAGTATTTTTTAATAGTAAAAAAGTATTATATGCTTTTCAAAAAAATAGTGTATCTGAATATCACTTTAATAGTACTACTGGATATGGATATAATGATGTAGGTAGAGATGTTATAGAACAAGTTTATAGTGATATATTTAAAAGCGAAGATTCATTAGTTAGAAGTCAATTTATATCAGGAACTCATGCTTTGACTGTTTCTTTATTTGGAATACTTAGACCAGGAGATATAATGCTTAGTATAAGTGGGACTCCTTATGATACGTTACATGAAGTAATAGGTATTAAAGATAATAGCAGTTCTTTAAAATCTTTTGGAGTAAAATATGAAGAAATAGATTTAGTAAATGATGATTTTGATTATGAAAAAATACTTGAAAGAGTAAAGACTAATGATATAAAAATGATTTATATACAAAGATCTAAGGGATATTCTACAAGAAAAAGTATTAGTATAGAAGAGTTAGAGAGTATTATTAAAGAAATTAGAAAAGTTAATGAAAAAGCAATAATCATGGTAGATAATTGTTATTGCGAGTTTGTAACTACAAAAGAACCTATTGAAGTAGGTGCGGATATATGTGCAGGATCTTTAATAAAGAACTTAGGCGGTGGTATTGCTCCTAATGGCGCTTATGTTGTAGGGAAAAAAGATTTAATAGAATTAATTGGAGAAAGATTAACTGCTCCTGGAGAAGGAAAAGAAGTTGGGCCTAGTTTAAATATGAATAAACCTATATTACAAGGATTGTTTATGGCACCAAGTGTAGTTGGAAGTGCTTTAAAAACTGCTATTTTAACTAGTTATGTATTAGAAGAGTTAGGATATAAAGTAGAGCCTAAATATAATGAGGAAAGAGTAGATATAGTACAAAATATTATATTTGGTAATCCAGAAGATTTAAAGAAATATACGCAAGGTATTCAAATGGGATCTCCAATAGATTCAAATGCTATACCAGAAGCATCAGATATGCCTGGATATGATGATAAAGTAATAATGGCAGCAGGTGCTTTTACTCAGGGTTCTTCAATAGAATTATCTTGTGACGGCCCATTAAGAGAACCATATATTGCTTATCAACAAGGTGGTCTTACTTATGAATATGGTAAATTAGGATTACTTAAAGCTTTAGAAAGATTAGGTAAATAATGAAAAAGAAAAAGTTAGATATATTATATGAAGATAAGTTTATAATAGTTGTAAATAAACCTTCTAATTTATTAACAGTTGCTACAGATAAAGAAAAAGATAGGACTCTTTATAGTTATGTTTATGATTATTTAAAACAAAAAAATAAGAATAATAAAGTATTTATAGTACACAGACTTGATAAAGATACAAGTGGTATAGTTATATTTGCTAAAGATGAAAAAACTAAGTTTTATTTACAAGATAATTGGGATAAATTTAAAAGAAATTATGTTGCTGTAGTAAATGGTAAAGTAGAAAAGAAAAAAGGGGTTATAAAAAGTTATTTGCAAGAAACTAAGACTCATTTAACTTATAGTGTTAATGATAAAAACGGTAAACTTGCTATAACTGAATATGAAAAGATACTTGAAAACAAACAATATACTATGCTTAGTTTAAACTTAAAAACGGGTAGAAAAAATCAGATTAGAGTACAACTTGCTGATATAGGTAATCCTATTGTAGGAGATAAAAAATATGGTATAAAAAAAGATCCTATAAGAAGAATGGCTTTAGTAGCGAATACTTTAGAATTTATACATCCTAAAACTAATAAAAAAATTATAATAGATATAGATATTCCTACTTCTTTTATTTCATTGATTGATTATAATTTAAAATAAAAAAGAGTATATTAATTTTTAAAAATTAATATATTTTTTTATATATAAAATTAAAAAAAATTAAGAAAAGTTTGTATAAAAATTAATAAAGTGTTGCAAAAAAAATATATATGAGCTAAAATAAATATAGAAGAATATAACAATGGTTTAAGGAGGATTTATATGTATATAAAAAATACTAGAGTTTTAAAAAAAATATTATGTTTATTAGTTTGTTTAGTTGCAACTTTTGTGTTTCAAAACAAAACATTAGCACTAAAAGCCACACAAAGTTATAGATTATCAGATGGAGAAACTTTCTTTCGTTACAAAACTATAGACGGAACCCCAGCTTATTGTTTAGATATGACACTTGATAGCCCTGTTGAAACAGGAGCCAACTTAATAAAAGTAGATGGTACCACTAAAGGATATACAGATATTCAATTAAAAACTATATCTGCAATTATAGCTGGAGCTAATAAAATAACTTCTGTACCAAATACTTTTAGTGCAACGTTAAATGATAATCCATCAAATAATTTATCAGATAATTATCGTTATTTTGTTGCTGAAATGGCTATAAATAAGTATTTAGGAACAAGAACTTCTTTTGATGTAAGTAGTACAACTAAAAATTATATAGACACTTTATCTAGTATAACTTTACCTACAAACCCTCTGAATTTAAATATTCAATCATCAAACAATACAATTCAAAATTTAAATTCAGGTAATATAATAAATGAATATGTTCAATCAGAACTTATAAAAATAGAATTAAATGATTCTAATGTTGATTTTTCAATTACAACTTCAGGTGTGGAAGGTGTAAAAATATTAGATTCAAATGGAGAAGAAAAATCAACTTTTAAAGGTAATGGAGAGTTTATGTTATTAATACCTGTTTCAAATTTAAACGTAAATGGGACAACAACAGTAAATTATAATATAACAGCTTCTAATTCATATACAACATATTTACCTGCAACTGTATATGCACCTGACACAGCGAATACGCAAAATTTAGTTTTGTTTGGGGATGTAAAAACACAAGATAACGCTTTAAATCAAAGTTTTAAATTAGATATTACTTTAAACACTACTACGATTATTAGTAAAGTTGATGTAACAAATGGAAAAGAACTAAAAGGTGCTACATTACAAGTTCAAGATGTAGATGGTAATATTGTAGAATTAAATGGTAATAAACTAGAATGGGTATCAACAGATAAACCATATAAGATAGAAGGGCTTCCTGTAGGTAAATATTATTTAGTAGAAACAATAGCGCCTAAAGGATATGAACTAAATAAAGAAAAAGTTCTATTTGAAGTAAAAGGTGATGGGACTGTTACTAATGTAGTTATGAAAAATCAACTAGAAGTTGAGGTTCCAGATACTTTAAGTTCTAGATCTGCTCTTTTACTTACAATTGCTATGTTTGATATTGCTTTAGGAATTGGAATAATAACATATGTTAAAAAAAATAAATTTCAAGAATAGTACAATTCTTTTAATAGGTTTAATTTTTATTCTATTAGGTATTTCTATAGGGTTTGTTGAATATTTTAATCAAAGAAAAAATAAGATTTATTCTAGTATGAATATATTGTTATATGAAAATGAAATACCTGAAAATATTGAAACTGAAATAATTCCAGAAAATGAATCAAATGTTCCTGAAACTGATAATAATATAGAAGAAAAGGATGATGAGGAAGTAAAGGAAACAAATTATAACTATATAGGGATGTTGGAAATACCTAAGATAAATTTAAAAAGAGGTTTTTTAGACTTAAATTCTAGATATAATAAGGTAAATTACAATATAACGGTTATAAATGGATCAACTTTTCCTAATGAGCAAAATAACAACTTAATTTTAGCAGCTCATTCTGGAATATGTCAGGTTTGTTTCTTTGATAAATTATTTAATCTATCTTTAGGGGATAAAGCTTATGTTAATTATAAAAACGTAAAATATACATATAGCCTAGTTAATACTTACGAGGTAGAAAAAGACGGTACAGTTGCTATTTATAGAGATTATAATAAAAAAGTTTTAACGCTAATAACTTGTACAAAATATAGCAAGACAAAGCAAACTGTGTTTATATTTGAATTACAACAAACAAAGAGGTGATTATATGAATGATGTTTCATTAATAGAAAAAATAAAAACATTAATGAGTATCATCGCATCTTCCCCACTTTTTTTATTTTGTTTTATGATTGCAGTAGCAGTTTTAATACTTTTTATCATATCAATAAAAAAAGAAAAAAGAGTAAATAAATGGATATTTATTTCAATATGGTTAATACTTGCTTTATTAATAATAATTAATCATAACAAGTTATTTTTAAAGATAATTGATAACTTATTTGATGCAATATTTATGGTTATTTATTTTCCAAGTGCTACTGTTTATTTTATAATATTATTTATATCTAATTTTTTCTTTATACTTTCTTTATTTAGAAAAAAATTAAGTAAAAAATATAAAATAATTAATTTTATCTATACTGCAATTACTGATTTATTTTTAATATTAATAATGGATACAATTGAGATTAATTCTATAGATATATATAACAAAATATCCATGTATACTAATTTTAATGTAATGATACTTATGCAACTTAATTCAGCAATTTTCATTTCATGGATACTTATAAGCTTGTTGGTATCTGCCCATGATAAATTAAAAAAATACGATAAAAAAGAATTACCGGAAATGCCAGAAATTGTTTTTGATTACAGTGAATAATTTATTGTTCACTTTTTCTTTTTTTGTGCTATAATAATTGCAAAGGTGATTTCATGATTATTGATGAATTTAACTTAAATATTGATGAAATAGTTGGTACAGATAGAAATTTTTTGAAAAAACATAATAATATTTATATATCAGATGAGCAAATATCAATATTGAATAAATATAATATTAACATAGAGAAATATACTAATATTAATGAGCTTATGTATGATATAGAAAATTGTTTAAATGATTCTTATGAAGTGCTAGAAGACTTAGAATGGGTATCGCAAATTTTATCAGAGTATAATTATTATAATAATACAAATAAGTAGTTTTGGGGGATTTTTATGCATTATGCAATACATTTACAAAAAATAGATTTAGGTGAAGGTAGAGTTGTTTTTAGACCTATTAATTTAATTAAGGGAAATTATTTAGAATATGATGAAATATTTATAGATGAACGTGGTTTTGAATATTGCTTTATGAAAGATAACAGTGCAGATTGTGAGAGATATTTTTGTTGCCCAGCAACTATGGAAGAATTAAAAAAACCATATGGGAATCAATTAACTGAATCAGAAATACTAGATGAATTTCTTTCTAATTTTTTAGATTGTTGTTTTTTAGGATATTATGATGAGTTAGAACAAACAACTAAAGTAATAGAATTTGATTTCTACAATATAGAAAAATACATAAATAATATGTGTCAAAATGAGGATTATGACGATTTAGAAGAAGATCACATTCAATTCGATCCAGAAAATAATGAAAAATTTATTTTTAGCTTACAAGCTTTAAAAGAACTTAAAGAATATCAAACAGTAGAAGAAATTAGAAATTACATAGATAAATTAATTGAGGCTGGAAATTATATAAAAGAAGTAGTTGAAAACAAAATTAAAAGTGGTAGCAATTTAGTAGAAGAACAAGAATCAAAAAGGACAAAAAAATCTAATTATGTTTTAAAAAGAGAAGAATCTGCTGGGTTTGACTTAGCTAAATTAAGGCAAAATGTTTTATCAAATATTGTAGGGCAAGATGAAGCAGTTTATAATTTAACTAGAACTATAGCAGTAAATCAAACTTCTAATAATTATAGAAATAAATCACATATTTTAATATCTGGACCAAGTGGTACGGGTAAAACAGAGATGGTAAGAGTGGTTGCTAAAGAATTAGACATTCCTTTCTTTGCTGCAAACTGTCCGGATTATACAAAAGCAGGATATTATGGTAAAGAGGTACCAGACCTTCTTTTAGGTTTGATTAGATCAGCTAACGGAGATCAAGAAAAAGCCCAACACGGAATTCTCATTTTAGATGAAATAGATAAACTTGTTACTTATCAGGATGATAAAGGTTTTGGAAAAGCAGTATTGCATGAACTTTTGAAAATATTAGATAGAGACGTTATAGAAGTAGATGTTTCAAAATCAAGTAGCAATAAAATAATGTTTGATACATCTAATTTAACAGTAATTTGTATGGGTTCTTTTGATGAATTATACGAACAAAAGAAACAAAACAAAAAAAACACCATTGGTTTCGGTGCTGTTAATGAAGAAAAAGAACAAAAAGTAAGGCTTGATGAAGATGATTTTATAGGTTGGATGGGGCCTGAATTTGTTGGTAGGGTTGGTGAATTTACTGGAACAGATGAACTTACTCATAAAACTGTATTAAAAATATTAAAAGAGTCAAAGATTAGTCAATGGAAAATCGCACAACAAGACTTTGCTCAAAGAGGAATAAATTTATATGCTACAGTTGGTTATTTAAATGCTGTTGCTGACAAAGGGTATAGCAAAAAACTTGGTGTTCGTAAATTAAATAAAGAAGTAAAAAGAACTTTAAGATATGTATATGATGAAGTACTTACTAATCCTAAAGTTAAGTCCATTAAATTAACTAAGAAAACAGTTACAGATAATAAAGAATATTGTGTTGAATATTAAAAACACAATATTTTTTTTTATAAAAAAGGAAATTGAAAAGTTTTGTAGAATGATATATATAGGAGGTGTTATGAACTATATAGATAATTCTCAAAGAAAATTAGGTAGGATAAAAATAAATAGATTAAATAAAAAATATATAAAAAAGGAATTAATAGAAAGTCATAATCTTTTATCAAATATAAATGGTTATTCATTAGATAAAGAACAAAGAATAGCTGTTATAACAGATGAAAGATCTAATTTAATAGTTGCAGGTGCTGGTAGTGGTAAAAGTCTTACTATGGTAGGTAAGATTAGATATTTAATAGAAAGAAAGGGTATTAAAGAACAAGAAATACTTTGTATATCTTTTACTAGAGATGCATCGGAAAACTTAGAAAGAAATATAAAGAAGAATTATAACTATAATATAAAGGTTTATACTTTTCATAAACTAGCCTTAGAAATATTAAAATATAATAAATATAAAATAGGTGATACTAATTTATTAAGATACATAGTAGATGAATATTTTTATTATGCACTATATAATAATAATTTAAAAATTAAAATAAAAAAGATACTATGTAAAATAGATATTAGTTATAAAAAAATATTAAAGAGTAAAGAGTTAGAGAATCTTAAAAGGCTTATAATTACTTTTATAAATCTATTCAAGACTAATAATTATAATATAAATCATTTTTTAAATATGAAAGGAAATAAAGAACTACTTAGAATTATTATAGATATTTATATTTTATATGAAGAAGAATTAAAGAGTACTAATAGTATTGATTTTAATGATATGATTGTACTTGCTACTAAGTATGTTAAAGAAAACGGTATAAAAAATTATAAATATATAATAGTAGATGAATATCAAGATACATCTTATATAAGGTATTTATTTTTAAAGGAAATAATAAATAAGACGTGTGCTAAGATAATATGTGTTGGGGATGATTATCAATCTATTTATAGATTTAACGGTTGTAATTTAAATATGTTTTTAAATTTTAAAAAGTATTTTGGTTATACAAAAGTATTAAAAATAAATAATACTTATAGAAATAGTCAAGAGTTAATAAATGTAGCCGGTAAGTTTATCATGAAAAATAAAAGACAATTATATAAAAAGCTTAGAAGTAGTAAAAGACTTTCTAAACCTATTAAAATTATGTATGGAGATAATTTAAGAAAGTTATTAGATAGGGTTATAGAAAACCATAAAAATATATTGATTTTAGGCAGAAATAATTTTGATATAGATAAATATTTTAAATTAGATAAAGACAATCACATACAATATAATAAAGCAAATATTAGATATTTAACTATACATGCTTCTAAAGGATTAGAAGAAGAGTGCGTAGTTATTATTAATTTGAAAGACGATATGCTTGGTATACCTAATAAAATAAAGGATGATAAGATTTTAAAGTTTGTTAATAATAATATTGATATATATCCATATGAAGAAGAAAGAAGACTTTTTTATGTAGCCCTAACTCGTACTAAGAGTGATGTATATCTTTTAGTAGATAATAAAAATCCTTCTATATTTGTTAAAGAACTTATTAAAAATAACCCTAAATACATAGAATACATTTAGTTTACAATTACTGGAAATTTTGCTGATTTTTATTAAATGTTACCTTTTTTGTTTTAAATGAAAAGAACATATAGAAATGGTTAATTTGACAATGAATATTTAAATGTGTTATGATAGTAGTGCTTTTCCAAAAAAAGAGGTGTTAATGTGAAAGCAAAAATTCGATCCATAGAGAAAATATTATTATCTATGGTAGTAATATTAAATGTATATTTAGTTTATTTAAATATAAGTGTTAGTGAGTTTAAAACAAATAATAAAATTAAAACAAATGCTAACTATGTAGAAACAGAAGAAATAGTTATAGTAGATGATGTAGAAATTGAAGAAGTTATAGTTGAAGAAATAGTTTATGACGGTAAAACATTAAATGAATTAGTTGAGACTATAAATAAATCTTTAAACTCTACAATATCGAATAAAGGAAAATTAATTGCTTCTTATTCATTAGAAAAAGGAGTAGACCCTTATATGGCAACTGCTATTATGTTACACGAAACAGGTTGCAAATGGAATTGTAGCCGTTTAGTTCGCGAGTGTAATAACGTAGGTGGTCAAAAAGGTAAAGGCTGTGGAAGTTATAGTTACTTTAATTCTTTAGATGAGGGTATTATGGCATTCATAGACAACTTAGAAAGAAATTATATTAGTTATGGTTTAACAACTCCAGAACAAATAAATCCTAAATATGCGGAAGACCAAAGTTGGGCAAAAAAAGTTAATAAATATATAGAAGAAATAAAAGCACAGTAATGTGTCTTTTTGTTAACTTATAATTTCTAACGCGTTGAATAATAAACATATTTTAGACTATTGTTTGTTAGGGTATAATATATATATGCAACTATAGGATATTATGTAGCACTACAATCAAATAATAAGTGAATATAAGTTTGAAAAAACAAAAAAATTGTAATTATCAAATGGTAGATAGTTTAGTAAAATGAAAGATACAGTAATTTGTATCTTTTTTTCATAAAAATAGAAGTTGTCCATATATTTTAGTGTGGAGGATTCTTATGTATAATGGACTAACTGATAATGAAGTAATTATAAATAGAAAAAAATATGGTAGTAATGAACTGAAAAAGACTAAAAAAGATAGTTTCTTCAAATTACTTATAGGAACTTTAGGAGATCCTATAATAAAAATATTGTTAATCGCACTTGCTATAAAAACCGTGTTTTTATTTAGAAGTTTTGATTGGTATGAAACTATAGGTATAGTAATCGCTATACTTCTTGCTTCCTTAATATCTACAATATCAGAGTATGGAAGTGAGAAAGCGTTTGAAAAACTACAAGAAGAAGTAAGTAAAGTTTCTTGTAAGGTAATAAGAAATGGTAAGAAGATTGAAACACCAGTAGGAGAAGTTGTTGTTAATGATATAGTTAATTTAGAAACAGGAGATAAAATACCGGCAGATGGAATAATTGTTAAAGGGAAGATAAGTGTAGATGAATCTAGTTTAAATGGAGAAACAAAAGAAGCATATAAAGAATCTATAATAAATATGAATCTAATAAATGATAAGAATAGAGTGTATAAGGGTAGTGTTGTTTATAGTAACAGTGCTTTAATGAAAGTTACTAATGTGGGAGAGAATACTTTTTATGGTAAAATTGCTTTAGAACTCCAAGAAAAGCAACCAGAAACACCTTTAAAGAAAAGACTTAGAGAACTTGCTAAATTTATAAGTAAGATAGGGTATGTAGGTGCTTTTTTAGTATTTTTTTCCTATCTTTTTAAAGTAATTGTTATAAATAATAATTTTGATTTAAATTTAATAAAAGAGATGGTTACTAACTTTCCTATAATAACAGGTCATATTTTATACGCACTTACTTTATGTGTAACTATAATAATAGTTGCTGTACCAGAAGAGTGAGTACCACAATGATACAAATAACAATAACATTTCAACTAATATAAGAGGATAAAACCTCTTTTTATTTTATATTAATTTAATAAAATAATATAGTTTGTTATTTATTTACTTGTTGGAAAGGAGGAAAAAATGAAAGAGTGTGAAGTAATTGCTATAGCAAATCAAAAAGGTGGTGTAGGTAAAACTACTACTACTTTTAATTTAGGTGTAGCACTAGCTAATATGGGAAAAAGAGTATTATTAATAGATACAGACCCTCAAGGTGATTTAACAACTTGTATGGGATTTAATAATTATGAAGGAACTACGGTAGCTACATTAATGGAACATACTATAAATGATGTACCATTAAAAGACGATTATATTTTACATCATAAAGAAAATATAGACTTAATACCATCTAATCTAGATTTATCAGGATTAGAGATGAGTTTAATAAGTGCAATTAGTAGAGAATTTGTTTTAAAAAATTGCATCATTGACTTAAAAAAAGATTATGATTATATTTTAATTGATTGTATGCCTAGTTTGGGTATGATTACAATTAATTCATTAGCTTGCGCTGATAGTGTAATAATACCTGTACAAACACAATATCTAGCACTTAACAATATGGGACAGTTATTAGGTACAGTTAATAAAGTAAAGAAACAAATTAATCCAGAATTAACTGTTAAAGGTGTTTTATTAACTTTAGTGGATGAGAGGACAAATTTAGCAAAAGAAACAAGATATCAATTACAACAAAGTTATGGGAGTGTAGTTAATATCTTTAAGAACAGAATACCATTAGCTGTAAAAGCAGCCGAATCATCAATAGTTGGTAAGAGTGCTTTAAGCTATGATAAAAATGGTAAGGTTGCTATAGCATATTCTGAATTAGCAAAGGAGGTAATAGAAAATGGCAAGGGAAGATTTAAAAATGAATCTACCAAAGATAAAGTTAGATGATATGTTCTCAACCCAAGAAACTAGGGATGCTGAAAAGTTAGGAAAAATAGTTAATATAAAAATTGAAGATATAGATGATTTTGCAGAACATCCTTTTAAAGTGTTAGAAAATGATGAAATGTATGAATTATCTAAAAGTATTAAAGAAAATGGAGTATTAGTTCCTGCTATTGTAAGATTAAAAGATAATGGTAGATATGAAATGGTAGCAGGACATAGAAGAAAGTTAGCAAGCCAATTAGCAGATTTAGATTCAATACCTTGTATAGTAAAAGATTTAGATGATAATGAAGCTACTATAATAATGGTTGATAGCAATATGCAAAGGGAAAAAATACTCCCTAGTGAAAAAGCATACGCGTATAAAATGAAATATGATGCAATTAAACATCAAGGTAAAAGAAATGATATAACTTCTGGACCAGTGGTCCGAAAGTTAAGTGCATCAGAAATAGGAGATGAATTTGGAGAAAGTGAAAGAACTATTAGAAGATATATTCGTCTTACTAATTTAATACCTGGATTGCTAGAATTAGTTGATAATGAGTCTATAGGGTTAAGACCAGCAGTAGAATTATCTTATCTATCAAAAGATGAGCAGGAAGAGGTATTAGATAATATAGAATGTTATTCCTGTACTCCTTCTCACGCACAAACAATAGAAATGAGAAAATTAAGCGCAGAAGATAAATTAAATGCTGATGCGATAGAAAATATTATGGCAAGAGAAAAACCTAATCAAGTTCCTAGATTAAAATTAAATGAGAATAAGATTAGAAATATACTCCCAAAAAATATTCAAGACAACAAAATTGAAGAATTTTTGTTAAAAGCTATAGAACACTATACTAAATTTTTAAAAAATAGGGATAGAGATGTGAGATAATGGGAGTATAAATTCCATAAATATCCCTCCTTACAATCCACCCTAAGTTATAACTATAGTTTACTGAAATAATTAATATATATAAATATAATAATAATATAAGTAATAATAGGTGGGAGTACAAAATTAAAAAAAGGATGTGATTTTATGAAGAAAAAAATAATTATTATTTCAAGTATAGTGTTAATAAGTTTAATAGCTTTAAGTTGGTATTTGATTTATGCACACAGTTTAGAAAAAAATGTAGAAGAAGATATTAAAGTTGTGAATAAAAAAGAACCTGAAAAAGAAAAAATAGAGAATAGTGTGGATAATTCTGAAAAAAATGTAGAAGAAAATTTTGAAGAAAGTAAAATTGAAGAAAAAGAGGATAGTTATACACACAATTCAAAAAATGAAACAAAAGAACAAGATAGTTATACACAACAAACAGAAAAAAAAGAAGAAAATAAAACTAATAATACACATAAAACTGAAAAGCCAACATCTAACAATCAATCATCAACACCTAAAGAGGAAGTTAAGAAAGAAGAAACTTCTAAAAGTGAAGATGAAGGATTATGGGAAGAATTTAAAAAAGACCCATTAACTCTTATGATTTTAGATGCAGATGCTCCTGATTGGGAAAGTAAAAAGGAGCAACAAGCAGAAGCTAAAAAATGGATAGATTTAGGATATAGAGTTGAAGAACCTTATGCCTGTATAAATTTATCTAGTGGAGAAAGATGTGTTTATGGTTTATTAGTTTTTATGTCTAAAGGTGTGTGTAATGAAACTCCTACAGAAATTAAAATAGATTGGCGTAAGAAAAATTATATTGGAATCGTAGCTTATGCGAAAAGTTTAGGTTATGAGTGTAAAGGTTATCAAGATTGATAATCTTTTTTTTAGAAAGTGAGGTATTTTAATTGAAAAAGATTTTTAAATATGCTACATTGATTTGTAGTATTTTTATTTTGTTATTAATTAACAATAGCAATGTAAGCGCAGCTACAGAATCTTTTTATTCAAGAGCAGTTAGAGATGGAAATGGTAATGTAAGATTTAAGTGGTCTTTAATGGGAGCTTCTGGAGTTAATGCTACAAAGATTATGAAATGGTCTAATAGTGATCCCGTTTATTGTATTGAACCTGGATTAACTTATTTAGATTTTTCTGAAGGAAGTTATAATTCAACTTCTGATGAAACAATTTCTAAATTAAATAGTGAAACTATTAGAAAATTAAAATTATTAAGTTATTATGGTTATGGATATGGTAATCATAGTGATGATAGCTGGTATTTAGCTACACAGTTAGAAATATGGAATACAATATCCCCTGGATGTTGCTATATTACATCTGGAGATTCAGCTTTAATAGAATCAGAGAGAGCTGAAATAAGAAGTCTAGTAAATGGTATAACAACATTGCCAAGTTTTCAAAATGGAAATTATACTCAAGTAGTAGGTAAATCAGTAGAATATACTGATACAAATAATGTAATAAATAATTATTCTGTATCTGGGTGTACAAATTGTTCTGCTAATATAAGTGGAAACAAATTAATTGTTAAAGCTGATAAAGTAGGTTCTGCTACTGTAGATTTAACTAGAACTATAACAAATTCTTATTCACCTTCTGTTGTTTTTTATAATGGTAGTTATCAAAAATTAATGGAATTTGGTTCACCCGACCCAATGACTACTAATGTAAGATTTAATGTAATAGGTGGAAAAATTAAAATTACTAAAATAGATTCAGAGAATAAAACAACTACTCCTTTAGGACAAGCTAACTTAATAGGCGCTAAATACCAAGTAGTTGATTCAAGTAATAAAGTAGTAGCTACACTAACTATAGGAAGTGATAATACAGCTACAACTGATAATCTCCCAACAGGAACTTATAAAATCAAAGAGATTTCTGCTCCAAATGGATATAAATTAAGTGATACTGTTTATACAGCAACTATTGAATCGGGAGATACAGTTAATATAACAGTTGAAGATGCTGTAATAAAAGGAAAAATTAAGGTAATAAAAAAAGATAGCGTCACTAATTCTTGCAAAGCAAGTGGTGAGGGATCTTTAATAGGCGCAAAGTATGAGATTAAAGACCATACTAATAAAGTAGTGGATACTTTAACTATAGGTGATGATTGTTCTGCAACTTCCAAATCTCTACCTTATGGAAATTATACCGTAAGTGAGGTTGAACCTGGAGTTGGTTATAATTTAGATACTACTGTTTATAAAGCAAATATAACAAGTGATAAAACATTAGAGATAACTTCTATAGAAAAAGTTATTCAAGGAAGAATTAAAATTAAAAAAATTGATAGCGAAACTAATTCTTGTACACCATTAGGACAAGCTACTTTAGTTGGAGCTAAATTCAATATATTAGATGCTGATAAAAATGTAGTAGATACTCTAGTGATTGGAGATGATTGTACTGCTATAAGTAAGTATTTGCCATACGCGCATTATACTATAGTTGAATCTGAACCTCCAAAGGGATATGAATTAAATAGTGTTATTCACGGACAATTTATATTTCAAAATACAGATTATACAACAGTAGTAAAAGAAAAAGTTATTAAAAACTATATAAGTATATTAAAACAATATGATTATGTAGATGGAAATACAACTTTCTTAAATGCTGAAGCTAATATTAATTTTGAAATATATTATCCTGATGGAACATTATACGATACAATAACTACAGATAAAAACGGTTATGCGTCTATAAATATTCCCTATGGAGTTTGGAAATTTCACCAAGTTAATAGTACGACAGGATTTGAAAAAATTTATGATTTCTTTGTAATAGTTGATGAAAACTCTGAAAAAGAACAATATTATAATATCTTAAATAATAAAATATCTGCATATCTTCAAATTTATAAAAAAGATAGTGAAACAGGTAAGACTATAGAACTAGCAGATACAACTTTTAAAATTTATAATAAAGATAAAAAGCAATATGTTAGTCAATATGTTGGTGGTAAAGTTTATGATAAATTTAAAACTGATAAAAATGGTGTATCTACAACTTATTTAAAGTTGGAAGCTGGAAATTATAGAATTGAAGAAATCAAGAGTCCAAATAACTATCTAATAAATGAAGATGGTGTAGATTTTACTATAGGAGAAGAAACAGAGTATTATTATACAACTTATGGAGCTTTCGTAGTTGTAGAATATAATAATACACCAATTAAAGGACAAGTTGAAATAGTTAAAAGTGGTGAAACTTTTATAATAGAAGATAACACTTTTAAATATGGAGAAACAAAATTAGAAGGTATTAAATTTAACCTTTATGCAGATGAAGATATTAAATCAGCTGATGGTAATTATCTTTACTATAATAAAGGTGATTTAGTAGAAACTCTAGTAAGTGATAGCAAAGGTTATGCTATAAGCAAGAAAATTCCTTTAGGAAAGTATTTTTTAGTAGAAGTAGAAACAAAAGATAATATGGTATTAGATACAAAAGAATATCATTTTGAATTTACTGCAAAAGATAATAAAACAGCTATAGTATATGAAAAATATGAAACTCTAAATCATTTAAAGAAAGGTGATTTGGAATTTACAAAAACAGACCTAGTAAGTGGAGAGCCAATCCCAAATACTTTGATAGAAATTTATACAGAAAAGGATGAATTAATATTTAGTGGTAAAACAGATAAAGAAGGTTCTATAACACTAAAGAATCTCCCAATAGGCAAATTTTATATCAAGGAAAAGGATGCAGCCACAGGTTATGTATTATCTGATGAAAAGGTATATTTTGAGATTAAGGAAAATAAAGAAGTAGTAAAAGCTACAATGACTAATAAACCTATAACAGGCAAATTAGAATTCACAAAGTTGGATTTATCTACAAGTGAACCAATCCCAAATACCTTAATAGAAGTATATACAGAAAAGGATGAGTTAGTATTTAGTGGTAAAACTGATAGCGAAGGTAAAATAGTAATAGATAATATAAAATATGGAAAATTCTATTTAATAGAACGCGAAACAGCAACTCCAAATTATGTATTAAATACTGAAAAAATGTATTTTGAAATACTAGAGGACGGACAAATTGTTAAGTGTGAAATGACTAATAAATTAATAGAAGGAACATTAGAATTTACTAAAGTAGATCTAGCTACAAGTGAACCAATCCCAAATACTTTAATAGAAGTATATACAGAAAAGGATGAATTAGTATTTAGTGGTAAGACAGATGATAAAGGTATGTTAATAGTAGAAGGGTTAAAATATGGAAAATTTTATATCCTAGAAAAAGAAACAGCTTCAGAAGATTATATACTAAATACAGAAAAAATCTATTTTGAAATAAAAGAAGATGGAGAAATAGTAAAAGCAAAAATGACAAATGAAAAAGTTATAGTTGAAGTACCAGATACATTAACTAAACAACCTTATAAAGTTTATATTATCTCTTTAGCTATAGCATTGATAGGAGTGTGTATATTACTTTATGGGAATCAAAAAAAACGTTAGTAAAATGAAATGTCAATATAAAATATTTGGCATTTCTTTTATTATAATTGGAATTTTATTAATAGGTGTTTATCAGTATAGAATTAGTCGTGAAAATAAATTAGATGATGAGGCAGTTGATATATATTTTGAAAAGCAAGAAGAAGCTTTAGAAGATATAACAAATGAAGAAATCATTGAAGAAAAAGAAGAATCTAAAGAAAGTTCAGAACCTTTATATGAATATATTGGCGTACTAGAAATCCCCTCTATAAATTTTAAGAGGGGTTTTTTAGATATGAACGATAAAAATAATACAGTATCTAAAAATATTCAAGTATTAAAAGATTCAGATTATCCTGATGTAGTTAATGGAAATTTAATAATAGCAGGACATTCTGGAAGTGGAAGAATAGCTTTTTTCAAAAATTTGTATAAGTTATCAAGTGGTGATGAATCTTATATATATTATAAAAACAAAAAATATATCTATAAAATGATTGAATCTTATGAGGTACAAAAAACAGGAATAGTACCAATAAAGAATTATTCAAATAAAACTATATTAACTTTAATAACTTGTAGTCAAGATGAAGAAAAACAAATTGTATTTATTAATGAATTAATAGAAGTAATATAAGAAAGGATTGTGATAATATGTTAAATCAAGCAGTTTTAGTAGGAAGGATAGTAAGAGAACCTGAAATAAAGGAATTAGAAAATGGAACAAAGGTATCCAATATAACATTGGCTGTACCAAGAGCTTTCAAAAATGTAGAAACAGGAGTTTATGACACGGATTTCGTTGATTGCGTTTTATGGAAGGGGATAGCAGAGAGTACAGTTGAATATTGTAAAAAGGGTGATCTTGTAGGCGTTAAAGGTAGAATTCAAACAAATACTAGAGAAGATGAAAATGGTGATAAAAAAACATTTATGAATATAGTTGCAGAAAAAGTGACATTTTTATCTAGTAAATCAAAAGAAAACCAAGAACAAGAACAAGACTATTCAAGGTAAAATGGCTTATCAATCTAAAAGACCACCAATAAGAGTTATAATTACTATAGAAGAATTCAATAAATTAGTTGAATTCTTTTCTATTGGTGAGAAAAAGCATAATGATAAAGAAAATAAATTTACTAGAATAAAAGATAAGTTATTAAAATATAGTGTACCTTATATAACTGATGATGAAATAGAGTTAGTAGAAATAAGATTCTTTATAGATGAAGTAATTGATTTTATATATTGTTTTATAGATATGAATGATATTAAGTATGAAACACAATATTATTCAGTATTGTTAAAAGTAAGAGAAAAGCTACAGCAAAAAGCAAGGGTGCAAAAAAAATAATCGCACAATTGTCATACTTTTAAATATTTTATAAAATAGAGCTATAAAAGGAGGCAATGGATGGACTTTGAAGATTCTTTTTACGACTATTCTAAAGATAATTTTTATGAGTATTTTTCTCGTATTCAGTATGTGCTTCAAACTACTAATATGGGGTATAAAGAGACCTTATTAGAAAAAGATAAACTACTTGAATCAAACCCGAAGGTAGAAGAAATATTCTATGGAAGAAAAGCTATGGATTTAAGTTTAGATGATTGTAAAGATATAATTAGATTTATAGAATTACAAGAAAAGATAAAAGAATTTGAAGACGAAGCTTTATTCTTACTAGGGGGACGAGAGGCATATTTATATTTTAAAAAATTAGATATATTAAAAAAATAGCAATAGACCTAAAAAATCTATTGCTTTTTTTATATCTGAAAGGAGAATGTTAATGAGTAATAAAATTGAAAAATCACTAATTAAAGAGATTGTCAGTACTTTACAGCAATTAGATAATTATGATTTTTGTTTTTTTCTAAAGAAAAAATATAATATAAGAGATTTTGATTATAGCAATATAAACAAAATTTTAGAAATAAAAGAAGGTATAAATAATTTAAAAGATTTCTTTGAAGAAATGAAGGATAGCGACCAATTAAATTATTTAACAGAAATAATGCTTTTTGATAGTAGTACCTATGAAGGTATAGGCGATAGATTAATACCTGGATTAGAAGAACTATATAAAGACAAAATAAAAGATAGGGTAAGATAATTTATGAAACTTTTTACACCTGAACAAATTAAACAGGCAAATGAAATAGATGTATTAACCTATTTAATAAATTATGAACCCGAAGAATTAGTAAAAGTAGGAATCAATAATTATACTACTAGATCACACGATAGTTTGAAAATAAGTAATGGGATGTGGTATTGGTTTTCAAAAGGTGTAGGGGGTAGGAGTGCTTTAAGTTATTTAATGAATGTAAAAGATTTATCATTTAAATCAGCTATGAAGGTATTAACTAAAATTCCTATATCTGAATTAGATATTCAAGAAAATAAATTCAAGAAAGATTTAAACGCAAAATTAATACTACCTGAAAGATATAAAAATAATGATAGAATTATTAGTTATCTTGTTAGTAGAGGTATTGATATAGATATTATAAAAGAGTGCATAGATAAAGATATGATATATGAGGAAAATGATTTTCATAATGTAGTATTTGTAGGATATGATCCAAAGGGAGAACCTAGATATGCTATGAAAAGAGCCTCAAATAAAAGTAGATTTATGCAAGAAGTTTATGGAAGCCACAAGGCTTTTTCTTTTAAATTAATATCAGAAAAAGAAAATAATACTATTCATTTATTTGAAAGTGCAATAGATTTATTATCTTATGCAACTATATTAAAAAAAGAAAATAAAGAGTGGCAAAATGAAAATTTAATTTCATTGGCAGGAGTATATCAACCTGCAAAAAATTTAGAGGATAGCAAAGTTCCTTTAGCTTTAAACTTGTATCTAAATAACAATCCTAATATAAATAGGATTGTTTTACATTTAGATAATGATGAAGCAGGGATTATAGCTACACAAGCAATAATAAATAAATTAAAAAATAGATATGAAATATTAAATGACCCTCCTAAAATAGGAAAAGATTTTAATGATTATCTACAAAAACAATATTGTAAAAAAAAAGAGAAGGAGAGATAGAATGAAATATAATTATTTAAAAATTGCAGAAATAATAAAAGAAAAAAGATTAGAAAGTGGTATGTCTCAAAGACAGTTAGCAAGTCTAGTTGGTATAGGGCATACAGAAATAACTAGAATAGAAAATGGTATGAGGACTAATTATAATATGGTCCTTTTAATTAAAATTTGTAATGAATTGGATATAGATTTTGTACAATTATTACAAACAGCTGGATATTTAGATAATAATAGTTTAAAAAACTATAAAGTAAAAGCACAATGCAAAAAAGAAGATTTATTTTTGGTAAAAGCATATTCACCTAAAGAGGCATATAAAAATGTTTATGAGTTTATAAAGAAAAATAAGATTTTTGGTGATTACAATGATGAATTAATACAATTTAATGTATGTGAAACAGAAGAAAATCTTTCAGATGAACTTGATATTAGTGAACTTTTTGAAGATGAAAACGAAGAATATGATGGAATATTTTGTATAAAAGGAGATTAATACCAAGAATTGGGATTAAGTCCTTGTACTAGCAAGCACTGAATTTGTACTCCCACAAATTCTAAATGTGGGGAAAACCCCAAACCCCTTATTTTTTCAATGAAAAACTTGTTTATCTTTTTTATATTTGTTATAATGTAATTAGAGTAAGCGAGGTGAGATGTATGAAGAAAGTAGAAATGATTGATGCATTAGCTAAACAAACTGAATTAACTAAATCACAAGTTGAAAAAGTATTTAATGGAATTTTTGATTTATTTAAAGAAGAATTAAAAAAAGGTAATGATGTATCATTAATGGGATTTGGTACATTTAAAGTATCTGATAAACCTGCTAAAACTTGTAGAAATCCAAGAACAGGAGAAAGTATCCCTGTACCTGCTCATAAAGCAGTATCATTTAAAGTTGGAAAAGGTTTAAAAGAAGCTGTTAAATAATAATAAATAAATTTAATTATTAAAGAATTAGTGTAGAAATATACTAATTCTTTTTTGTATATAGAAAGAAGGTAAATTATGAGTGAATTATTATTTTTTATATTAGGTTTTATTATAGGTAGTTTATCTGGAATTACGCTATTATGCTTTTTAGTTATTGGAAAACAATTTAGTGGTGAAGAAGAACTAACACCTATAGAAAAAGAAGAAGTAATATGCGAACAAGAGAAATAAAAAAACAAGTTCGGCTAAATGAAGAAGAATCAAAACTATTATCTCAAAGAGCATATAATGCAGGATTAACTGAATCTGATTTATTAAGATTTTTAATAAGAGGTTATGAGCCAAGAGAAAAGCCAGATGATAAATTTTATGAATCAATTAAACAATTAAGATTATTTGGCATTAATCTTAATCAAATAGCTAGAAAAGCAAATTCTATAAATCATATAGATAAAGATTTATTTGTTAGAGAATCTGAAAATTGGCACAAATTTGTAGAGCAAATTAAAGATGAATTTTTAAGACCAAAAAAAACAGATATTTAAAGTTTATGACTTTACACAAATAATAAAAAAATTTAAAAATTCAAAAAAATTCTATTTACAACTTAAAAAATCGTATGCTATAATTTTTTTATAAGGAGTAGTGTAAAGATATGGATAATAATATTAATAATCAAGAAGAAATATATGTTCCTGAATATAAACCAGGTAAATATAAAAAATCTTCTGAAGTTGTAAAAAAAATCTCAATAGTGTTATTTGTTTTAATGTTAGTAGGTGTAGTTTTATTTCTATTAAAAGTATTTATAGATAAAGATGCTTTTATGGTAAGTGTAAATGGTGTACCTGAAAAAGATTGGGGATGGATTACAATACTATTAAGTATGATAGTTGCAGGATTAGGTATTCCATCGTTATTACTATTTGTACTTCATAAAAGATTAAAACAAGCTAATTTAGTATTTGCTGAAGAAGATGAAGCAAAAAGATTAGAAAAACATTTAGAATTTGAACAACAAGCTGAAACTGCTGCTAAAGTTCACGGAGTAATAGCAGCTAAAAATTTAATGGATAATTTTAAAAAATAACATTTGAAAAAAAATAAAATATATGGTATATTTGATTTGTCAGTAGCTGAACTGACGAACCATTTTACTTTTCTTGTGTTCACTTGCTTCTAGTTGGTGATAATGAGAAAGTGCAAGAATCTAATTAATAGTTAGATTCTTTTTTTGTTGGAGGTATTTATGGCAACTACAGCTATATGGAAAGTAAGTAGTAGGTTAGATCACGTGCTAGATTATGTTATGAATATAGAAAAGACTAAAAGAGAAAATGCTAATAAAGATATGTATTATAGTCTTCATACTTTTAAGGAATATGAAGAAATGGATTTTACTACGGAGGAGCAATCACTAATAACAGGTATTAATTGTACTCCTGAAACTGCGTACGAAGATATGATGCTTACAAAAGAAAGATTTAACAAAAAGGGTGGAATACTTGCATTTCACTCTTTTCAATCTTTTAAGAAAAATGAGGTATCACCAGAAGTAGCGCACGAAATAGGTGTTAAACTAGCTCAAGAGATGTGGGGAGATAGATTTGAAGCAATCGTATCTACTCATACAAATACTAAAATAACTCATAATCATTTTGTTGTAAATTCTGTATCTTTTGTAGATGGCAAAAGATATTATGATAAAAGAGAAAGTTATGCAGAGTTAAGACATTTGTCTGATAGTATTTGTCAAGAGTATGGCATTAGTGTATTAGAAGAAAAAAAATGTAAGAGTGGTATTAATTATAGTAATTATTTAGATAGGCATATTAAGAAAGATAATTATTATACATTAACAAAAAAGGATATAGACTTTGCTATAGGACAAGCATATAATTTATCCGACTTTGAAAATATAATGGGTAAATTAAATTATGATATAACCTACAGAGGAAATAAAATTAGTGTTAGAAAAAAGAATTATAAAAAAAATATTAGAATTGAAAGATGTTTTGGAAGTGATTATAGTATAGAAAGATTAAAAGAAAGAATAGTAGTAGAACAAGCTACTAGAATTCCTTTTATAGAAGCTATGAATTTAAAAAATAAACCTTTTATAAATAGTTATAATAAAAAGAAAGTAAAAGGTATTTATGCTTTATATTTGTATTATTGCTATCTATTAAATGAATTACCTTTTAAACAACCTAGAAAATATTTACCAGCTAGTATAAGAGCTGATGTATCTAAAATGGAAACTATAGGTAAAGAGGTTATTTTGTTAGATAAATATAATTTGAAAACATTAGTAGAATTTAATAAATTTAGAAATGAAAAAAAAGAGTTGTTAAAAAATCTTATGGATAAAAGAAATCACTTATGGTATAAGCATAAGACTACGGATACAACTGAAGAAAAATTAGAAATAATAAAAGAAATTAATGTTATTAATGCTGATATAAAAACTTTAAGAGAAGAAGTTAAATTATGTGAAGGTATTAATGATAGGATAAATTCTATAAATAAAAATATAGATGAGTATGAAAAAATTAATAAAGAGAAAGGAGAAAAGAAGTTATGAATAGTTCAAGTGAAGCTGCAGATGCAGTAATTAGAATGTATTTGCAAGGAATAGAAATGACAGCAAAAATTACGGGAGCAGGAGCTAAAAATTTTGCTGTAGCTTTATATGCTTATGCTAATAGTAAGCATAAAACAAAAGGAAAGATAAGATTAGATAATCTTTTAAAATCTGGAAAAGAATTAAAGGTATTCCCTGTAAAAAAAGAAGATTTAGCAAAATTTACTCAAGAAGCAAAAAGATATGGAATTCTTTATGCTGTAATTGTGGATAAGAAAAATAAAGAGCCAAACAGTATAGTTGATGTTATGGTAAA
This sequence comes from Bacilli bacterium, assembly GCA_017410525.1. Taxonomy (GTDB): domain Bacteria; phylum Bacillota_I; class Bacilli_A; order RF39; family UBA660; genus UMGS1613. Next base: position 4,916 of record JAFQQQ010000005.1, on the reverse strand, counting down.
GGCAGAAGACGCAGGAAAGATTAATAGAATAGTTGAAAAATTTAAACTTTCTACTGTAGATACATTAACTATTAAAAATGAGATAACAAAGTCTTTAGAAAGCAAAAAAGAGGTATCCAAAGGGAAAGTAAACCCGAAGAAAGCTCTAACAGTAAAAGACCCTCTGTCAGAGCATTTATTAGAGAACAAAAAGGTGGATTCTTCTAAAGTAAAAGATTCTGTAAAGAAAAAGTTAGAGGAAGCAAAAATAGAATCTGAAAAGATAGAAAAGAAAAAAACTAAACAACAAACAAAAGAAGCTAAAGTTAATAAAAGTAAGAAAATAAAAAAATCAAAGAGGAAGGAAAGATAATTTATGAGAAAACAATATGATGATTTTGTACAATTGAAAGAAAAGGATATGAGTAAGTATATAAGTGATATGACTTATGAGTATATCAATCCAGAAACTGATACACCAACAAAAGTACCACCATCTCATTATGAGAAAATACTAGGTAGAGTTAGAGAAGAATATATGGCTGATATAACAAGTAAGCAATTCCTTAATATAATGTTTACTCAATTAAATGCTTTGAAGAAGGAAGATGAAAAGTATTTCTATCAAGCATTACTTTGTATGGATATGAATTTAAAACCTAATGATCTACGTATAGATGAGCAAATAGCTATGACTATGACTTATGATTGTATAGGAAGATTTCAAAAAGAAAATAAAAAGAATTTTCATTTTTTGAGTGATGATATAGTAGGTGCTTTTAATGAGTTAAAAGATAATCCTGAAATACAAAAAGATGTTATAAAGGCATCACAAAAATATGATGCTAAAGTACAAGCTGAAACAAGTGGATTTAATATGGAAGATTATTTTAAATCTAATAGTAGAGATATGGAAAGGTAGTTTTATATGAATAATATATCATTAGCAACTCTAGTAAAAGAAGCTAGATTAAATAAGAAAATCTCCCAAAGAGAATTAACTAGAAGAACGGGCGTAGATAATAATACAATTTCTAAAATAGAAAAAGGTGAAAGAAAGAAACCTAATATATTAATATTAAAAAAGTTAGCAATAGAGTTAGAACTAGATTTTGAAAAAATGATGGAATTATCAGGATATACTACTGATGAAATATCAATAGCAGCTATAAAAATTTATTATGGTATTTAGAAAAATGAGGTGATAAAATGAAAGAAGGAGTAAAAGTAGTTCAGTTAGATAAGTATGAACACGGTATATTAATAAATGCTTTAAATGAATTTAGAAATAAAAATTTAAAGCTTCAACACGAAACAGGACCAATAGAAGAATTAATGTTAAAAGTTATTAATGCACCAGAGAAAAAAGGTTTTCGTAAATTTATAGAGGTTAGATGAAGGAAGAAGTAAAAACACCATTTTGGTTTTATTTACTAGGTATTATTCCTGTTATATGGATAGGTTTATTAATTGCTCCATATATTGATAAAGGATTATTTAATATTATAAAGGACTTTTCTGAAATAACAGGGAGTCCTTTTAAAATTATTATCTGTGATAATTCTTTAAAAACTGTAATAATTTTAATATTAATATATTTTCTAGCAATAATTTTTTATATTACTACAAAAAGGAATTATAGAAGGGGAGAAGAATATGGTTCTGCTAAATGGGGAAATAAAAAGAAGGTAAATAAAAAATATCATCAAGAACCTCCAACACAGAATAAATTATTAACTCAAAATGTAGCTTTAGGATTAAATGGTAGAAAGCATAGAAGAAATCTTAATATTCTAGTATGTGGTGGAAGTGGAGCTGGGAAGACTAGATTTTACTGTAAACCTAATCTAATGCAAGCCAATACTTCTTATGTGGTACTAGATCCAAAAGGAGAAATATTAAGAGATACAGGTAATCTTTTACAAAAACAAGGGTATGATGTGAAGGTATTAGATTTACTAAATATGGAAAAGAGCCATTGTTATAATCCTTTTGTATATTTAAAAGATGATAATGATGTTCAAAAATTAGTAACTAATCTTTTTAAATCTACTACTCCAAAAGGTAGTCAAACTAATGACCCATTTTGGGATACAAGTGCAGGTATGCTTTTATCATCGTTAATTTTTTATCTTATATACGAAGCTCCAGATGAAGAACAAAACTTCCCGATGGTTATGGAAATGTTAAGAGCTGGAGAAGTAAAAGAGGATGATGATAATTATTTAAGCCCTTTAGATATATTATTTGCTAAATTAGAATTAGAGAATCCAGATCATATAGCAGTTAAGTATTATAAAGATTATCATAGTGGAAGTGCTAAAACATTAAAATCAATTCAAATTACTTTGGCGTCAAGATTAGAAAAATTTAATTTATCTAGTCTAGCTTCATTAACAATAACAGATGAAATGGAATTAGAAACTTTAGGGGAAAAGAAAACAGCTTTATTTGCTCTTATTCCTGATAATGATACAAGTTTTAATTTTATAGTTAGTATTTTATATACTCAATTATTTCAACAGTTATTTTATACAGCAGACCATAAGTACGGTGGAAGACTTCCTATACACGTTCATTTTGTTATGGATGAATTTGCTAATGTAAGTTTACCCGATGATTTTGATAAGATTTTAAGTGTTATGCGTTCTAGGGAAGTATCTGTATCTATAATTTTACAGAATCTAGCTCAATTAAAAGCACTCTTTGAAAAACAATGGGAATCAATAGTAGGAAACTGTGATACATTTTTATATTTAGGTGGTAATGAGCAATCCACTTTTAAATATGTTAGTGAATTAATGGGTAAATCTAATTTAGATGTTAATACCTATGGATTAAGCCACGGTGATAGAGGGCATTATTCTACTAATTATCAGAATTTAGGTAGAGAGTTGATGACTCCTGATGAAGTTAGATTATTAGATAATGACTATGCAATTCTTTTCATAAGGGGAGAAAGACCTATAAAAGATTTAAAGTTTGATTTATTAAAGCATCCTAATATATCTTTAACAACTGATGGAGGTAGTAAAGCATATATTCACGGTAATAGTGAAAACGCTATAGCAACTATAGAACTTGGTGGATATATAGGTGAAGAAAGTAAAATAGATATAAAAGAATTTGAAGATAGATATGAAATTCTCTCATCAGAAGAACTTGATGAGTTTTTTTTGAAAGGAAATGATTTAAATGGAAAAGAAGAAAAAGAAAATATTTAAAATTTATATGTGTATTATATTTGTATTAGTTTGTACTATAGGAACAAGCGCTATAGCTTATGCAGCCGATGATCCTATTGCAGTTATAAATAATTTATCAGATTTTATATTTGGAGCTTTAAGAGCTGTAGGTATGATTGTTTTAGGTTATAGTGTATTTCAAATAGGTATGTCTTTTAAGAGTCAAGATCCATCACAAAGAGCTAGTGGTGTAGTAGCTTTTGTAGGTGGAGTTATAATGACCTTTTCAAAAGAAATTATTAATGCAATAATTTAATATATTTAGGAGGTGTTATAGTGCTTATATTAAGTAATTGGGTTGTAAATAACCTTAATAACTCACTAGATACCTGGAACGATAAATTAACTGAAATATGGACTTTAATAACAGAGAGTCCTGAAACCTTTAAGGGTGGAACAATATGGAATGTTATTACAAATATTTATGGGGCTATTCAAGCAATAGGACTTGCTTTATTAGTCCTTTTTTTTGTAATAGGTGTAGTTAAAAGTAGTAGTTCTTTAGAAGAAATAAAAAGACCAGAGCAGGCGTTTAAACTATTAATTAGATTTGGACTTGCAAGAATAGTAGTAGTTTATGGATTAGATTTAATGAAAGCTATATTTAAAATAGTTCAAGGTGTTATATCTACTATTATGCGTTCTGCTGGATTGGGTAGTGTAGCTCAATCTACATTACCTCAAGAAATAATTACAGCTATAGAAGATTGTGGATTTTTTGAAAGTATCCCACTTTGGGCCGTCACGCTTATAGGTAGTCTTTTAATAACTGTATTATCTTTCATAATGATTTTAACAGTATATGGAAGATTCTTTAAATTATATCTTTATACTGCTATATCACCGATACCATTATCTACATTTGCGTCTGATACTACCCAACAGGTGGGTGTAAGTTTTATTAAATCTTATAGTGCAGTTTGTTTGGAAGGGGCTATTATTGTACTCGCCTGTATTATATTTTCTTTATTTGCGTCTAGTCCACCAGCTATAGATCCAACTGCAGATGCTATAAATCAGGTGTGGACTTATGTAAGTGAAATAGCTTTCTCAATGTTAGTGTTAGTAGGTACAGTTAAAATGTCTGATAGAGTTGTTAGAGAGATGATGGGTTTATAAAAAATGTTTAATATGATATAATCTAACTAACAAATAGTAATTTGTAGGGAGGATTAAATGAAAGATAAAATAAGACAAGTAGTTTATGAAGAATATAGCAATACACTTGGAATAGTTGCTTACAAAGATAATAAAAAGGTATATGAAGAATATTTTCATAATGCAACAAAAGATGAGTCTATTCATACTTTTTCAATAGCAAAAAGTGTTGTATCAATACTTATAGGTATAGCAATAGATAAAGGATTTATTAAAAGCGTTAATCAAAAAGTTTTAGATTTCTTCCCAGAGTATCAATTAAAAAGAAATCAAGAACAATTAAAAGATGTATCAATAGAAGATTTTTTAACTATGAGAGTGCCATATAAGTATAAATATGAACCATATACTAAAGCATTTACAAGTAGTGATTGGGGAGAATTTGTTTTAACACAGATTGGTGGTAAAGATCAAATCGGAGAGAAGTTTCATTATTCAACTATTGGTATTCAAATACTATCAAATATAATTCATAAAGCAAGTGGAATGAATTTAAAAGAATTTGCAATAAAATATTTATTTGAACCATTAGAA